>CALLKG010000076.1:0-29162 GCA_938008395.1 Corynebacterium tuberculostearicum
CAGGAAATGAGAAACTGGGTCGTCTCGGCTCTCCGCCCAACTTTGCAACAGCACCTTCTCCTGTTATGAAACCCTCGCAATACAGATCGGCCACTCATCCAGTTTGTATTTCATATCATGCATATGAGCATTCCCTTCGTTAATTAGAGAAGGTACTTTTAGGATAAGTGCTTTTCTACAAGTGGGAGACTCTATCGTGCGGAAATACTGGACCAAAAACGCACTAGGCAAGACAATGGCTGCTCTACTTCTAATGGCTAATTTGTCTCAACCAGCTGCCAATGCATCTACCTCTGCCCCTACAGAAGATTTCGGGGTAATCCCAGGAACAGTGGAAAGCTATGACTCTACAGCGGAGGAAATCTTGACAGAAGCTGCCGCTTCGAAGAACCTCGACACTTCTGTCGACTCGGAATTATCTTTCTTTGGAAATAAAGGCCCTTACACTATCGTGTCGCAGTGGACGGATAAAAATGGAAAGCTGGTTTACCTTCGGGAAAAGGCTCGGGCGAAAAACCAGAACAAACACGGTCTATCCATTCGTGCTTCACAAGCTTCAACAAAATATGCGCCAAAAATTAAGCGCTCCGGCGACCGCTATGAATATCGCCTGCCCATGGATCATATTTCCTGCTCAGGTTGGGGACCTTTTAAGAAGTGCCGGAAAGTTGAAACCACAGACATATTAACGGTGGTTGGCTTCAACAAGATAAGGGACGGCAAACCTTACGGAGTTGTAACCACCCACTGTCTTGGCTACCAAGGCCGTTGCCCGCAATGGATTATCAATTCACCGCAGATTAAATAGCAAATGTACAAAACGATGCCTCAATCGTGGGCCACGGAGCTCGCTGGGAAAGACATTTCCGGGAAAGATATGTCCAACTATGACCTGACGGATATCAATCTCGAAGGAAGCATATGCAAAGGATGCTCGTTTCGCGGCTCCATGGTGGCATGGGCTAACTTGAAATCGGCAGATTTCACCGACGCAGATTTTACGAACGCAATTCTTAGCGAGTCAGACCTTCGTGGAGCGACATTAACGCGCGCGAATTTTACGAACGCATATCTGGTACCTGTTACCGCCAGTCCAAGGCAATTCTCTGAATGTACAGGTTTGGATGCAAGTAATGCGATACTTTATAGCCCCTGATTGCGCCTACATGAATTCCGTTCAAGCCCTACGGTGTATCGGGCGTTGAAAACGCATAGCTACCGCGATGGGGCGGGTGAATATACGCCCCACAGTACATGCCGTATGTTTAGGCATATGGCACGGCATACGCTTTAGCATATGTCCACCCATATGTAGTCCTACCTGCGGGTTCGTATGCTTATTCTCAACCCGTAGGCGAGGAAATCAGCAGACTTGAGGGCGGCTACGAGTGTCTCTGTGCGTGTTTTCCCTCGTGCATAACTTTATAAAGGCGGAGGTGGAATCATGCTTCTAGGTCTCGTCAGGGGTGGCTGCTAGCGTTAGTGCTGGTTCACAATCACACCCCGCTACTTGTGGTGGGGTGTGGGCGTGACTTCCTCGTCGGTGCGCGGTAAGGCCCGCGCGTGACGTGGGCTGTCCCGCGCGCCCTTTTTTCAGGCGAGCGGACAACCCTACGACGTAAAAGGGAGGTAGACAATGGGTAAGCACTCATTGGATACACCCGGTCGCAAAAGAAAAGACCTTGACGCCACGAAGCTTAGCCGGCTCGATGTGGCAATCAAGGTGATAACACTTGCGACCGTAACAGTGAAGCTCATTGCAGTGACGCTTCACGTGGGTCTTTAGGCCCGAGGGTCTCAACGAGTGGCCGCTCGTTGGGGCCCTTTTTATTGTGCAGCCGCAATTCAGGGATGAACTGTGCTGTCACTTTTAGGCTAATGCGCGCGCGAAGGTTTCGCAATACTCCCACACCGAGGCCGTAGCTACCTTTTCTCTACTGCGGGTAGAAATCTGCGTAGTCGTTCGCCCCACCTCTGTGCGCCCGCGAGGCCCACCTTATGGCAGAACATATGTTATAGCGTATGTTCCGCCATATGCTAAAGCATATGTGTGCTAATTAATGGATCTACCTGCCCATTCGTTCAGATAGCTGGGCGGAAAACATTGAAACGTCCTGGGTTTGGTTCCGCTTCTTTTACGGCCCTGTGTTGATGGGCTCGGTGAGATAGTACTCGGTTTCTACTTCTTGTGGGGTGGCGTAGTCCAACGCCTCGTGAAGACGTTTGGTGTTCCACCAGTGCACCCACCGCAGGGTGGCTAGCTCGACTTCTCCTACTGATGTCCACGGGCCTTGAGGATGGATAAGTTCAGCCTTGTAGAGACCGTTAACTGTCTCGGCCAGCGCGTTGTCATAGGAATCTCCGACTGTGCCGACACTCGGCCGGATCTCGGCTTCGGCCAGTGCGGTGGAGTATTTCAGTGACACGTACTGACTTCCCCGGTCACTGTGGTGTATCAGCTGGTCGCCGTGGATTCGCCCTGCAGTCGTTAACGCATGTTCCAGTGCCTCCATCGGCAGCGCATCAGTGCGCATCGTAAATCGGGTGGCAACACCGACTATTTTGCGGCTGTAGACGTCAATGACAAACGCGGTGTAGGCGAATCCTGACAGGGTGCGAACATAGGTAATGTCGGCGACCCAAAGTCGCCCAGGTGCTGTGGCCCGGAAGTTTCGCTGCACAAGATCCGGACGATGATCCGGCACCTTAGGGCTGATCGTGGTCACCGGGGTGCGTCCACGTCGTCGACCAGACACACCTGCAAGTTTCATCAGACGTGCGGTCTTGTCGCGGCCGATATGAAAGCCCTCACGGTTCATGGCGTGCCACATCTTGCGGATGCCGTAGACCGAGAAGTTTTCCGCATGGACGCGCTGAATCTCTGGGATAAGCAGGCTATCGCTTAAGGCCCTCGCACTCGGGGCGCGGGTGGTGGCTTTACGGTAGCCGCGGGAGGTGATGAATCCACGGTCTGCTTGTTTCAGAACACGGCAGATGGCCTCGACCCCAAATTGTTCCTTGTACTCGTCGATGTAGGAGATCATCTGGTCGTGGGTCGGTCGAGTTCCGCCGCGAAAAAGCCGAGGCAGTCTTGAGGATTCCGTTGGCTCGTTTCAGCTCGCGGTTTTCCCGGCGTAGCCGTTTGAGCTCTTCTTCCATGGTTTCGCTACCTGTTGGTGCCGTCTGCTCATGGGCGACGCTGTCACGGTACCAGGCGCGTAACGTGTGGTGGGACACGCCAAGGAGCTCTCCGACTTCCTCGTACGCGCGTTGCCGTGAGCAGGACTCCGACGGACCATCTCTAGGACTTGATGGATCGCCTTCTCCTTGAATTCGGCGGAATACTTTCTGGGCATAGTGCCAATCCTTCCTTAGCAGAGGTAGGAACTAAACCCAGGACGCTTCAAATCCAACTGGTCCACAGCGAGGTCCCAATACCCGCTGGGTAGTTTGCCTCTAAAGGGCAGCGGAGCTTAGGACCCCAACCCCGCACCCTACGTGACGGCGGTAACTATAGTTCGTAGATATGACCGCACCACAAAATAAGACGCAGCACGAGTTGCTCCAAGAACGCGCAGCGGCGGTGGACCTGCGCGCCTATCACCTCCACCTCGATCTCTCGGAAGTACTCGATAGCCCCACCTACCGCGTGACTACCCGCCTCGAACTCAGCAGCAGCGAACCCGAGCTTTTCCTTGATTACCTGGGCGAATCCGTCGCGGAGGTCAAGATCAATGGCACCCCGCAGGAGGTGGACTTTGATGGCAGCATCATCCGGCTGCACGGCCTGCCGGTAGGGGAGGAGCTCGCCATCGAGGTCACCGGCCACTCGCGCTATTCGCGCACTGGCCAGGGGCTGCATCGGATGCACGATCAGGCCGATGACGCGACCTACCTGTATTCACACCTCGAGCCTTCCGACGCCCGCCGCATCTTCCCCTGCCTGGAGCAGCCGGATCTCAAGGCCGTCTTCCACGTGCGCATGACCGCACCGAAAAAGTGGCAGATCCTTTCCAACCAACCGGAAGTCGAACGCAGCGAGGAGGGCGATCTCGCCACCGTTACTTTTGCTCCGACCCCGCCGCTGTCGACGTACCTGACTTCTTTCGCCGCCGGCCCCTACCAGTACCAAGAGCGCACCTGGACCGCCCCGGATGGCAGCCACTCGGCGAAGCTGCGCGCCTTTGCGCGCGCATCCATGTTTGAGCACCTAGACGACGAAATCCTAGGACTTACCGCCCAAGGCATGGACTTTTTCCACCAGAACTTTGGCTATCCCTATCCGTGGGGCAAGTACGATTCCATCTTCGTACCCGAATACAACCTCGGCGCGATGGAAAATCCCGGCCTGGTGACGTTTACGGAGAACTACATCTTCCGCTCCCGCGCTACCCGCGCGCAGCATGCCGGCCGTGCAAATACCATCCTGCACGAGATGTCCCATATGTGGTTCGGTGATCTGGTCACTCCGCAGTGGTGGGATGACCTCTGGCTCAAAGAGTCTTTCGCGGAGTTCATGGGCGCGGATTCTTCCGTCCACGGCACCGAGTACACCGAGGCCTGGGCCAATTTTGCCGGAGCTCGCAAGAACTGGGCCTACCTGCAGGATCAACTACCCACCACGCACCCGATCAAGGCGCAGATTCCCGATGTGGATGCAGCGCGACAAAATTTCGATGGCATCACCTATGCCAAGGGCGCGGCGGTTCTCAAGCAACTGGTGCACTATGTCGGTCGCGATAATTTCTACGCCGGGGCGCGCGACTACTTCCAAGAACACGCCTTCGCCGCCGCCACCTTTGATGACCTCCTGAAAGCGCTAAAAAAGCACACGAACCGCGATCTTGATGCCTGGTCCCAAGCCTGGCTGCGCACCTGGGGCCCGGATACCCTCACCCCGGAGTTGCACACCGAAGGCGAGAAGATCGCAGAGCTGGCCATCAATGCAGACGCCGAAGACGTCACCCGCCCGCACCGCCTGAGCGCTTCGCTCTTTGATGCGTCCCTGCACAAGTACCGCGAGATCGACATCGATCTCCCGGCCGGTGATGGCACCACCCGCACCATCATCGATGAAGCGGCAGGCCTTCCGGCCCCGGCATTGCTGCTGCTTAACGACGCCGACCATACCTACGCCAAGATCCGCTTCGACGAGACCTCCCTAGACACAGCGAGTGAGCGCCTGACCGACATCGAGGATGAATTGACCCGCGCGGTAATCTGGACCGCCCTGTGGAACCTCACCCGCGATGGGGAAATGTCGGCGATTGACTATGTGGGGGTCGTCGTCAAGCACGAAGCCTACGAGACCAACACGACGCTGCTGGCTGCTGCCTGCGCCAATGCCAATTTTGCCATTGCCCACTATGTTGCAGACGCCGACCGCGAGCAGGTCCGCACCGACTATGCCGAGGCGATCTGGGGCCATCTGGACGAGGCCGAACCAGCCTCGGACGCGCAGCTTGTGCTCGCTCGCGCCGCCATCCGCGCACTCGCCGCAACGCCGGAGGAGTCCGGCACCGCGCGCCTTAAGGCCCTGCTCTCCGGTGACATTGCCGGCCTTCGCGTGGACCCCGAAATCCGCTGGTCGATCTTGCGCGCCCTCGCGGCCCGCAATGCCGTAACCCCGGCCGAGCTCGAAGAGGAAAAGCAGCGCGATAATACGCTGACCGGCGCGACCGAATTCCTCGGCGCCAGCCACGCCTTCCCCACGCCGGAGACCAAGCGCTCCGCGTTCGATAAGGCACTTACGCCCGGCGCATATTCCAATGCCGAGGTGGACGCACTGGTCGCCGGTTTCAATGCCCCGCGCTCAGCTAGCCTGCAGGAGGCCTTTGCGGAGGAGTTATTCTCCCGCGTGGAAGACATCTGGGCCGCGCACCCGATTGAGATTGCTAACCGCCTCATCCGCGGCTTCTACCCGGAGTTGCCGATGGCCGATGCCGCCACCACGCGCCTGCTGCACCGAAAGCTGCCAGGAGCGCTGCGCCGTATCCTGCTGGAATGCCGCGATAACCTGCGGCGCACCCTCCGCGTGCGGGCTGGTCAATAAACTGTACAGCCTAGCGCTCGCGCCCTAGTTCCCCTCGGGTCACACTGTGTATAACAGTTGTTGATCCGGGGGGAATCTACATATGACGCTCAGTCATGACCGCAGTGACGAAGAACTAGTTGATGCTTTTATTGAGGGGGACAATAAGGCCTTTTCCGCCATCGTGGAACGCCACCGCACGCGGCTGACCACGGTAGCGCGGCGCTACACCAGAAACGATCACGATGCCCAAGATGTGGTCCAGGAAGCCTTCCTGCGCGCCAGCTGCAACCTGCACTCCTATCGCCGCGAGTCTGCGCTATCGACCTGGCTGCACCGGCTGGTGAAAAACTCTGGCTATGACTACTTGAACCACCGTTCTAACAGGGAAAATGCTTCATTAGATGCGGAGGACTTTGATGACGATCGCAACCCGCTGCTCGCGCATAACCCTTCCGAAAACCTAGCGGAGCAGCTGGTGGTGCGCGAGGCAATGCAGTTGCTGCGGGAGGATCAGCGCGAGGCGCTGGTGCTTACCGACGTCGCCGGATTCCGCGTCGGCGAAGTTGCCACCGCCCAAGGGGTAAAGCCCGGCACCATCAAATCCCGCCGCGCCCGAGCGAGGGAAGTCCTACGCGCCGCCATGGGGTGAGTTTGCTAATACCGACGTTTGTCAGCGCGGCGGGTAGACTCAGGGCGTTACGCGAAACCACACTCTGATTTAAGGGAGTTAGCAATGACCGTCCACGATGTTGCCATCGTAGGTTCCGGCCCTGCCGGTTACACCGCCGCGCTGTACGCGGCACGCGCCGAGCTCAACCCGATTGTCTTCGAGGGCTTCGAGTACGGCGGCGAGCTTATGAATACCACCGAGGTAGAAAACTACCCCGGCTTCCAAAAGGGCATCATGGGCCCAGAACTCATGGAAGAAATGCGCGCCCAGGCCATCCGCTTCGGTGCGGATCTCCGCATGGAGGTCGTTGACTCCGTAGAGCTAGAAGGCGAAATTAAAAAGCTGCACGTCGGCGACGAGCTCTTTGAGGCCCGCACCGTTATCCTCGCCACCGGTGCCGCCCCGCGCCACCTCGGCGTTCCCGGTGAGGAAGAACTATCCGGCCGCGGTGTATCCACCTGCGCTACCTGCGATGGCTTCTTCTTCAAGGGCCACAATATTGCCGTTATCGGCGGCGGCGACTCCGCCATGGAGGAGGCTACCTTCCTCACCAAGTTCGCGGACTCTGTCACCATTGTGAACCGCTCCGAGAACTTCCGCGCCTCCAAGATCATGCTGGAGCGCGCCCAGGCCAACGAAAAGATCAAGTGGGAGACCAATAAGGTCGTCGAAGAAGTTATTGAAGCCGATGGCAAGGTCGGCGGACTCAAACTCAAGGACGTCACCAACGGCGAGACTTCCACTTTGGACGTCACTGCCATGTTCGTAGCAATTGGCCATGATCCGCGCTCTTCCTTCCTCAATGATCAGGTCAAGCTCAATGACAACGGCTATGTTGTAGTTGAACAACCCACCACCAAGACCTCCCTGCCAGGCGTTTTCGCCTGCGGTGACTTGGTGGATGACCACTACCAGCAGGCAATTACCGCGGCCGGCTCCGGTTGCCGTGCGGCAATTGATGCGGAACATTTCCTCGCAGAAAACCGTTAATTCAGTATGAGCAACGTCAAGAAAGTAACCACCGATACGTTCCGTAAGGACGTCATCGAGTCCGATAAGCCCGTCATCGTCGACTTCTGGGCCGAGTGGTGTGGCCCGTGCAAGAAGCTTTCCCCCATCCTGGAAGAGGTAGCGGAGGAGTTGGACGGCCAAGTCACCGTCGCCAAGGTTAACGTCGATGAAGAGCGCAACCTAGGCGCCATGTTCCAGATCATGTCCATCCCCAATGTGCTGATTTTCAACCACGGCGAGAAGGTAGACGAATTTGTGGGTCTGCGTTCTAAAGATGACATCGTGGCGCAAGTGAAAAAGCAGCTTTAACTGTTAATCTAATTCCTATTAGATTAAGCGTGTAGAAATTCTGGAATGCGGCCCTAACTAAAGCGGGCTGTGAAAGGGGTATAAGGCGTGAATCGCGTTCTTCGAGTCGGCGATACAAGCGTGCGTGTAGCTGAGGCTCGCGCTACCTTGGCCCGTCTCGGCCTCTTGTCAGATTTCAAGGGGGAACTTTCTGCGTGGAAGAAGCAGAAGTACTCCGAGAGCGACAAGAGCTTTGATGCCAATTTGTCTGAGGTCCTCAAGGCCTTCCAGCAATCCCGCGGTATCGTGCCCACGGGCGAGATCGACGATCTCACCCTGCGCGAACTGCGCCAAGCCTCGTACACGCTCGGCAGCCGCGTCCTTAGCTACGAGCCTGCGAATGAGCTGGTGGGTGACGATATCTCGCAGCTCCAGCAACAACTGCAGGAGCTCGGCTTCTACCAGCAGCGCGTAGACGGACACTTCGGTACTAATACCCACGCGGCCCTGAAGGAATATCAGCACAACTGCGGCCTGCAAGAAGATGGTGTGTGCGGCCCCGCCACCATCCGCGCCCTTGGACTGCTTGGCCGCCGTATTACCGGCGGCTCCGCGCACAATATCCAAGAGCGTGAGCGCGTCCGCAACGCCGGCCCTAAGCTGGCGGGCAAGCGCGTTGTCATCGATCCCGCCTTGAGCGGCGGCGACGCCGGCCAGCTGGTCAAGGGTCGCTTCGGTGATATTTCCGAGCAGGAGATCCTGTGGGACCTCACCCAGCGCATCGAGGGGCGCATGATTGCCGCAGGCATGGAGACCATCATCTCCCGCCCTCGGACCTCCGATGCGGACGTCAAGTCCCGCGCCGAGCTGGCCAACGCCTTCGATGCGGACATGGTCATTTCCCTAGCCTGCGATTCCTACCCCAATGAGAAGGCCAATGGTGTTGCCACCTTCTACTTCGGTTCCGAATCCGGCAACTCCTCACTCATTGGTGAGACCCTTTCCGGTTTCATCCAACGCGAGATTGTCGCGCGCACTGAGCTACTGGACTGCGGCAACCACGGCCGCACCTGGGACCTGCTGCGCTTGACGCAGATGCCGGTCATCCAGATCGTACTGGGCTACCTGACCAACCCAGAGGACATAAAGATCCTCACCAACCCGTCCCGCCGCGATGACATTGCGGAGGCGATCGTGATTGCCGTAAAGCGCATGTACCTCATGGAGCAGGACACCGCCGTAACCGGCACCTATAAGTTCTCCGAGCTGCTCCAGGCCGAGCAGGCCTAGGCCTAGAATCTAGGCCAAGGCGCGGGCTAGGAGGTCTTCGGCCGCTGCCGCGCTGAGCATATCGTGCTCGGGCGGCAGCTCGAGCCGCAAGCGGGGGAGTACTGGGTGATCCGCGGCCACCTCAAAGCCGGCGGAGCGCAAAGTCTCATAAGACATCAGCCCGATATAGGCCGGTTTGTGGCCCAAGAAATCCGCCGCAGCGGCCGGATCACCGTAATAGCCAAAGGCCTCCACGGCGGTGCTGCCGCGGTTAGTGAGGTGCATAATGGCGGCGTCAACAAGCACTGCTTCAATGCCACGCCCCATTAAATGTGCCTTAACGAAGAGCGAGGTAATGATCTCCGCATCGTTTGAAATGGGGGCGGTGGGAAGCTTGGCGGCGCCGGCAGCATCCTCGCGGGAGCAAAAGAGAATGGTGGCGTCCTCGCCCACGGTAAAGCCGCACTGACCAAAGGAGAGCAGGGTAGTAGCCAGCCACGCTTCCTTTTCAAAGGCGGGATCGACCACGGAGGCCTCCAGCTCCCAAAAGGTGCTGCGCGCAGCCTGGCGGTGAATGCGCGCGCCTTCGCGTACCGGCTCGAGGATCATCGCCCCGGTTTAGTGCTGGCCCTCAATGAGCGCCATGATGCGCTCGAAATCTTCTTGGTCACCAAATTCCACGACCATCTTGCCCTTGCGCTTGCCCATGGTCACGGTGACCTTGGTATCGAAACGGTCGGACAGGCGCTCAGCGGAATCGGTAAAGTACTGCGGCTGCGGTGCCGGCTGCTTCTTCTTGGACTCGGCCGGCTTACCATCGCGCTTGTAGAGGGTGACTGCCTCCTCGGTCGCGCGTACGGACAGGCCCTCCGCGATGATGCGGTTGGCAATGTATTCCATGGCCTCGGTGTCATCCAAGGACAAAAGGGCACGCGCGTGGCCGGCAGATAAGGTACCAGCAGCTACGCGCTTTTGTACCTCTACCGGCAGCTTGAGCAGGCGCAGCATATTGGTCACCTGCGGGCGCGAACGGCCAATGCGATCCGCCAGCTCGTTCTGGGTAACGCCGAATTCTTCCAGCAGCTGTTGGTAGGCGTGTGCCTCTTCCAAGGGATTGAGCTGTACGCGGTGGATGTTCTCCAGCAGGGCATCGCGCAGCAGGTTGTCATCCTTGGTATCGCGCACGATGGCCGGAATCGTGGCCAGGCCCGCCTTGGAGGAAGCGCGCCAACGCCGCTCACCCATGATGAGCTCAAAGCCGCCTTCCTCGGAAGGACGAACAACCACGGGCTGCAACAGGCCAAACTCGCGGATCGAGTGGACGAGCTCGCCGAGTTCATCCTCGTCGAAGACGGTGCGCGGCTGCTTCGGGTTGGGGATGATATCCCCAATGGAAATCTCACGGTAGGTCGCACCGATAGGAGCCGGGGTGGCTTGGCGCTTCTTGGAGGACTTAGAGCCAGAACCCTGCTGAATGGTGGGGGCTCCCTTTACGCGCTTGCCTTCACCACCTTTCCGGCCCGGCTGCGGGGTGGAATTTCCCAAAATAATATCCGCGGCGGAATCGCCCAAGCGCGGCTTGCGGGTAGGAGCATCAGGACCGGACGGGATGAGTGCGGCTAGGCCTTTGCCAAGGCCGCCTTGCTTCTGTTCTGCCATGAGTTCCTATCCTTCCAATTCCGCGTAAATCTCTGGGCTCACGCCAATCGCCCCGGTGGTCGGGTGCGGGCGGTAATCGCCACGCCGGTCAAGCTCGCGCGCGGCCGCAAGGTAGGCGCGGGCACCGGTGGACGAGGGAGCGTAATCAATAACCGTAGTACCGTACCCCGGTGCCTCGGAAACGCGCACGGAGCGCGGGATAACATTGGCCAGCACCACGGCTCCGAACTGTTCGCGGACGTTATCGGCCACGTCCTCGGCCAAGCGCGTGCGGGCGTCATACATGGTCAGCAGCACGGCGGAAATATGCAGATCCTCGTTGAGGTGCTCGCGAATCATGGAGATATTGCCCAGCAGCTGGCCCACGCCCTCCAGGGCGTAATACTCGCATTGAATCGGGATGATGACCTCTTCAGCGCAGGTCATCGCGTTAATGGTGAGCAAACCCAGCGATGGCGGGCAATCAATGAAGACATATTCGAAGCCGTGCTCTTCAAGGAAGCCATTATGTAGGGCGTCGTACAGCCGAAATTCACGGCGTACCAAGGAGACCATTTCAATCTCTGCGCCAGCCAGATCAATGGTGGCGGGGATGCAGAAGAGGTTCTCGTTGTGCGAGGAGGGCTGCATGGCCTTCTCGGCGGTGCAGTCCCCAAGGAGCACCTCATAGCTGGAATCGGTGCCGGAATTATGTTCCGCGCCCATGGCCGTGGAGGCGTTTCCCTGCGGGTCAAGATCGATCACCAGCACTTTTTTGCCCTCTGTGGCTAGCGCTGCGGCCAAGTTGGCGGCGGAGGTGGTTTTGCCTACGCCGCCTTTCTGGTTAGCAATGGTGATAAGGCGCGGATTAGTCATGCCGTCTACTTTAGTTCACGCGCGGGACACGAATGATCGTGGTTCCCTCGATGGTGCTGACCTCGGCCTTTCCACCGCCGGCCTTCTTAATGTCGGCGGCATCGCGTTCCAGTTCCTCGTGTACCGAAGAACCCTTCAGCGCGATCATCTCGCCACCCTTGCGCACGAGCGGCAGCGACCACTTCGCCAGCTTGCCCAGGGGCGCGACGGCGCGGGAGGTGACCACGTCTGCTCCCGCCACGGCCTTTTTAATCGGTCCCTCTTCGGCACGGCCGCGCAGGACCGTCACGTTGTCTAGGCCCAGCTCTTCTACGACTTCGTTGAGGTAGTTATAGCGCTTGAGCAGCGGCTCGATCAGAGTGATCTGCAGGTCCGGGCGCGCAATGGCCAGCGGAATGCCGGGCAGCCCGGCACCCGAGCCGACGTCGATAACCGTGGCACCCTCCGGGATTGCCTGCTTGACGACGGCACAGTTAATAATGTGCCTGTCCCACAAGCGTGGCACCTCGCGGGGGCCTATAAAACCACGAGTGGACCCGTCTGTAGCGAGCGAATCATGGTAAGCCTGCGCGAGGGGCAAGCGGGAGCCGAATACTACTGACGGGTCCATCTCGGACACGATGGGGTTCTCCTCCGTGTTTATTTGTTTTTGCGCTGTTTCTTGGTGCGGTTGTCCTTCTTGCGGGCACCCGGCTTAGGCGCGGAAGTGCGCTTGGCCTCAACCTTAGCGGCTTCCTCTTCTTCTTCCTCGCGGTCCATCTTGGCATAGACGATGCGGGTTTGGAAGAAGGTCCAGACCGTATTAGCAAGCATGTAAAAAAGGAGCCCTATAGGATAGATAAATCCAGTCAAAATCAGCATCACTGGCGCTACCCACAGCATCATCTTGGACATCATGGCCATTTGCTGCTGCATCATTTCCGCATTTTGACCCTGCGGTGCTTGGGTCTTGCCAGCAGCACGGCGCTTTTCCTGGCGGTTCAGGCTCATGCGGGCGTTGAAGTGCGTCATAACCGCAATGACGGCGATCATCGGAACGATGATGACGGCAGCCTGGCTGGTAGTAACACCCTCTACAATCGGCGAGTTCAAGCGCAGGTTGGTCACCAGCGGAACATCAAAGATCTTGGCGTCTAGGAACTGCTGGACCAGGTCCGGCTTAAAGATGTAGTTCGCGGTATTAGCGTTGTCCTCAATGGACATTGGATCGCCACTGGGGTGGCCGATGCCACCGGCTACTGCAACGGTGCGGTCGAAGGAGCGCAGCACGTGGAACAAACCAACGAACATTGGAATCTGCACGAAGACCGGCAGGCAGCCGGCCATCGGACGAACGCCGGACTCCTTGTAGACCTTCTGCATTTCCTGCGCGGCCTTGGTTTGATCATTACCGTACTTCGCGCGGATTTCCTGCACCTTAGGCTGGATTTCCTGCATCTTGCGCGAGGAACGAATCTGGCTAATGGTCGGCTTGACCATGAGTGCCTTAAGCGTCCAGGTCAGCAGCACAATGGCCAGAATCCAGGTAATGCCCCAGGCGGGGTCCATTACGAGGGACAGCAGCCAGTGCCAGAACCACAAAACGGCCGAAACTGGCCAGTAAATGAAATTAAGCACGAGTGTTTAATCCTCAATTGTTGTTGGTACCCGGGACCGGATCGAATCCGCCCGGATGCCAGGGGCCGCATTTGCAGACCCTGGCTATTGCCATCGCCGTACCCTTGATTGCGCCGTGTTGAGAAAGCGCCTCTAGGGCATAAGCACTGCATGTCGGCTCGAACCGACAGGTCGATACCATCTTAAGGCCAGAGACGTGTTTTTGGTAGAAACGAACCACTTTGACCATTGGTTTGGCCAATCCTCTGGCTGGGGGAATTTCCTCCCCGCGGGAATTTAGATATCCCATTGCTTGCGCAGTGCTTTGGCAAGATCTTTTTCTAATTGCTCACTGCTAGCAGTAGCGCTGGCGGGCAAGGCACGGATGACAACGTCCACGCTGGCGGGCAGCTTGGGAATGAATGTCATGCACACATGGCGAAGCCGCCGGGAGGTGCGGTGGCGAACCACTGCATTCCCGACGGCTTTAGAAACAATCAGCCCAAATCGCGGCCCGGTGGCGGCGATATCGGCTGCCTTGTCCGTACCTGCGTTGTCGCGCGCATGCACGACGACCGTACGAGTGCCCGCCCGGCGACTGCCCTTCATCGTGCGCCGAAATTGCGTCGGCGACGTGAGCTTGTGCTGGGCTGGAAGCATAACTTATGCAGTCAGCTTTGCGCGGCCCTTCTTGCGACGAGCTGCAACAATGGCGCGACCTGCACGGGTGCTCATGCGGGTGCGGAAGCCGTGCTTACGAGCACGACGACGGTTGTTCGGCTGGAACGTGCGCTTACCCTTTGCCACGTTAATTCTCCTTGAAGTTGTGCGTAGGCACACCACCGCAGTGCAGCGGCACGCCCACTGATGAATAGATTCCATGAACCTGACGCATCACAGTCTCTCCGGTGCACGGCTAGCCGACGGGCCCAGCCAGTGCGAGGTGACGCTGTCACTTTCACGCGCAACTCTTCGTTGCAATAGACCATGTCAGATTACGTGATTTCTGCCGCTGGAAACAAATCGACACCCGGGTACACCCGAAATTACATAAATGTTTTTTCCTGCAGCTAGAGGGCCAGATTCTGCGCTCTTACTGCACCTAATCCACCACACCGCGAGGCCCACCCCAACCCACACCCGGGTGGTGAATTTTTCTCGCTAGACACACCCGCCGTTTCGGCGGTAGAACAGAAGAATCAAATTCCACAGCCCAACCGGTCATGTGGATAACTCTAAATCAACGCTTGAGACTTTTGCAGTTTCCGCAGCGTAGGGCCATAAACTGGCCAATGAAGAGTTATCCACAGTCATGAACTAAGCTGTGAATAACTATTTCATCCACACCTGTGGATAACTCTGTGGAGATCGAGGTGACTCGATAAAAACCGATGTGAAAACCACAGTGGAATCCGCGGTGAAAATTGTTATTCAATGTCCACCCGTCCCCGACTAAATTCCACAAAGGTAGCCTGTTGTGACTGACCCACAAGCGAACCTGCATGCCGTTTGGCGCGCGGTCGTTGATGACCTGCTCGCACAATCCGAGCAACCCAATTCCGAGGTCCCCAGTTTTTCGCACTCGCAGCGCCTTTACCTCCAACTGGTTCGTCCCATCATGATGGTTGAGGGCTACACCCTCGTTGCCGCAGAGAACCTAGATGCCAAAAATGTGGTCGAAAATGAGTTGGGCGAGCACATTGCCAAGGCACTAACCCGCCACCTAGGCCGGCCGTGTTCCTTTGCGGTTACCCTTGCCACTCCGCAAGAGCCACAGCCACCGGCTGCGGACCCTGCACAACAGGCAACTCCCCCTCAACAACAGCAACCGCCGCAAGCGCAACCGCCGCAGAACACGGAATCTACCCAGAACTACATTCCGCGCCCGCAGCAAACGGATGCCGCTGCACAGCAGGCCCCTTCCCAGAACAATTGGCAGTCGAGTCACGCCCCTGCAAGCTTGGATGAGCTGGCCCAGCACTATAACCAACAGCAGGCAGAATCCGCGGGAAATTTCTCTGGTGCTGCCACCAATTCTGCCCGCATCCCGCGCGAGGCCCCGGCGCACGATCCCAACCGTGAAACTTCCCTCAATCCAAAGCACACCTTCGATAGCTTCGTGATCGGTTCTTCGAATCGTTTTGCCAATGGTGCCGCCGTGGCTGTGGCCGAGAATCCCGCCCGTGCGTACAACCCACTATTTATCTGGGGTGGCTCTGGTCTGGGTAAAACGCACCTTTTGCATGCCGCCGGCAATTACGCCCAAGTACTGCATCCGGGTCTGCGCGTGAAGTATGTGTCTTCGGAAGAATTCACGAATGACTATATTAATTCCCTGCGCGATGACCGTCAGGAATCATTCAAGCGGCGCTACCGCAATCTCGACATTTTGATGGTCGATGACATCCAATTCTTGGAAGGCAAAGAATCCACCCAGGAAGAGTTCTTCCATACTTTCAATGCGCTGCACCAAGCCAATAAGCAGATCATTTTGTCTTCGGACCGCCCACCGAAGCAACTAACCACGCTGGAAGATCGCCTCCGCACCCGCTTTGAAGGCGGTCTTATCACCGATATTCAGCCGCCAGATCTAGAAACGCGTATCGCGATTTTGATGAAGAAGGCGGCCAATGACGGCACCGAAGTGGATCGCTCCGTGCTTGAGCTCATTGCCTCTCGTTTTGAGTCATCTATTCGTGAGCTCGAAGGCGCACTGATCCGCGTTTCGGCCTATTCTTCCTTGGTGAATGAGCCAATCAACGTGGAGATGGCAGAAATCGCGTTGCGCGATTTGGCCCCAGATTCCGCCGATAGGCAAATCACCGCTACCTCGATCATGGAGGTCACGGCAGAATTCTTCGATATTGATGTAGAGACTCTGCGCGGCGCTGGCAAAAAGCGTGCGGTGGCGCATGCACGCCAGTTGGCTATGTATCTGTGCCGCGAGCTCACGGAGCTATCCCTTCCCAAGATCGGTGAACAGTTCGGCGGCAAAGACCACACCACCGTCATTTACGCGGATCGCAAGATCCGCAAAGAGATGACTGAAAAGCGCAATACCTACGACGAGATCCAGGCGCTTACCCAGCGCATCAAGAATCGCGGTCGCGCCTAGATCTCGTCACCTTTTCTACAGCTCCTTCCTTAAGCGCCTTCCTTATATAAAGGAGGGCGCTTTTGTCTGCCCTTTGTCACTTCGCGGATTCTGCTCGCACTACTTAAAGGTGAGACCAGAACTACCAGATCAGAGATTCTTGACTGAGACGCCGAAACCTGGTTCAAACCGTCCACACAGCCGCCTATACCTTCGTGTAATTCCACAAAGAACCCAGAAGGTCCACGAAAAGTACTCTCTTAACTGCGAAAAGAGTTATCCACAGCGTTATTCACACTTGTGTAATTCCATCTTTGTAATTCGTAGATCTTACTCACAGTTTTAAATTCCACAGGCTCTATGCTGGGAGAACCACCCTGTGATCAGCACTGTGTGTAGATCGGTGATCAAATGACAAAACCTGTGGATAAAACGGCGATCCCGTTAGTTGTCCACATTTCGCCCCGATTGATCACAGCAAGATCACAAGAATTGGCACACCCCGGATCTGTGTCCTGAACTTGTCGTTTACCTAGTTGCCCACAGATCCCACAGCGCTTATTACTACTACTAAATTATTTCTCTGATCTGTATAGAAGAAAGAGGGTGTGTGAAATTCGGCCCGGCCTGCCTTCGGCCAGGCGCGGATCGGACAGGCAAAGATGGAATTACACGTTGTGGCGCACCGCGCCCGATGCGGTAAGTTGGAAGCCAGTCTTTTGTAAGTAACAAATTTCCTACTTGCCTCAGAGGAGCTCTTCGCACCATGGATGAAGCCGTGTCATTTCGCGTGGCCAAAGATGACCTTGCCAACGCCGTAGCGTGGGTTGCTCGTAGCCTGCCGTCCAAGGTCACCCAGCCTGTGCTCCGCGCGATGCTCATCACCGCGGATGACAATGGTCTTGAGTTCACTGGCTTCGATTACGAGGTATCCACCCGCGTCCGCATCGCCGGCATGGTGGATGAACCCGGACAGATCGCAGTAGCCGGCAAGCTCCTCTCTGACATCGTCGCTTCCCTTCCCAACAAGGAAGTGGAGATCTCCCAGGTAGATTCCAAGGCCCTGGTTACCTGTGGCTCTTCCCGCTTTGAGCTACCACTGATTCCACTGGATGATTACCCGCAGCTTCCGGTCCTGCCGGAGGTTACCGGCACCATCCAGCCACAGCTATTCGTCGAGGCCATCCACCAGGTCGCCGCCGCGGCCGGCAAGGATGACACCCTGCCCATGCTCACCGGTGTGCACATGGATATCCGTGGCAAGGACATTGAGATGACGGCAACGGACCGCTTCCGCCTGGCAATGCGCACCTTGGAATGGGAGCCGAAGTCGCCGGATGTAGAAGCCAAGCTCTTGGTGCCTGCGAAGACCCTGCAGGAAACCGGTCGTTCCTTGGATCCGCACCTGAATATCCCAGTGGAAATCGCTGTGGGCACCGATGACAATATTGGTGCCGATGGCCTCTTTGGCCTGCACGCGGATAATCGCGAGACCACCACGCGCATGCTGGATGCGGACTTCCCTAATGTGCAGCCCCTGTTGCCGAAGAGCCACACCAATATTGCCTCCATTGAGGTCGCCCCGCTCCAGGAAGCAATTCGCCGCGTGTCTTTGCTGACGGATCGCAACGCGCAGATCCGGATGGAATTCGCCGATGGCCAGGTAACCCTTTCCGCCGGTGCGGATGCTGGTAACGCCACCGAGACCCTGCCGTGTGCATTCCATGGCCGCGATGAATTCCTCATCGCCTTCAATCCGGGCTACCTCAAGGATGGCTTGGGCGTCATCAATACCGACCGCGTGGTCTTCGGCTTTACCGAGCCTTCGCGCCCAGCCATCATGATCCCAGAACCGGAAGAGCTGCCTGAGGCCGATGAAGATGGCAACTTCCCCACGCCGGAGACCAACTTCACCTACCTGCTCATGCCGGTTCGCCTGCCGGGCTAATGTACGTCAGGGATCTCGATGTTCGGGATTTTCGCTCGTGGCCCGAACTTAATGTGCAGCTAGGGCCGGGGATCACCCTTTTTGTCGGGCGTAATGGCTTTGGCAAGACCAATATCGTTGAGGCCATTGGCTATACCGCCCACCTTTCCTCCCACCGCGTTTCCCACGATGCACCGCTGGTGCGCCAGGGCGCGGATAGCGCGCGGGTATCCATTACCGCGGTGAACCAGGGCCGCGAGCTTACTACCCATTTGCTGATTAAGCCCCATGCGGCCAACCAGGCGCAGATTAATCGCACCCGCCTGCGCAGCCCCCGCGAGCTGCTGGGCGTGGTAAAAACTGTGCTCTTCTCCCCAGAGGACTTGGCCCTGGTGCGCGGGGAGCCGGCTGGGCGCCGCGCCTACCTCGATAGCATCATTGCCTCGCGGACTCCGCGGCTAGCGGGCGTGAAGGCCGACTACGACAAGGTGCTCAAGCAACGCAATGCCCTGCTGAAATCGGCCTCCGGCAGCCTGCGCCGCGGCTATTCCGATAGCGATGGCGCCGCTGCGTTAGCCACCTTGGATACCTGGGATGCGCAGCTTGCCCGGCTTGGCGCCCAGGTGATCGCCGCACGCCTTGCGCTTGTCGACGCCCTCTTGGACCACATCCCCGCCGCCTATTCCGGCCTGGCACCAGAATCGCGGCCGGCGCACGTGGAGTATAAGTCCACGATCGATACCTCCGATCGCGAGGTGCTAGAGGCCGTGTTGCTCACCGAGTTGGCCGCCGCCCGGCAGCGCGAGATCGAACGCGGCATTTCCCTGGTGGGTCCGCACCGCGATGATCTGGTGCTCAACCTGGGGGATCAGCCGGCCAAGGGCTTTGCCAGCCACGGCGAGACGTGGTCCTATGCCATCGCGCTGCGCCTGGCGGAATTCAACCTCCTGCGCCAGGAGGGAGGATCCGATCCGGTGCTCATCTTGGATGATGTCTTTGCCGAGCTCGATGCCAAGCGCCGCAAGCAGCTGGTCCACTTGGCCGCCGAGGCCGAGCAGGTGCTTATCACCGCGGCCGTGGATGAGGATTTGCCCGGAAACTTGGAACCCATCGTGCGCTACCGCGTGAGCGTAGAAGATACCGAGACCGGCCGCATTTCCAAGCTCAGCGCCGAGGAAGGTGAAGGGAATGAGTGAGGATCAAGGGGGCGTCGGCAAGCAGCGCATTGATCCCGTCACCCAGTACTTCAAGCTGGTTCGGTCCACCTCCAAGAACCCGCCGAAGCTGACCCGTCCGGTGCCTAAGATGCCGGTGCCCTCGCTGGAGAAGGCGCAAAAGCAGGGGTATATGGGCTATCAACGGGGCTTACCCACTGGCCCGGATGGCAGGAAAAAGCGGCGCACGCTGGCCGTGCCGAGCCTGGGATCTCAAATTAACCGCGAGGTGGTCAATCGTGGGTGGGAGCATGATCTGGCTAATGGCTGGGTGATGGGCAATTGGGAGCATCTGGTGGGCGAGCGCATTGCCGCGCATACGCAGCCGCAGCGGATTAAAGACAAGATTGTCTATGTATCCTGCGATAACTCCACGTGGGCAACGGAGCTGCGCTACCTGCAGCGCCAGATCCTGCGGAAAATCTCTGACCGCCTAGGCCCCGATGTCATTGTGGAACTGCGGATTCACGGGCCGAAACAAAGGCGCAATTATGAGGGGCGGCAGTGGGTCAAACCCCAAGGATCACAAGATACCTACGGCTAATAGGCTGAGGTTTACTCAGACCTGCACAATGTAAATAACCTCAGAGCGCGCCAGATTCCTATCTCTCACGGGTGTGGGGTGTCTTTCAGTAGGGGGTATCCGTGTAGAATAGTCAAGGTCTTAGAATTAGCTATAGCCAAAAGGAGAGCACGAATCCGTGGCTGAAGAACACGCATATGATGCCGGGTCAATTACGATCCTGGAGGGCCTCGAGGCCGTCCGTAAGCGCCCCGGCATGTACATTGGTTCGACCGGTTCGCGCGGCCTGCACCACCTCATTTGGGAGATCGTTGATAACTCCGTCGATGAGGCCATGGCCGGCTACGCCGATAAGGTTACCGTCAAGCTGCTGGAGGATGGCGGCGTCGAGGTCATCGATAATGGCCGTGGCATCCCGGTAGAAATGCACGCCTCTGGTGCGCCTACCGTCCAGGTGGTCATGACCCAGCTGCACGCCGGCGGTAAGTTCGACTCCGACTCCTACGCCGTTTCTGGCGGCCTGCACGGTGTCGGTATTTCCGTGGTGAACGCGCTTTCTACCCGCGTGGAGGCGGAGATCAAGCGCGACGGCAAGCACTGGTACCAAAACTTCCAGAACGCCATCCCGGATGATCTGGTTGAGGGCGGCAATGCCCGCGGCACGGGCACCAAGATTCGTTTCTGGGCGGACCCGGAAGTTTTCGAAACCACCGAGTACGATTACGACACCATCGCCCGCCGCCTGCAGGAAATGGCCTTCCTGAACAAGGGCCTGAGCATTGAGCTCATTGACGAGCGCGTCACCGAAGAGCAGATCGAGCTGGAGGAAATCGCCGATGCAGAATCCGGCGAGACCAGCGCGGATGAAACCTCCTTTGATGATGCCCCGGACGCCGGCGATACCTTCAACGAAGAATCCGGCGAGGCGAAGGACGCTGCGGCAGAGAAGAAGCGCCGCAAGAAGGTCACCTTCCACTACCCGGATGGCTTGACCGACTACGTCAAGTACCTCAATAAGTCCAAGACCGCGATCCACCCGACCATCGTTTCCTTCGATGCGAAGGGCGAGGATCACGAGGTAGAGGTAGCGCTGCAGTGGAACCAGGGCTATAAGCAGTCCGTTCACACCTTTGCCAATACCATCAACACCCACGAGGGCGGCACGCACGAAGAGGGTTTCCGTGCGGCCCTAACCTCCCTGATGAACCGCTACGCCAAGGAGCATAAGCTCCTCAAGGAAAAGGACGGCAACCTCTCCGGCGATGACTGCCGCGAAGGCTTGGCGGCCGTTATTTCCGTCAAGGTGGGCGATCCGCAGTTCGAGGGCCAGACCAAGACCAAGCTGGGCAATTCCGAGATCAAGGGCTTTGTCCAGCGCGCGGTCAACGAGCACGTCAATGACTGGTTCGATGCCAACCCGGCTGAGGCGAAGGCCATTATTAATAAGGCTGTGTCCTCCGCGCATGCTCGCATGGCTGCCCGCAAGGCTCGCGAGATGGTGCGCCGCAAGTCCGCCACCGACCTCGGCGGCCTGCCGGGCAAGCTCGCAGACTGCCGCTCGAAGGATCCGAAGATTTCCGAGCTCTACATCGTGGAGGGTGACTCCGCAGGTGGCTCCGCTAAGGGCGGCCGCGATTCCAAGTTCCAGGCCCTCCTGCCACTGCGCGGCAAGATCCTGAACGTGGAGAAGGCCCGCATGGATAAGGTCCTCAAGAATGCTGAGGTCCAGGCGATTATTACCGCGCTGGGTACCGGCATCCACGAGGAATTCGATATCAAGAAGCTGCGCTACGACAAGATCGTGCTCATGGCCGATGCCGACGTCGACGGCCAGCACATTGCTACGCTGCTTCTGACCTTGCTCTTCCGCTTCATGCCGCAGCTGGTTGAGGATGGCCACGTGTTCCTAGCTAACCCGCCGCTGTACAAGCTCAAGTGGTCTAAGGGTACTCCGGGCTATGCGTTTTCCGACGCCGAGCGCGATAAGCTGCTGGCCGAGGGCCTGGAGCAAAACCGCAAGATCAACAAAGATGACGGCATCCAGCGCTACAAGGGTCTGGGCGAGATGAACGCCTCCGAGCTGTGGGAGACCACGCTCGACCCGAGCACCCGCATCCTGCGCCGTGTGGACTTGGAAGACGCGCAGCGCGCCGATGAGCTCTTCTCCATCCTCATGGGTGACGATGTCTCGGCCCGCCGCTCCTTCATTACCCGCCGCGCGAAGGACGTCCGCTTCCTGGATATCTAAAGCGCAGCACAAAGCCCACCGTGGAATTCCCGCGGTGGGCTTTAATTGTGGCGTCGAAAAGCGCGAGGCCTAGGCCTGGGAGCTGCGCTGGTCTGCTATCGCGAATCCCAAAGACGCTAGGCACATGGCCAAGATGACGCCGAAGCCGGCGATGATGGAAAGCGGCCAGTCCGCGCTTGTGCCGTGCAAGGTGGCAAAAACGATGGCCGTAATAACGGCAAGCCCAATGGCCGTACCGATGCGCTGGCCGGTTTGGAGGACGGCGCCGGACGATCCGGCGTAGGCCTGTGGAACATGCGCCAAGGTGAGCGTTTGGTTGGGGGAGATGACCGAGCCTTGGCCGCCGCCAACTAAGGCCAGCGAAAGGACCATCCACCATTCGCTGGCTCCCCACTGCTCGGTGGCCCAGATAAGCGCAATGGTGGCAATGAGGCCGGAGATGGTCACGAGCATGCCCAGCACCACCACCTTGCGGCCGTGGACGGATACGGATCGGCCGGCCAGCGTGGCAGATATGGAGCTCAACAAGGCAGCCGGAATGCCTACGGAGCCGGCAGCCAGGGCGGAGTGTCCGAGCCCGCTTTGGAAGTAAAGTGCCACGAGCACCCAAATGCTGGTAATACCCATAAACCACAAGGTGGCGATGATGGTGCCATTGCGAAAACTCGGGGTGGCAAAGATAGTCAGATCCACCATCGGTGGATGGCCGGTGGCCTTGTGGCGGCGTTCCCATAGCACCCATCCCACAAGGAGGACGGCGCCCAACAATAGGAGCCACCACACGGCCGGGGAGGCGGACGATTCCATGAAGGGGAAGAGGATGGCCCACACCGCAGCGCCGAGGATCACCGCACCGATGGGATCTAGGGTGGCGAGGGCCTTGAAGATGCCCAGCTTATTGCCATTTTCATCGCGCACGCGGGAAAACAGCGGCCGCGGAAACCACAGCAATCCTAAGATGATGGCAATAAGGCCGACGGGGCAATTGACCAGCATGGTCAACCGCCAGCCTAGGTCCGCGCCGCCGAGGCGAATGAGCAGGCCGCCCAGTACCGGTCCGATGGCCACGGCGATGCCAACCGTGGAGCCAAAGTAGCCGAAGGCGCGGGCGCGCTCCGGACCGCGGAAGTACTGCTGGATCATGCCCACGCCCTGCGGATTGAGCAGCCCAGCGCCTATGCCTTGGATAAAGCGGGCGGCGTTGAGTGCCTCCGCATTGGGGGCAAAGCCGGCGACCGCAGCACTGATGGAATAAATAGCGATGCCCGCTAGAAAAATGCCGCCGCGGCCGACGAGATCTCCCGCGCGGCCGGCCGCCACGAGGATAATGCCGAAGGTGAGCGCATAGCCGGAGAGCACCCATTGCACATCAGACTCAGAGGCTCCCAGGCCCGATTGAATCGAGGGCAGGGCTACGTTCACGATCGACACGCTCAGCAGGGACATGAAGAGTGCCGTGAGCAAAACGATAAGGACCCGCCAGCGGGCGGGATCTTGGCCGGCGGGGTACTCGGTCTGGTTAGCTGCGGAAGTAGTCACTTCCACACTTATACTCTGCGGTTTGTTCTAGGTTCAACCGCGCGGAAACTACATGTGTTTTTGCAGCACGCGGCCGAAATCCGGTACCGCAGGGGTGAGGAACTTCGAGGCCTTACCGCGCAAGGAGTTATAAGGCTTAGACAGCGCGGGGGAGTTAATCTGCTCGGCGTGCTTATCGGCCACCGACATGATGGAATCGCTCACCTGGGTGCTGCGGGGCTCGAGGAAGGAACCGAAATCCTGCTCGGAGCTGCGTGCAAACTCTTGCCAGTGCGGATCTAAAGCGTCGAGGATATCCGGTAGCACGCGGCCTAGGGCCTTGGTGATGATGGCGGGGTCTACCTTCTTCGCGGCGGCGACGGCGCCCTTGAGCGCCATGCCGGTAATGCCCGATTGCTTGGCGACGACCCCCTCAACCAGCTCGCCGCAATCGTTAATCACCGCAGTGCGCTGCGGACCTGACATAAGTTCAGAAAGATGTGCCATGCTGCACCACCTTACGCGAGTTAGGCGGGCTGGCCCGGCAGGCCAGGGAGGTTGGCCTGAATGGCAGCAATCTGATCAGCAATCTGGCCCAGGCCGGCATCGCGTGCAGCCTTCTCCAGATCCACGTTAGGGGAGTACAGCGCCACGGCGCTGGCCAGCGCGGCGACGCCAGCGGCCGCTGCGGTGATGATCAGGGTGAGATCCAGCTGGGAAGAACCGGTAGAGGAACTACCGGCCTCGCCTGGCTGAAAGGCCGGATTTACGTTGTCCTGCCAGGAATCGGCATCAGCGGCGGTGGCGGTAGGAGCAGTGACGGCGGTGGCAGCTAGCGCCACGGCGGTCAGGCTCGAGGCGGCGATCTTTTTGAAGTGGGACATGGTGGTAGTTCCTTTCTTGGGTCACTATCCCCAGTAACTTAGGTAACTTCTTTAACACTAAGGTAGACGCGCGCGCTGAACTTTGCGAACTCTGCGTTATACCCGCTCAGCGCCGGCACGCGGGCTAATACCTCTGCCATGGCGCGGGCAGCATCGCGGTGGTTGTCATGAATGGCTATTCCCTCCACCTTGGCGGTGCTGGCAGCTGCCGCGGCCGCTAGGGCGGCGAAGTTGGTGATGCGGACGTTAAAGCGAGCGCAAAACTCGCGGGCCAAGAGGTAGAGCTGTTCAGTAGTCATGCTCGCCTAGGACTGTGCGGGCCGGGCACGGCGGATTTCCGCCTCCAGCTCAGCGCGGCCGGGGAGGAGGGCGCGGGCGGTGGACTGCACGTGGGCGTCGGCAAGCGTGCGGGCTGCCGCCGCAACAACGGCGCGCACCACCGCCTCGTGCTTGGAGGTGCCCTGCGCGGAAGCCAGTAGCGTGAGCGCGTGATCCTGTTCGGCCGTAAGTCGCAATGTCATTGCCATGCCTCAGTGATACCACGGTGATACCACTCGTGCGGCAATTCGGGTCCTGAAAGGCGCTAGAGGGTAGAATTTGGCGTTATGAGTGACAATAACGACGATCTTTTTGATCGCATATTTCCCATTGACATTAATGAGGAGATGGAGTCGAGCTACATCGACTACGCCATGTCCGTCATCGTCGGCCGTGCCCTGCCGGAGGTGCGCGACGGCATGAAGCCGGTGCACCGCCGCGTCATTTACGCCATGTATGACGCCGGCTTCCGCCCGGAGCGCTCGTACGTGAAGAGCGTGAAGGCCGTGGGCGAGACCATGAGTAACTACCACCCGCACGGCGACATCGCCATCTACGACACCCTCGTGCGCATGGCGCAGCCGTGGGCGATGCGCTACCCGTTGGTGGACGGCCAGGGCAACTTCGGCTCGCCGGGTAATGACGGCCCGGCCGCGATGCGTTACACGGAGTGCAAGCTCACCCCGCTGGCCATGGAGATGGTGCGCGATATCCGCGAGAACTCCGTGGACTTCGCCCCCAACTTCGACTCGAAGACCCAGGAGCCGACGGTCCTGCCGTCGCGTGTGCCGAACCTGCTGATGAACGGCTCGAACGGTATCGCGGTCGGTATGGCCACCAACATCCCGCCGCACAACCTCAACGAGCTGGCGGAGGCCATCTACTGGCTGCTGGACCACCCGGAGGCGTCGGAGGAGGAGGCTCTGGCCGCCTGCATGGAGCGCGTCAAGGGCCCGGATTTCCCCACAGCCGGCCTCATCGTAGGCGACCAAGGCATCAAGGATGCCTACTCCACCGGCCGTGGCTCCATCCGCATGCGCGGTGTGACCTCCATCGAGGAGTCTGGATCCCGCCAAACCATCGTGATCACCGAGCTGCCGTTCCAGGTCAACCCGGATAACCTCATCTCCAATATCGCGGAGTCCGTGGCCAGCGGCAAGATTGCGGGCATTTCCAAGATTGAGGATGAGTCCTCCGACCGCGTGGGCATGCGCATCGTGGTCACCCTTAAGCGCGACGCTGTGGCGCGTGTGGTGCTCAATAACCTCTACAAGCACTCCCAGCTGCAGACCTCCTTCGGTGCCAACATGCTCTCCATTGTTGACGGCGTGCCGCGCACCCTCCGCCTGGATCAGATGCTGCGCTACTACGTGGAGCACCAGATCGAGGTCATCGTTCGCCGTACCCAGTACCGCTTGAACGAGGCCGAGAAGCGCGCCCACATCTTGCGCGGCTTGGTCAAGGCCCTGGACATGCTCGATGAGGTCATCGCCCTTATCCGCCGTTCTCCCACCGTGGACGAGGCGCGCGAAGGCTTGAAGGAGCTTCTCGACGTCGACGATATCCAGGCCGATGCCATCCTGGCCATGCAGCTGCGCAAGCTGGCTGCTCTGGAGCGCCAGAAGATTATCGACGAGTTGGCCGAGATCGAGCGCGAGATCGCTGATCTGAAGGACATCCTCGCCCGCGAGGAGCGTCAGCGCCAGATTGTCCACGATGAGCTGGCAGAGATCGTCGATAAGTATGGCGATGAACGCCGCACCGAAATCATCCCGGCAACCGGCGATGTCACCGATGAGGATCTCATTGCCCGCGAGAACGTCGTGGTCACCATTACCTCTACCGGCTACGCTAAGCGCACCAAGGTGGATTCCTATAAGGCACAGAAGCGTGGCGGCAAGGGCGTGCGCGGCGCTGAGCTCAAGCAGGACGATATTGTGAAGAACTTCTTCGTCTGCTCCACGCACGACTGGATCTTGTTCTTTACCAACTTCGGCCGCGTCTACCGTCTTAAGGCCTATGAGCTGCCCGAGGGTGGTCGCGCCGCACGCGGCCAGCACGTGGCTAACCTGTTGGAATTCCAGCCGGAAGAAAAGATCGCACAGGTCATCCAGATTCAGTCCTACGAGGACGCTCCTTACTTGGTCCTCGCCACCCAGCAGGGCCGCGTGAAGAAGTCCCGCCTGACCGATTACGAGTCCGCGCGTTCCGCTGGCCTTATCGCCATCAACCTCAACGAGGGCGATGCGCTCATCGGCGCACAGCTCGTCTCCGAGGGCGATGACATCCTGCTTACCTCCGAGCAGGGCCAAGCTATCCGCTTTACTGCCGACGACGACCAGCTGCGCCCCATGGGCCGCGCTACCGCCGGTGTGAAGGGCATGCGCTTCCGCGGCGATGATCAGCTGCTATCCATGTCCGTGGTCCACGATGGCGAGTTCCTTTTGGTCGCCACCTCTGGCGGCTATGGCAAGCGCACCGCCATCGAGGAATACACCCCGCAGGGCCGCGGTGGCTTGGGCGTTATGACCTTCAAGTACACCCCGAAGCGCGGCAAGCTCATCGGTGCCATCTCCGTCGATGAGGATGACGAGATCTTCGCCATCACCTCCGCCGGCGGCGTCATCCGCACCGAGGTGGACCAGATTCGTCCGTCCTCCCGTGCGACGATGGGCGTGCGCTTGGTGAACCTGGCCGACGACGTCGAACTGCTTGCCATCGACCGCAACGTCGAAGAAGATGGTGAGGAAGACGCTCAGGCTGTAGCCAAGGGCGAAAAGACCGTGGATGAGGTCCAGCAGGAGCACAAGGCTGGCGATGCTTCCAAGGATGAGGAGTAATTAATGGCACGACGAGACGTAACGATTACGCGAATCTCGCCCACCTCCGCCTTCCGCGTTGGTCTGGCGCTGTCACTCGTCGGACTCATCGCCTGGATGCTGGCCGTATGCCTGCTCTACATCGGCCTGAACCAGGTGGGCATTTGGGAATCGCTCAATAGCCTCGTCGGCGGCGTCGGCGGCGGATTCGAGGTCACCTTCGGCGTCATCATCTCCGCCTCCGCGCTCATCGGCGTTATTTTCGCCGTTCTCCTTACATTGCTGGCGCCCCTGATGGCGGTTATTTATAACGCCATCGTGGACGTCTTTGGCGGCCTGCGAGTCGACTTAGACAACCGCTAGCACCTCTCTTGTGTTGGAAGATGCCGGTACCTTCGGGTGCCGGTATTTTTCTTTCTTTTGTGCGAATCTTTCCCCTTCTTCTTACCGGCCGGAAATATCTGTTGAGCAGGCGATTTGTGTAAATCCGGGGATAGTATGTAGAGTTAATCCTCGTTCCGCACAAGGGCCTATAGCTCAGTCGGTTAGAGCGCATCGCTGATAACGATGAGGTCGCTGGTTCGATTCCAGCTAGGCCCACCACGGAACAATGGGGCATTAGCTCAATTGGTAGAGCATCTGCTTTGCAAGCAGAAGGTCAGGAGTTCGATTCTCCTATGCTCCACAGCATAAAGTCCGGCTTCCTCTTTGGAGGGGCCGGACATTTTTCATTTCCGCGCTCATTCTCAGGCTTAAACGACAGAATGTGGCTTAAGGGACATTTCGTGTGGATTTGCGGCGTGTCGCGTTAAGGGACATTTCGTGTGGATTTAGGCGCGTCCGGCCCAGCCTTTTCTTATGCCTAAGCTGGGGTTCCATTCGCTGTCGATGTGGGTGTCATATGTGGCTGGTCGCCCGTCTGGGTGGCCGTGTCGTTTAGGCTCTTCTTTCGCCCAGGCTGCGCGTGCGGCTTTTTCTCCTTGGCGTCCGAAGTCTTGTTGCTTGGCTATATCCAGTGGCGGTACAGGGTCTTCGGTGTGGGTGAAAAGCCACCAGTCCATGGTGATGCGCTGATGCTCATCGAACATGCCACGATGATTGCCTGCTAAGTCTTTAAGTTGTTTGTTGATGCCGCCTGAAGTGTCCCG
Organism: Corynebacterium tuberculostearicum; assembly: GCA_938008395.1. GTDB lineage: Bacteria > Actinomycetota > Actinomycetes > Mycobacteriales > Mycobacteriaceae > Corynebacterium > Corynebacterium tuberculostearicum_L. The sequence goes on from CALLKG010000076.1 coordinate 29,076, forward strand.
GGTTTTGTTCCTAGGCATTTGCCTTGATTTCGATTATTTCTTGGGCCGGGTTGGTTTCCCAAAACTCTGACTCAACCTCAGCTGGCG
>CALLKG010000077.1:0-31036 GCA_938008395.1 Corynebacterium tuberculostearicum
TAGATCGTCGGCAGCGTCAGATGTGTATAAGAGACAGCTACATCGCCCAGATTGAGAAGCTAGAAGATCGCAGCATCGACGAGGACGAAATCAGCAAAGACGATGCCGACTTCCTTATCGGCGCCGTTAAATCCGCACGCCGCGCCGGTGACCTTGGTCAAAAGCAGCTCGCCGCCCTAGAGGAAGCCACCGCAGACTACCAGCACGCCACCGACACCGCCGATGCTCTACGCGACGAGCGTGACGCCGCTATCCGCGCCGCCGTGCACGGCGGGGCACGCGTACAGGACGTGGCCACCGCTGCGGGTATCTCCCGCCAGGCGGTAGACAAAATCATCCGCGCATGAAACCCGGCGATAAAGACGGGCACGGCCGGTACGGCTACCTCGATGGTGATGATGAGCGCATCATCTGCCATGAGTGCGGGGGGCTGTACCGGGCACTGGCCCCGCACCTGATTAAAGCCCACGGCATGACCGCAGCCGAATACAAGCAAGCGCATGGGTTGCCACGCGGCATGGGATTAGTAGCCCCTGAGACGCGGCGCGCCAGGTCACGCCAAGCCCTAAGCCATGTGGGTACTCCGGAGTGGGATCGGATGGTAGAAAAGCGCGACCCCACAGCCGCGTCGCATGCCCGCACAGAAGAGTCATTCACCTCCCGTGGTGTGGTCGTTGAGCAGAAAGCAGCGACGGCGCGGGCAAATATCAAAGGGGTGAAAAAGCCGGTCACCCGCCGCTGTGTAGTCTGCGGAAAGCTGCTTACTGAGGTGCGCGGGCGCGACACATGTAGTGACCGGTGCTATCGCATTCAGCTGTATGAGCGGACCGCGAAGCCAGGCGCGAGGGCGTGGATGGAGCGTAGAGACGCGGGCGAATCACTATCGGAGATAGGACGTAGCGTGGGCGTATCCCATGTGGCGGTGCGGGTGCGGATTGAGAGATTCCGGGCCTATCTCAGCTTGTGCGAAGAGCTTGGGCGTAAACCTATAGAGTAAAACGACGAAAAGACCCCCACCACAAGGGGTGAGGGTCGGTAGTTACTTCTGTGTCGTCTCCGGGTATTTTTGCTTTATCCACTCCGGGTAGCTCATGAATGGTGGCGGCGGTAGCGTCAGGCCCTTATCTACCGCCCAGAACTCCAAGCCGCGCCACAAACCAGCAACCCACAATTGATACTCATGGTGTCGGGATTCTTTCGTCCGCAGCTCAGCCACTTCCCTATCGAGGCGCTGGATTGTTTTCTCCAGGCGGTCTAGGCGGCGGGCGTCGCTGGCTTCATCCGCGGCGATAGCGTCCTCTTTGTGCTGGCGTATAGCGCGGGCCGCTTTACCAAAGATACCGCCATAGTCCGCCGCGGCCTTAGACATCAACCCTGAGACCAGGGCGAGGATGATGAGGATGGTGAGGAGGAAGCCGCCCGGCGTCCTAGAGTTGGTGAGGAAGCTAAGCAGATCTGTGGTCTCCATCCTTCCCCTTCCTATGCTTGATTACGGCGATCCGTATCGTGAGTGACCACGCGATCACAGCCCACATGAACGCGGCGGAAATATACCCGGTGAAGAATCGCCAATCATCAATCGGCCCTTGCATGTACACATCATCGAAGACCATCACAGCAAAAGCGCCGTAGATCGCGGCGGCGAGGACAGCCCCGGCGCGCACAATCCGTGGGCACTGTTTTAGTAGCCCGATAGCGACGATGAGTGCGGCGATGATACAGGCCGCGCCCCACACGACAGGCGGGGTAACATCCCGAACGCGGAACGCTCCGACGCCCTGCTGCGGGTTGCCTAGCGCGTAATCCATGCCTCGCGAAAGCATCTGAAATGCGAGCGCCCCGATAATGCATTGAAGCGTGCGAGTCATCATGCCTCGTTGGTGGTGGGGCCGGTGTAGACCGGCAGAGTTGCGAGCTGCGGGGCGGTTTTCTGCTCCTGGTATTCTGCTTGGGCTGCGAGGCGCGGCGCCATGCTTGGGGTGACACCATCCACAGTGAGCCGGTTAACTAGGGCGGTGACAAAATAGCCGATCGCACCGACGGCAAAAATCGTCCAAGCTGGGGCATCCGCAAGCATGACCGGCAGCGCGCCAGCCACCCACGCTAGGGCTTGCAAAGCGAGCATGATTGAGCCTTTGTAGCGGAGCCACCACGGCTGTTCTTTAAGCTCCGTGGCTACTGCGTCGGCGATTCGCTCCGAAACCGTGTTAATCACTGCTTGGTCGTAGTGGCGTGCCATTCTATTTCCTCCCCTTGAGTTCGTCTAGGTCTGATTGGATTTGGGCGAGCTGGTGGCGAATACTTGCCACGGCATCGACAAGGGTTAGGTTGCGGCCTTGACTGTCCTGCCCTAATTGAGGCCAGCCGTTACCCGATGGTCCTCGAAGTTGTCGCCATATTTCCTGAATCGCGTCAATCTGAGGGCCAAGGTAGCCGGTCAGAAAATCGGTAAAAAATTTAGTGGTCATTTCTTCTCCCTCATGATGTTGTTTACCTCCGTAGAACAGGGCGCGTAGTTGGTCTCGCGTGCCTCGGTAGGCGTTGATGTCCACGCTGTAGCCTGCTACCTGGGCATTGCTACCGTATTGCCACAACACTGGCTTTTGATTGCCGAGCGGATAATCCCACTGCGACGCCCCGTTGCCGGGGTAGATTGCGGCGGGTGCGCCGGTGCGGTTCTGCCCGTAGGCTGCGACCCAGAACGCGCCGAACTCGTGGCTGTCCGGCTCATGCGGGCTGATTCGCCCCTCCCAGTACGGGACGTAGGAATACGCGCCGATAACGCGCACCCCGTGGCGCTCAAACTCGCGCTTGCACTCGCGAATATGGTCGACGTGCAAACCGGCGGGTGTTTCGCAATCAAGCCAGATGGGGCGCTTCTTGTCGCCCATGACTTCAAGTGCTGCCTGTACCTGCTGCGCTATGGTGGTACCCTCCGATGGGTTGCGGAGGTAGTGGTAGGCCGCCGTGATTAGGCCCGCGCTCTCCGCGTCCTCAAGATGACTTCGGTAGCAGCGGTCTTTGTACGTGCCGTCCGTGGTGCGGATGATTGCGTATTCGATGCCCTCACGCTTCGCAGCTGCAAGACTCATGCCGTCCTGATGCTCCGAAACGTCAACACCAAATAGTGTTGCCATTTTGTCCTCCTTCTTCTTGCCTTGCCCTGGCCACACGGCGCCCTTAAGCGCATGAGCCATCGGGTCGAGACGATCCGGCCCCGGCTGCGACCACACGTAGCGGTGTTGCTCAAAATGAAGATGAGGCGCCACGCCCCCGTTGGTATTCGAGTCGGGGTTAATGCGCCCGATTCGCTGCCCCTCGGACACACGCTGCCCGACGCTGACTTCTGGGATGACATGCCCGTAGACAAACAGTCCGCCGCCGTGCTCCGCGTCCACATCAAGGGTGATCCACTGCCCAAACCCAGACGCCGCGCCAGCGCGGGTGATTGTGCCCTCACGCACCGCAAAAATAGGGTGCCCGCCAGAACCACCCGCAAGGCCAAAATCAGTACCCCAGTGGGTTGTGCCCCAGCGCGCCCCAAACGGCGACGTAACCACGAAACCCGCATTTACCGGCATCGTTGTCATAACTTTCCCTCCTTTGGGCATGAAAATAGCCCCTTGACCTGTGCGGTTAGGGGCTTGTGGTTAGAGTTTTTCAAAAAGGGCGTGGGCTTGGTCTGGTGGCCAGTGTGTGGCGGTGGTGTGTGCGGAGAGTACCCGGTAGTGGGCACCCTCATACTCCAGGATGTCGCCCTCCGCTACGTCGAGGCCTGGGGCAAACGGTCGCACCTCGCCGGTGCCCGGCTCTTCTGGCTGGGGGTTGGTGTAGCGGTCGGTGATATCCAGCCAGATGTGCTCGTCCACGCCGTGCGCTCCTGGCTCCCAATGATTCAGGCCCTTGTAGGTAGAGCGCACAATGCGGCCCTGGTGTCGCACGATGTCGCCCTCGCGGTACATCATGGAATGATCCGTACCTGGGTTTACCCATTCTGGCACGTCGCTAATAGCCGCTGGCAGTTTTTCCGGGTCGGTGAGCGCGTCCGGAAGCGGGAGTTTACCCGCGTCCTGTAGATCTTTGACCACCTCCGCCTGGGCCTGCTCCACGGCTTTAAGCGTGGCGCGGCGCTCCCGCTCATCCCCATAGATCCACACACCCAGCTTTTCTACCTCATCATCAGTGAGCTGCTGAATGGACTCTTTGATTTGCTCAATGCTCATGATTTCTCCTTTAGTATTTGTCTCATCGTGTGTCACGGTCGATACATGCGCCAGTAGTAATCCTGTGATCCGTAGTCACTGCCCGGCTCGTAAATATTCTTCGATTTGTGCGTCTTAATGCACTCCCAGAAGCCGCCACGGCTCATGACGACGTCGCCCACGGCGTAGCTTGCGGTGGCCTGCCATGGTGGTGCCCATTGTGGGGTGCTGCCACGGAACACCGCTTTCGCACGCTTACTGCCCACCGCCACATTCGAGGGGTATTTGCTGCCTACATAGAGCATGCGGCCACCTCATCCGATTTGCTCCCATACCAATCTCGACGAGCCAGGAGGAAGCGACGACCACTGCGTGGTTTTCCAAAATTGGCCGTCGTAGTACACGTAGGTGCCGGGCTTAATCTCGCCCCCCTGAGCTTTTCTTTCTGCGGACCAGTCAGGCGCCCAGACAATCCGCGGCCCGTAGAAAACAGCCTTAGCATTGCCCCCCCCCTACCGTGACCTGCTTAGGGATTTTATTACCTACATAAAGCATGCTAGCCCCCTACACCACAATGTAAACGGTCGACGAATCCGGATACGACGGCAGCGACGACACCACCTTAATTTTGCTGCCATCAGCCACCGCCCTATCCACATAAGACCGCGTCGAAGCAATCTGGGATTTCACATAGGACTCATCAGCCTTGACTCTGAGCTTCCTTCTAACATCAATAATCGAAGTGTAAAACTCATGCGCAGCCCCATCCTGCTGGTCAAGGCGTTCTTTAAGACCATCCACATCCTCGACCTTATGCTTGTGCCCCTTATCAGCCTTGCCAGCCAACGCGGCATCAAGCCCCTCGACCTGCCCAGTGGTATGCGTATGAGTCGTAGGCGGGAAAGCGGCTGGCTTGCCCTTCACCTCATCCCACGTAGAAGCCAAATCCGGCTTACCCGAAATATCATCCCACGACACATTTTCTACACTGCCGGTCTCGCCCTTATCACCCTTAGGGCCGCGTAGAGACGGGGAGGTCTTACCATTCACGGTCAGCTTGTCACCATCCCACGACGTACTAGAAGCGATTTCCTCGGAACGTGCCTGTGCCGCTTTCGCCGCATCCTCAGACTTTTTCGCACTACCAGCAGACGTAGCGGCATCGGACGCGGAGCTGTCGGCCGCGTTCTTAAACTCCGCCGCGTTAGACTCCGACTGCTTAGCAGATGAAGCCGAGCCTGCCGCCGCATCCTGCGAGGCTTTAGCCGCCTTAGCAGACACATCAGCCGCGCTCGCAGACCCCTCAGCAGCCGACGCTGACGACGACGACGCCACCTGAGACTCTTTCGCCTCCGCAGCCGCAGCCGCCGCCGCATGCGCATCAGCCACAACCTGCGCCGCCAAAGACTCAATGACCGACGCCTGCGACTCATCCACAATAAGCGCCGCATCCACCACATCCATCAAAGACTGCTCCGAGGCGTCACCCACCACAATCGGAATCGTATCCACCGGGCGCCCAGCCTCCACAAGGGTAAGCACAGCAGGCCCAGGCAACACCTCAAACGACACCGCACCATTAGCCACAGGGATACGGTCATTCGACTCAACCACAACACCCTGAACACTAGTACGCACATCACGAGCACGCACCCACACCTCAGACACCGCCGACGGCCGCGACGTCACAAAAACCAAAGAACCAGAAACAACAGGCATAATTTCTCCTTAAAACGGATAAATAGTCACGGCCACCGACCGGACAGACGCGAACAACTCCGGTGTGGAAAACGCAACGGAACGCTTATTAGACCCTCCTGTGTAGCTCGGAGACCCATCCGAGCTAAGCCCATTCGACTCCCACAAATAACCATCCGCGACGTAATAGAAATACTTGTCAATATTTCCAGTAGACGTATTGACATCCACCATCGCGTAGCCAACCCACCCTGACTGGGCAGCAAGATAAAACTGCTTGCCAGACAGCCAAAGTCGAACGCATTTGTGATTAATTGATGTCGCCCCAGCGTCCTTGGTCATGAAAACCAAGAGCGATTTAGTGCGTTGCAGGTCCTCGCTGATTCGTCGGTTAGCTCGGATCAGCTCGCCCTGTGTATCTTGCGCCTGCTCCAGCGCCTTAGTGGCTTTATCCTGGGCGTCGTCAATACCCTTTTGCTGCTTCCACAAGCGCGTATTCAAATCAAGGTAGGCCGGTAGTAGGCCCGGCTGCTGCGACTGACCCTGCGCCTGCAGCTGCGCATTAAGTGCAGCAAGCTGAGACACCAGCGTCTGCGCCGAAGCCCCCACACCACCCAACGCCTCACGCACCGACTGCACCCCAGACACCGCCGAATCCGCCGTGCCCTGCGCAGCATCAGCCTTACTAACAGCAGAAGAAGCCGTCTCAACAGCCTTAGACGCAGTCTCAGCCACCCCCGCCAAATCACGGCGAGAATCAACCACAGCCCGACGAACAACATCATTCTCCGCCAGGCGCGCCTCCTCATCAGACACAAGCTGCCCGCCAACATGGATCTTCCAATCCACAATGGAATGCTCCGAAACAATCGGCTCAATACGCGTGACCGGCAACGGAACCACACGGCCCCAAATCTCCACATCAGCAATATCGCCCACATCGAAGTGCTCAAACGGTATCCACGGGCCAAGACCAGCCAGCGTAATATCCGACTCCAAAAAGAAATCACCCTGCACACGACTAGCCGCCTCTTTGAGCGTCGTATCCACATCAGAGGCCGCCGTCCACGTGTCATCATTCGACTCACCAATAGACCGCACACTCACATCAGCACGCACAAACCGGCGAGCAAACCCGCCAACACGCCTACCCTCTGGCGCTAACTGCGCCACGTAGCCCAGCTCATTACCCGGCGCCGAAAGCTTATAAACATCATCAACGTTGACGCCGTCCGGCACAGTCAGCGAGTACTTACCGAAAGCGGATGACGCTACCGAATGCAGCACCGTCACCGATGCGGAATCTGCAACAAAATAGGGCCTACGCATTCTTAACCTCCTTCACCGTGAGCACGACCATCGCATGCGGGAATGAACGATAGGACAAAGTACGCTTCGACTCCCCCACCGACGGGCTAATATCCACCTGCCCCGGCGTCATCGTAGACGCCGCCTGATTCCAGCAAAGAATTGGTTTATCCCCCGGCCACCACATCTTGGCTCCAAGAATCACACCGGCATTCTTCGCCTGGGCTGCGACCGTATCCCACAGGGTGCCGTCCCTAGCCTCCAGAGAAATAACCGGCGAAGAATCAACCTCCGGAACCTCAACAACATGGAACGGGTCATCAACCCACCGCATGCCATCCGGGTCGGCCTGTGTCATCATCATCGCATCCAAAGACTCCTGCGCCAGACGACGAATCACAAAACCAGCCTTACCCTCCTTGAACGTGAACATCGACTGCCCAGCAAGTTCTACACGTGCCATCTTCCACGCACGCGAATACTCCAAACCGGACTCATCCGAAGTCTTATCGTATGGCTTTGCAGCCCACCACGCGGCAGGCCACGACACCGCAAACACCGTATTCCACACGTCAGCCGCATTAAGTGCCGGAATCGTCAACGTTTGCGGCACGCCATCATTATCGGGGTCTTCCGCGTTCGGATTGACCACAAGGCCGCCACGCCTAATGATCTCCCCATCGTGGCCACGCCACGCCGCTAGTAGGGTGAAATCTTCGGCATCGTCGACACTTACCCGGCCACTGGCATCAATATGATCCAGGGCATCACCGATAAGCTTCTGGTAAGCGGGGTGAAGCTCACCGGATGGCGTGATGGCCGGCATCTTAAATTCAATGTCCGAGGCTTCCATCCACTGCTCCGGGGCGGCAAGCCCATCCCCCAACGGCTCCGGCAAAGTCATGAGCGGCTCGCCGTCGGCGTTACCGAGCCCGTACCAACGGCCACGCTCATCAATCGTGCGACCCACGTGCTTTCGCCATGATTGCCAATCGACCATGCTCACACTCCCAAAGCTTTAGTGATAAAAAAGGGCGAGGTGGGCTACCCTCGCGTTGTTTTAAGCCCAAAAAGCCCCTACACCAGCAAGGGCACATTTACGCCACTATGACGACCAAAAGGCAGATCAGGCCCACGGGTCAGCAACCTGCAACACCCACTCCAAGCGAGCACCAGCAGGAACCACCCACGTACCAGACCTCCCAGGCTCCACGCCCTCAGGAAAAGCCCCCTCGAGCATCAACCCCTCCGACGACATCTCCACCGTCGACGAGCCAGTCGGCAAAGTAAACGACGCGCCACTAGGGCACGTCACCTTCCCGCCATCCGTCGCCACAATCCGCGGATACACCGTCACGTCACCAGAATTAGTGACCGTCACCGTACCAGTGCCGTACTGCACAGAAGTCCTAAACAGCCCCTTCTCGCTAAACACCGGCACCGACAAAGCAACCATCGTGCGCCGACGCACATCCACAGACACACCCGGCAAAACACCAGCAGTCACATCCAAAAACAGTGGCGAGAGCGGATGATCCGCCTCCACCTTAAAGGTAGAAACGCCACGCCAACCCTGACGAAACTCCCGGTACACGCGCTCCAGCTCTTCCCCAGTATCCGCATGCAGGTAGAACGGAATACCAACGTCAATTGGGCCGTAATTCCGACTGCCTGCAATCACACCGGGGCGCCCAGGGCGCGACAAATCAGAGCGCGTGACCTGGGCGCGCAGCTCAACAAGGGCACCTTCCTCAGAAAGCACCGGGGATTGGGCCTCCGTACCAGTCAACAGGTAAGTCTTACCCGTGGAGGAAATCAACTCAACGCGAAGCATTAAATCACCTCCCCACGCTTAGTACTAGCAACAAGAGACGCCGGACGAACCACACGAACACGCGTCGACGTACCCGCAGTCACCTCAGCCAACAGCTTGTCAACCTGATCAGCGGTGTACATCTTCTCACCATCCATATGGATAGTGATCTCACGGCGAATTTGCTCACGAACGGCGCCGTTGGCGTACTTCGGGTCAAGCTTCCACGAAACCCCAAGATCCTCCGCAGCCTTCTCGTTCGCCTCAGCCGAACGAAGGTAGTCACCGCGCAGCTTCTCATTACCCTTAGCCCACGCCTGAGCCTTCTCACCAAGCCCCTTGATGGCGTACTCAAGGCCCTTGATGGTCTTCTCTAGTGGCGTGACCTTTTCATACACATCAATTTCAGCCTTAAGGTCTTCCGCTTTACGTTCCAATTCGCGCTTTTGGTCACGAATGTCGTAAATCGGCTTCAAATACTCATTGGTCTTCAAAGACGATTCCGCAGCCACCAACTCCGGCAGTTCATTACGCAAAACATCCATCGGGTCTTGGCCCCAGAACCCGCCAGAGGCGGCCTTCTTGAGAACCCTGTCGACCTTGCCCATGTCAATATTGGCGCCCGTTTCCTTAATCAGAGTCCTCAAGACACCCTTTAAGGATTCAACCCGATTAAGCTGGCCTCGATAAGCTGACGCATTCGGCCCCTTAGCGCCGAAGAAAGCACCAATCTTGCCCAGAACATTTTTGTCAGCTTTAGCACTAGCCTCGGAAATCTCCGCCATGAGCTTCGCAATCTGCGACATACCCGTAGCGTCCTCAAGGTCAACCCCGGCGACCTTCGCAGACATCCGAATCAGACGCTCCTGCGCAGTCACCAAGTCCTGCTGATTACGCAGATTCTGGCGGGTAGCCTCAGCAAGTTTCGCCTCCGCATTGATGTAATCAACACGGGCCTGCAGCTCACCCTTCAGCGCTTCGGCACGCGCCTTCTCATACTCAAAAAGAGCAGAGATAGCCGCATCCGACCACTTCTCCAGCACACCCTTGGACTGCAGCGCCTGGAATGCCATATAGGTATCCCAGTCCTCATGCAGACCCATGAGCTTTAACTGCGCGGCAAGTGCGCCCTTGCGGACCTCCTCATCAAGCTTCATCCTGGCCTCAGCCACCTTAAGATGACCCTCAGCCTCAGCAATCAGACGGTCCTGCGCAGCAACCTTCAGATTAAACTCCGCGGTACGCTGCGCCATAAGGCCACGCACAATCGACTGCTGCAACTCCGCAATATTGACCTGCATGTCATGGATAATCTTCGCATAATCAGCAATAACCGCCAGGCCATCAGACAAGGCCTTATAGGCCTCAATCCGAGCCTTGCGGATTCTCTCAATGATTCCCTTAATGAAATCAACGATCGTCTTGACGATATTGACGGCCGCCTTCAAAGCATCCATCACCATGCCAAGCGTCAACCCAGCAGGACCAGCCATACCAGCAACCTGCGACAACGCACTGGTAACACCCGCCAGACCGGCCTGGACCGCGCCAGCGGGCGCACCCATACCAATCAACTGATTAGCCAACCCACGCGCCTGACCAGCAAGACCAGCCATCGAATCCTGCGAAACAAGCACGATGTTATCCAAATCCTGCGCCTGCGCCTTACGCGCCTCCGCCAGATCAGACTCCGCCTTCTTCACACTCTCATTAGCCTTAGTGATACTCTCCGCCCGTTTCTTCGCATCATCCTCAGCAGCGGACGCCACATCCTCACGGGTCTTCTTGAGATTCTCCTCGGCTTCCTTGACCTTGTCAGCAGCCTTAGCGCGCTCCTCTTCCGAGGCGGCCTTGGCTTGGTCAGCCTTAGCCTCTTCCAGTTTGGCCTGGGCTTCATCAATCTTCTTCTGAAGATCTTTAGATGGGCCACCAGTGGCTTGCTCGCTTTCTAGCTTGGCAAGCTCCTCCTTGGCTTTAAGAAGTGCTTCCTCCTTTTCTTTCAATGCCTCAACGTGGCCGATGGCGCGCTCACGCGAATCCCACAAGGTTTTCTCCCCATCCAGGATAGAGGAAATGACCTCTTCACCTGGAAGGTCGAGCCCCAGGTCAAGAACCTTATGGATACCAGACCTCAGGCTAATACCCTCAACAGAGCTGGGGTCAGCGACCTTCGCCATCCACTCCTGTGTAGACTCGACCATCTTCGCGGCCTGCTCAGTCTGCGCCTTGATAGCAGGAACAAGGTCCCCCACACCACGGATCAGTGATGCCAAATCGCTCCATTGTCCAGCTGTAAACACGGGTTCTGGTTTGCCAGAAAGGTTTACTGCAGACCCTCCATGGGGAAGCCAACCGCCTGCATCGTAAAGCTTCGGCAGCTCAACAATACCGCCGGAAGCGTAACCATGTCCGTGGCCCCACATCGTGGTCAGGTCCGTGCCATACCGCGACTTGTAGTAGCGCAGCGCCGCGTTCATATTCGACCACGGGTCACGCCGATCATCCGGCAATTCAGGGTCACGGTGAGCAGCAAATGTGCCAGGGATAATCTGCAGCAGACCGACACCGGCAGATTCACCAGTGCCGTTGATGTCGACGATCTGCTGAGCAATACCCGGATCGCCACCAGACTCAGACATGATCTGAGCCAGCATGGCATTCACCTGAGCAGGGTCATCAGCATTAAAACCCTGCCGTCGCATCGCAGCCACAGCCATCTCTCGCCATGACTCGGCGCTACCAGCACTGCCAGCAGCCCCAGAATAGGACGCCGCCTCATCAGCCTTGCCCAGGATAAATTCTTTCGCCTTACCCCAAACCTTCTCAAAGAAAGCTTGAGGCAGATCGCCGATAACACCCGGCGCGTTGAAACCGCCGATTTTCCCCTTGACCTTATCGATAATGGGGGTAAACAGGCCCGTCACGCGCTCCTTAATAGAGCGGAATACAGCCTTAGCACCATCCCAGACCATCTCCACCATATTCTTCGGGTCGCCCAATGGCTGCTGTGATGCCACATGAACGTGGTTACGGTGCTGGTTCATCGTTGCCGCACCGTAGAACCCGAAACCGTCGCCCACGTCCTTGCCGTGCTTCACATTGTGATTAAACGGCGAGTGAATGAGCTCCAGCAGGCCCTTACCGTAGTTGCTGAACAGGTTCTGCGCAGCTGACTGCATCTGCGGCGTCGTGTCCGTACCATTGGAAAAGTCCACCGCGAGGCCCTGACCGTGATAGTCATTTGTGTTTCGCAGTGTGGACGTGATGGTCATCATCGGGTAGTACTTGTGAACCCAATCGGTAATCGACCCAATCACACCGCCGGAATAGAAATGACCTAGGGATTTATCCTGGTCCTTGTAGAGGAAATCCGCTACTCCCTTCTCACCGCCAACACGAGCGGCGGCATTCACGCCATCAACCCATGCAGACCCCAGCACACGTGTGGCCTCCGGGCGAACAATCGCCTCACCACCAGATAGACCAATACGCATTCCGGTGCGCGGCTCGATGAAGGTGTACGGGTCACGACCCGGCGTGTAGCCAGGTAGGATGCCGCCGGTCGCAAACTTGATCTCCTTCAGCTTGTCCAGGCCGACGAGGCCCGCGACAGCGTTCCACGCCTTACGGATACCACCGTTATAGACCACATCCACGACAAACTGAACCGGGGCCTTGGTCTTTTCCTTGATGCCGTCCCAGATTCGACCGATAGCGTCCACAGCAGTCTGGAACCAGCCCTTGACCGTATCCAGCCCTCGACCAAGTGGAGCAAAGACGTTTTCATCGATCCAAGTCCAACCTGCATGCAACATATCGCGCATCCAGTTCCACTTATCGACAAGCCAACCGATAACCTCCTGCGCCCGATTCCACAAGTTCACGTAGCCGTTGATCGAGCGCATGATCACGTTGTCCCAAATCCAAGACACCACCGACGAAAGGATCCCGTAGAGCCAATTCCACTTATCGGACACCCAGCCCAGAGCCGAAGAAATAGCCGGCCACAAAGTATCCGTGAAGAACGACGCCAACGGGACGAGCACATTATCGCGCAGCCATCCCCACACGGCTGTCACCGCGTCGAGCATTGCCTTCCACTTATCAGATACCCACGTAAGCACAGACTCAATCGTCGGCCATAAGGTCTCTGTGAAGAACGCAGCCAAGGGTTGGAATACCTTCTCGTTCAGCCATTCCCAACCAGCCGACAATTTATCGACTACCCAGTCCCAGCCATCGCCCAAAGCCCTAGTGAACTTCTCCCAAAGCTCCCGCCCCGTCTCAGTCTTAGTGAAAAACCACACAAGACCAGCAACTAAAGCAGCAATCGCCGTTACAACAATGCCAATAACATTGGCCTTCATCTCAAGGTTCATGCCTTCCTGGGCAGCCTTAGCAAGCTTAAGCGCCGTGGTCACGGCAGTCATACCGAGCGCCCACGCCTTCCACAAACCAATCGCAGTACCCACTGCGGCAAGCAGCGGCACCAAGTAATCCTTATTCTTGAGTATCCACTCACCAACCGAGGTGAGCTTACCAACAACATCCTCAAGAACCGGGCCGAGTTGCTCCGCAAAAGACGCCGCCAACGGCATGACCTTATCAATGACCAGCTGCATCGCAGGAGCAATAGAATCAAAAATCTTAGACGCCACCGGCTCCAAAGCAGCCAACGCATTCAGCTTGAACTGGTCCCACTTCTCCGCAAAATCGGCAGTCTCCTCCGCAACACCATTAATCGTGTCTGACGTCGCACCGGTCGCCGCCATGAAATCATCTACCGACAGCGTGCCAGTCTTAACAGCATCCACGAATTGCGCAGCGCCACGAGTACCGAAGATATTAGACGCCATATCAATAGCGCCCGCATCGTCACCCGCGCTAATAAGCTCCTCGATACTGCCAATCGTTTCTTTCAACGCCTCCGGCGCATCACGCCCCTCGGACGAAAACTCCGCCAACGCACGCTGCATAGACTGCAGCGTCTTATCGGCATCAAGACCGGCTTTGTCCATCTGGCCTACCAGGGCAGCCGAATCAGCCATATCAAAGCCAAAGCCACGCAACGACGGGCCAGCCTTCACCGCGGAGTTCGCAAGCTCAGACACCGACAAGCCAGTAGCCTGCGACACCTGGAACATCTTGTCCAGCATGCCCGGCATATACTCAGCCTCCACGCCGAAACCGTTCATAGCCTGAGACAACGAGTTAATATCCGCATCGACCCCCAGCTCCTTTAGCTGCAGCATCGACCGCGTCATATCCTCAAGCGGCTTACCGGCCAGCCCCAGGCGAGTGTTAAGGTCCGCGGCGGTCGAGCCAATAGCCTCGAAGTCCCCACCAACGCCCACAGATTCCTTCGCGACGTTGCGAATATTTTCCTTAAGCGCCTCGAATGCTTCACCCGTGGCACCAGTACCGGCTCGCACCGTGTCCCACGTGTTATCAAAAGTTGTTCCGACCTTGACAAGGCCCGCAAGCCCACCGGCCACAGCGCCAGATGCGACAGCCATGCCAGACTTTAGCTTGGAACCAATATCGTGAAACGAGGTTCCAGCTTCATCAGCTGAAGCCTTCGCCTTATCCATCTCTTTGCGCAGACCACCCAGAACACCCTTATGGCGGTCCTCCTCATCCTTTGCAGACTTCTGCGCATCCTCAAGCTTGCCGACTGTTTTGGCGTAGTCCTCGGCCTGGTCTTTGGCTTTCTTCTGCGCATCGATAGAGTCCTGCTCCGCCTTCTTCGCCTTAATCGTCGCCTCAGTGACCTTCGCTTTGGCGTCCTCGAGCTTGGAGAGCTCTTTTGAGCCGGACTCTCCCTTGGCTAACGCTTCCTGGTAGTCCTCTTCCGCAGCTTTCTGCTTAGCGATGGCCGCCTGCACCTTACGGCGGGCTACCTCCTCCTTGCCAGCAGCCTCCTCCGCAGCCTTACCTAGGGAATCGACCTTTTTCTTAGATGCGGAAGCCTGTCGTTCTAGAGACTTCACCATGTCATCCGCGGTCTTCTGCACCGCATCCGCAGCCTTTTTCGACCCCGCGGTCATGGGCTTCACCATGCCCTTTTCAATGCGTTGGGTAATCCCATCAAAAACGGGGACGAATGGGACGGATACCCAGCCGAGAGCATTATCTGACATTGTGAAGTTCTCCTTAGTGTTTATTCGCCTGCTGTTAAGCCACGTGCTTGCATTCGCGCCATCGCCGCCTGCTTCTCCGTCGCCGATTCACGGTCCTTACGAGCCGTAAGGAGCGGGTGTGGCTGCCCGGTCAAAGCACCGAAAATCCCAGCAAGAATGATCGACTCCGAAGTCAACGGATCAAACTCCGATGACGTCTCCGCCCAGAACAACGACTCTGGGCGCCGCCGTAGCCCCTCCATCAGCACCGACAACCTGCGGGTCGACAACACTCCCCGCGGCCAGTCCGCCAGGTCCAGGCGATAGAAGTGCTGCAGGTCGGCTTCCACGAGCTCAAGGCAATCCACGGCCCGTGCCAAAATCGACAGACGCTCACGGTTAATCCCAATCGCCGCAAGCCACGCCTCCACCAGGCGACGCGCATCACCAGCACGCGGGAACGCCAACCCCCACGCCATCTGCGAACGGGAAGTCATAAAATTCGGGTCCAGCCCTTCACCCCGCAACAAGGCGATAGTCGACTCAAAGCCCGCCATGATGGGGTCGACCACGCCCTCCATGTGGACGGTGCGACCAGACCCCAGACGAACATCAAACTTGACGGTGCGGGTCCCCGCGGCTTCAACCTCGAGGGGCAGCACAGGCTAGTCCTCGTGGTCGATGGTGTTCTCCACCGCGCCCACAGCTTCTCCGTAAGCGGTGGAGATGGTTTCGTAGTCGCGGACCTTGGCACCGACGTTCTTCAGCAGGAAACGCGACTTGTCGGTGAGCGCACCGTTGAGGAAGGTGGCGTAGTTACCGCGCTGGGCGTGGTCGAGGAGTTCGAAGTCGAGGTCCTGTGGGTCCTTGATGGCTTCGAGGGTGACCTTGTTGCCGTTGGCAAGGGTCACGGAAAACTCGATGGTCTCCACGGTCGTGTCTGCCGGAGTAGGCGTGGACTTCTCATTGGTGTCGTTCTCGACGACTTCCACCTTGTTGCTAGTGGTCTTTCGTGCAGTCATGTGTGGTCCCTCCAATAGGTATGACAAGGTGGCCCCTAAAACAATTTGAGGTGCTTTCTCCCCAGGGACCACCCGAAGATGGAAGAAAACACCAAGTGCGGATAGCAGGAATCGAACCTGCGACCTCATCGTTATCAGCGATGCTCTCTAACCGACTGAGCTATATCCGCAAACGGCCCGCGCCCAGATGAATCACCCAGGCGCGGGCCTAACCAATTGCCGTACCTTACGGCGCGAGGACGTCACCCCCGCTATTTACCGACGTACACCGTTACTTCACGGTGATGGTGGTAGAAGAGCCGCCCTCGAGGGAACCACCATTGGCGGTCACGGTGGGCGCGCCCTTGACGGTGTACGGGCCGCCAGCATTGCCAGTTACAGTGACGCCAGCGGCACCTGCTGCACGGACAGCGGACTGAACGGCCGCTGCGGTGGCGTTGTACGCCAGAGCAGAGGTCTTGTGGCCGTCAACGGTGAGCGTGAACGTGCCACCAGTTACATCAGACGGGAGAGTCACAGTCTTAGCCTCAGCGGCCTCGGAAGTCTCACCGGTCTCCGGGTTCTTGAACTCGATAAGGTCCACACCGTCGACGTCCTTAGCAACCTCATCAGTTGCCTTAACGTAGACGATGCCCTTGTCTCCACCCTGCGGGATGAAGGCGTCACCGGACTCAATCTTGGACTCGAGGTTATCGATGTCCTGGAAGATCTTCTTCTCAACCTTCACGACAGAATCCTCCGTAATCAGGTAGTAGTTCTCCTCGAACATGACCTCATCGTCACCATTGATGTAGTCAATATTGAGGGTGCGTGCGGTCGGGTCATTGCCCTGGTTACGGTCAGCGACCGTCAGGTTTGCCTTCTCGCGGGATACCTTGATGCCCATGATGCCGGACTGGAACTTGTGGACACGGGCCACGTGTGCCTGGGCGATCTGATTGGTGTGCTTGCGGTACAGGACGGAATCCTGGTTGACGGTGTCCGGCCATTCGATGTAGTCGAGGACCGGGGAACCCGGAATGAGGTCAACGGAACCAGTGACGTCACCAGCGGTGTAGGACGTCGCGGTCTGGCCGCCGGTCAGGTTCGTCTTATTGGAATCGACATTGCGGGTTTCATTCCAGGTCGAATCATTCGGCTCGAGACCAGCGGAGTGCCAGCCAGGGCCGAACGTGCCGGTCTTAATGTCAATTGCGGGGTTGTCCCCGAAGTGCATGAGGACTTCCTTGTCCTCGAGGACTCGAACGTTAAGGCCCTCGGTACGCTTCTGCGCCATGATTAAAAAACCTTTCGTGTGGTGCCACAGCTATAGGAGCATGTGGCGACGTACCCGCCCTTGAGACTGTCCGGGCCAACAATGACCCCAGTCGAACGGGTTCTGGAAATGGAAAGACCCAGCCCACCCATGGGACTGAGCAAAAATTCGTTGATACTTCGCCCCAGCCGCCGCGCAATCGCAAACGTGGGAGCGTGGACACTTACCCGCACGAGCTGGCGGTCATGCCCGGTATCCCGGGCCTGTAGTGCCCCATCTGCGACTACGACAGCAGCCCCCTTGGTGGGGTTCCAGCTTTTCGGCAACGAATGCTCGCACACCGTCACCTCACTGGGTAATGCTCGCCGTAGCTGCGTGTATAGCTTTTGGGTCGGGTCCTGTGAGAAAAGGAACCCAGAAATCGAGTCCATCAGGCACCTCCCCCTTTTACGTTCCCGGCTGGTTCAGCTGGAATCCCGCCACATGAATCGCATTCGTGATAGCCCCTAGCCGGGCCTCGAAAGCCACGGCGTAGGGATGGTTAATGAGTAGGACGGCACGCGGTCGACCGTTACGACCAGCGCCGACTTCGACGTTGAACACTTCAGACTGCGAGCCGTGTTTGAAGCCCGCTGTGTCCGGTGTCAGTTCCTTCTTGTCCGAAGGCCACGCGGCCTGCACAATCTGTGATGTTTTCTCCGCCGCAGCTTGTGCTTGTTCGGCGACCTCCGGCTGTGCCAGAAGCTTCTCAAATGCCCCATCATTCCAATGAAAAGACGGGCGAAAACACTTAGCTTTCGCCATCGTCGGACACCTCCGCCGCAACAGCCGTGAACACAACCTTCGGGCGATGGCGCGCCACAACGGGCCGCCTACCCGGCGAGTAGTCAAAGCCCCGCGCCTCAACGATGTAGACACGGCCACGAATATCTACCCGCGCCCCGTCCTCTATTACCGCTCCCGGTGGGGCGAATACCTGCAGACGATTCACATCCGCAGTGAAATAGCCATCATCTGAGACCTCTGAGTCTCCGGCAGGGCCGATGACACAATGCTCAATGGTGTCCACAACTTCGTTGCCCAGCGGCTTGCCGTACTGCGAGTACGTCGGCTCGCCTAGGACCGTAACGGTCTCACCATGTTGGTCTGGAAACATCAGCAGATCCTCTCCGGCCAGTACGCCGGCGGCGGGAACTTACCCCGCGGTCCACCCGGCATACACAGCCCCAGGTCGAGTCGCTGCTGGTCCGTCAGGCGGACGCCACCCCAGCCGACGGAATCAACATCGGCGAAAGTGATGGAATCCGACTGTGGGCCAGTCGTGGAGCTCGCAGAGCGCATACCCACGTTCGGGCCGACGAGGACCGCGGCGGACACCATTTCGCGGACCACGCGACGCACAACAGCGTCGAGCCACGACGTGCGCGCCAGCTCACCATCGAGCGTGCGGCCGCAACGGCGGTACTCCGTCTCGATGTACTCGAGAGCGTCCGCGATGAGTGCCTCCATGCGGGCCTTCTCATCAGCTGCCAGCGGGCGTGGTAGACGAGCTTCAATCTCGGAAACCTTAATCTCCATGAGGTGGCCTCCTTACTGCGTCGCCGCGATAATCTCCTGCTTCGACAAGCCCTTCGTTGGGATGCCCTGAGACTCGGCATACTTACGCCACGTATCCACAGGAGCCGTCTTCGCAGGACGCTTCACCTCATCGGCAGGCTCATCGTCGGCGAGCTCATCATCTACCGGTTCCGTGGCAGGAGGCGGGGCGGGTTCATCCTCCGTCTCGCCCACGAAGAAGCCCCGCGGCCCAAACTCCGCGAACACCTCATTCGTGACGTCCATCGTGAAGCCAGCTGGCCTAACCGGGTGACCCGGCAGGCGACAGCCCATCGCCAAGGTCACGCGCACCATTAGGACATCAACCCCGTCAGCTTCACAACCGACTTCGGGTTATCCACACCGAAACCACGGCGGTGAACAGCGTCCGAACGGAACGACATGTTCGCACCACCCAGCTGCGAGTCACCACGCTCTGCGTAGAAATCAGTGACCTGGCGGTCCTCACGCTGCGCCATGAAGCCAGAAATACCCTCCACGCCGAGGTACGCCTCACCCTTCGGGACGGTGAAGTCCTTGGCAACCTGCAGGGTGCCGAACAGTAGCGGCTCCGCAGCGATGCCGGTAAACAGTGGGTTCTCGTGGGCCATGTCGCCGATGTAGAGCTTCTGTACCTCCGCGTTGCGTTTGAGCGCGGTGAGCGTCATCGGGTTGATCCACAGGACGTTCGGCTCATACTCGAAGTAGTTTCCGTTAGAGTCCTCGGCGCCCTGGATGAGCTCAATCGCGTCGAGCATGTCAGACGCCGGGTTGGAGCCGTCCTGGTTCCATGCGGTGGTTGCGGCGAACGTCTGCACCTTGGCGGCGGACAGCGCGGCGAGCGCGTCACGGCCGTCCTTGCGGCGCAGCGTATTCTGGCGAGCAACCATCTCACGTCGAACAGCGTCGACGTCATTGTCGTTACGCTGCTCCCACGAGACTCGGATACCGATACCGTTCTTCTCGAGCTTCAGAGTCTGCAGCTCACCACCGGCCGGATCGGAGACTGGGATCTCGCCGAACTCGGCGACGTTCTGAACGTCATCCTCGAGGAAGTTGGCCTGCGCATCGTAGTAGCCAACAACGTTAGATGCGGACGGGATGGTGCGGAAGAACAGGCGGTGCGCTTCTTCGCCCTCGAAAGACTCACGGAAGATTTCCGGGAGGATGGTGGGGTTGGCGAGCATTTCGTCAACCGTGAGACCGGACAGGCGGTCAAATGCAGAATTGATAGTGGTCATTTACGACCCCTCCTTATGTGTTGGTTGACGATTAGCCGTTGGCAACGGGCAGATTAAGAACAGTTAGCACGCTGTCGCCTTCACCATCCCAGGCGGCGACGCCGACCTGGACGGTGCCGGTAGCGGCAACCTTGCCGTCGGCAGCGGCAAACACCGCGGCGCCGGCCTTGATGGCCTTGGCTTCGCCGCCGTCGACCTCGAGTTTCACAGCGGCAGGGCCGATATGGACAGCGATGTTCGTGGGCAGTGCATTGTTCTTCGGGTCTGCCTTTTCAGTGACAGCACCAAACACGCCACCGGTAGCAGCCGCGTGCTTGACCTTGCCGTCCGCGACGGTGACGAGGCGGAACTTCTCGAGCTTGGCAGCGGCTTCGAACGTGATCGGGCCACTGCGGAAAGTCGGGTTAGACATGTGTTTCTCCTTTGCGGAATGTGATTACTTGTGGGTGGCCCGTCGCTCTTCGGCGCGCTTGAACAGGTCTTCTCGGGTCGGCAGGCCAGGCTCGCCGTCGGCGGTGTCGTCGATGCCGTAGCCAAGCTCGGCACGAGGCACCGTATCCTTCGGATTGGAGCCGTAAAGGTCGCGGGCGATCTGCGGGTCACGCTTCATAGCCGCGACAGCCTTGCCACGCAGCGACGCGGAAATACGACCGTCCTTCACCCAGGCGTCAACCTCGGCGATAAGCTTGGATTCCTTGTCCTTCTCCATGGCCTGCCAACCGAACTTCGCCGCAGCCTTAAGCTCGTTGTAGGTCTCACGGTCCAGGGACACGGCATCACCCGCGAGCTCACCCGGGGTGCCCGGCGCGGCAGGCTCCGCTGGCGTCAGATCGCCTTGATCGTCGGCAGCAGCCTTGATAGTGACCCCGGCGGTAAGCTCCGTGGGTTCGCCCTCGCCCGACTGGACGGTAACAGTGAGCGCGAGCTGCTCGCCCGGCTCCGCATTCGGCGCGGTCACGGTGATGACACCGGTGTCCTCGGCAACCTCGGCAGTCCAACCCTCGGCAACCTCACCCAGGGCGAACGTCAGACCAGACGGGACCTCACCAACCGGCATGATGGTTGCCCTACCCGTAGGCACAACCTGAGTGACCTCCGGATAAGAAATCTCAACCTCGGTGTTGACCTGGACAGTCTCATTAAAAAAGACGGAGAGCTTCTTTCGAAGCTGGTCCGGCTCAACGCCCAATTCCTGGGCGAGATTCTGGATACTCATAGTATCCCCCTTCTGCCCATCACTGGGCGTAGTAATTTCTTCGTCCCCGATTCCCGACCGGCGGACAGGACGCGGCGGCGGCGCCGCAGCCCGGTTAGCGAACTTGAACCGACGCCGCGCCAGCTTCACCGCTGGCTCCGGTGCCGTGGACTTCTCAGCGATAACCTCATCCGCCAGACCTGCGGCCACAGCTTCCTCGGCGGTGTACCAGGTCTCGTCGCTCATGGCGGCGAGCCATTCCTCGACAGTGCCGCCGGCCTTGGCGGCGTAGATATTCGCGAGCTTCGTGTCCTGGCGCTCAAGGTCCTTCAACGTCTTCGCGACCTCGTCCGCATTGCCCTCCGCCCAAGTCCACGCACGGTGAATCATCAACTCGGAAGAAGCGCGCATGAGCACGCGATCCGCGCCGCCCACCGCAATGAACGACGCGGCGGACGCAGCGAGCGACTCCACAATCACCGTGACTTCGCCGCCGTCGTAGTTCTTGAGCGAGTTCATAATGTCAATGCCGGCGTAAACGTCGCCTCCACCGGAGCTAATGCGCACCGTGACGTCGCCCGTCATGTTGGCGAGCTGGCTCATGATGCTCTTCGCGGTAATCGAGTTCTCCGGCTCCCAGAAGTCCTCACCGATGGGGCCGTACATCAGAATCTCGTTCATTACTCACCTCTTTCATAGGTGGTTTGGGTTGCTGCTTCCGCCGGAACGGTCACAGTGGTGGTCCCTTCGTCCGGTGTGTCCGTGAGAGTCACTCCGAATTGCGCCTCGAGCGCTTGCCGGTCTTTCTTCGACTGCAACGCATCCGTGAGTCGCTGCTTCGGTGGCAGGACATAGCGGCGGCGAAGGTCCTCCTCAAGGTCCTTATCCGACAGGATTAGGCCGGCGTTCTTCAGCTGCGCAAGGTCACCCGGCTGAATTTCCTTCTTCGACGCAATCGGATCCAAGGTAATGCGCGGCATCAACCCGTCATGCTCCGGGAACGCCACACGCACCAAATCCTCCACCACATGCTGGGTGGCGACGTCGGCAATCCACTCAGCAGTGGTCTGCAAAGACTGGATAAACAAGTCGCTCTGCGTTTCTGCCAGGGCATACGAGCCGCCCTTGCCCTCAAGGTTCAGGAAGTGCGCCAACACGCTCTTAGCAATCATGCTGTCGTGATACAAAATCGCCTCACGCGGCGACATCAACTGACCACTGACGCCAACCAAAGACAGCTTCGCCTTAGCCGGAATCGCAGCACCAGACGACCTACCAGCACGAAAAGACTGAACAATCTCCTGCCCATTCTTCAAATCCGTATCAGGGTCCAAAGCAAGCTCCGACCCCTCATACACCGGCACACCCATACTGTTCCGGTCAATGGCATTAAGCTCCATGCGCAACAGCTCATCCCGCAACTTCCAATGCTTATATGCCGGACGAAGCACAGACTGCCCAATCCACTGGCTGCCAATATCGTCGAAAACGTAGCCCACCAAGCGAGACACCGGAATCTCCACCGACTCCGCATCCTTCACACCCGCCGCAGCCCGCTGCCGAATCGACGCGAGCCCACCATCAGAGGCGACCATGATCTCCGTGATAGTGCCAGGCCACCGCGGCGCAAGCTTCACAAGGTGCTCCCGACCATCACGCCCCGGCGCATACACCTGCTCAAAGAACATGTGCCCAAACTGCAGGGCACGCAAAGCATCCTCGAGGTGCTTATCCCACGACACACGCCCAGTACGCGCCGCCACCGGCTTGCCAGGGTCCTCGCCCTTGACATGCATACGCAAGTCCTCGGCGACAAGCGCTACGACTTCCTCCGGCGCACCATTCGGATCCAGATACCAGGTAGCGCGGCGAATCGGCAGCATCACAGCACGCAGCACCGACTTCACCTGCGCATCCTCACGCCCCATCTTCGCAAACACACGAGACGACACCGGGAAACGCAACGCCCAGTTATCCTCCGCCAAAGCAGTATTAGACACCGTGCGCGCAGCACCAACCTCACGCTTAACCAGTGGCTCCGTCATGACCACACCTCCTTAAAAATCAATCCCCGCAGCACCAGACACCCCCACCGACTCAACCGGAACAGCCGCACCGACATACCGCTTCTTCTGCTTTACTTCCACTTCTTCCGGGATTGAAAACTCCTGCAACCCCCACACCGCCAGCGACGCCGCCACCAACGGGGCCACATTCCCACCGAACCGGTTGAACGAGCGATACCTCGAACCGGTGCGTTCCTGCGCAATCTCCCAACACTCCCCCCAGCGCGGATTACCATCATGCACAACCTTGCCCTGGCGAATCATCAACAACAGCAACTCGTACGCCGCCGCAATCTTCCCACCAGACAACATCTCCGGCGCCACACCAGCAGCTTCCAAAGATGGCTCCAACGTCGCCACCGGGCCAGCGTTGTCCATGACAATCGCCAACGGATCATTCGCCGCAACCGTGTGCACAATCGACTCGACAAGCATGTCGGGCTCGAACGCATCATGGTCAGCCAGCGAGAGGAAAGCACGGTCCTTGTCTAGGCGCACCGCCGCAACCACACCAACGTGCAAGCCGTCGGGTGTCGCGTCCAGTGCCATGACGCTATCGCCCAGCACACCATTCGGAACGCCGGCCAACTGCGACCACTCGGCGGGGTCAACCACATAATCATGCTCAACCTCGGCATCATCACGCGACACCCAGTTCCCCACACCCAAGGACTCGACCACGTACGCAGCCTTGAGCACCTCCGACGAACGAGCAGACTCCGCATCCGAGACAATATCCGCAAGCTGCGCACCCACTCCCTTCGTCACCAACGACGGATTAGACTGCACCATCGCCTCACGCGAAAACGGATCCGCCTCGCCAGGATCAATCGACCACTCACGAAACAGCACACCCGGCGCGCCATCGATACCCGCCCAACGCTTCGCAGAGAACACCGCACCATGCATGTGCTGGAAGCGGTCCACCGGCGACGAAATAAAAATCGTGTGCGACATTTCGCGGGCACGCGTCGTCTTAGAAATAGCCGAATAAATCTGATTCGGCAGATTAAAGCACTCATCAAACACCAGAAGCTCAATCGACAAGCCACGGCCCGTCTTCTCCGTCCGGGTGCGGAAACGAATCTTCGCACCATTCGGAAACTCAATGCCCTCTTTGCCGTTAGTCTTAATTAACCACGGAAAACCATCATGCTCACCCTCCCACCAGTGCATAAGATCATCGTTATTCTCAATGACATCCCACAGGCGATCACGAGCTTCAATCGAAGTATCCAAAAAGTGCGCAGTGTGCAGAATCTCTTTTTCGCCGAAGAGAAAGATGCCGGCGAGCTCACGAGCAATAAGCACCTCGCCCTTACCGTTCTGGCGCGGGACAATAGCCACCGTCTCACGGTGAGTCCATAGCCCATCCTCGTCGGTACGGCACATGTCACGCAGCATGTCCTCCTGCCACGGGAACAGCGTCATGCCCGCCCAGCGGCAGAACTCTACCGCCGCGTCGCCACGAGTTGTGTCACCGTGTGCGGGCGACGCCAGGCGTGGTTCCTGCGACCCGATAAGGCGGTCCTGGATGGCGAGAGTCACCGAGAACCACCTCCTTGAGGTTTAACTACTGTGCGATTCCGAATGTTGGGCGCTGGCGAGCGCGCTGTGGCTTACGTTCACCGAACAAATCCGGCCGGTCTTTCACCCACCCGCGCAGTTCCGAGGACGCTTGGCGCTCCACCTTGGCCGCTGGGTGTTCGATGGGTTCGCCGGACTCGCGAGCCGCGGTCGGGCCTTCGGCTGCGAGGATTCTTTGGCATTGCTCACGACGTACTACGAGAGCCGCGACAGCGTCCACAGCGGCGTTATCAAACGTATTGAGTTGCCTACCAGCAGCAAGCTCATGAACGAGCTCCTGGTGGCGTTCTAGTGCGTCGTATTCGTCCATTGTTTTTATGTCTCCTACCTGCGCTTTCCCGCGTTTCTCTATGTTTCCGCTGGTCACGGGGAGAGAGGGCCGGACTCGGCGTCATGAGGGTAGGGAGTCCGAAGGGATACCTACCTAAGATTTAGGCCACCCGGTCTATTTCCATACGAACGCCGCCGCGTCGCCGCCCTGACGGGAGCGGGGCGGCACCTGTACGCCCGCCTGCGGTGCTAGTGGCTCCGAGGGGTGCTTTCCGGTCAACGCTGGGCGGCGGGCGTCGTAGCGGCCGTCCTGGCGCTGCGAATTGCACCGCCCATGCAGAAGCCGGTCGGGCTGTTCGCCGTTCTTCGCTCCGTGCGGATTCGAATGATCGGCAGCTAAAGCCCAGCCGTCCCAGTTACGCTGCTTGTCCTTGTGCATTGGCAATCCACACCACCAGCACGGCGAGCCATCTTTTAACGCCATGAGAAGACGCCTACGGGGCAAATCGTGGTTGTGGTGCGTATAGCCGCGCTCGCGGGCGTTCCTCTTCGGCTTGGTTTGGGTGTCGTACCATTTGGCGGCGGCGATGGCGGATCCGTGCGGCCTCTCGGTTTTGCAGCGTGCCATGACTGTTTTCTTGCCGGGGTCAATGGTATGGAACTCGGCGCCCTGGCGCTTGTATTCGGCGCGTTGCTTGTCGCTGGGGTTGGTGTGTATCAACCAGACGGTGGCCTCACGCTTGAGTGCGGTGTCGATGGCTGCTTGTCGTGCTGCCTTGGCCACGGCGAGGACGTCACCTGTGTGCTCGTGGTTGTCTACCGGCTTGCCTGCCAGCACGTTGGCGATGTGGTCGAGGTCGATGATGATATCGCCCTCGGCGGCGTGCTCGCGGGCGAAGGTGGTTTTTCCTGCGGCGGGTGGACCGGTGATGACGTGCAGCATGGGCCCTCCCCTCTTTGCTTTTGTGTCTTGTTCCGGTCGTGAGCCGGTGGCCTGCGCCCGTGTGTCGTTCCTTGGCTGGATGTGCCGGTTCGGGTGGCGACAAGACTAGATAAAACGACGAAACCCCCGGTGGTGTTCCGGGGTTTCTTGCGTTAGCGCAAGCGTATCACATTATTTGGGTGGTTTGTCAAGTTGCGGTAGGTACTTGGCTTCGAGGTGGTGTTTGATGCGTTCGGTTCGTGCAATCGTCGTTTTGGTTGGTGGTGTGACTCTCCTGCCTATCACCTTGGTCTGGTGTGCGAGTTCGTCTGTGAGGTCGCTTGCCCAGTCGAGTTCTGACACTGCCTGTGCGTGGAAGGCTAGTTTTTGGCAGAGTGCGACTGCCCCAGCTTCGTCGTCCCGGACTTTGACCCCGATATCGCTGAAGGCGTTGAAGGCTACTTCGCGCAGGCGGGGCTCTTGGTCGAGCCAGCATGAGACGTAGAGCCAGTTGCCGGGGGATTGTGGCCCGGGTGCGGGTTTCATGGCGCGGACTTCGGGCGGGGTTGGTCGTGCGTACTTGAGGCTGTCGAGCTCGCGGTAGAGGTTGGCGAGGTGGCGGGCTAGGTCTCGTAGGTCGCGTTCATCTACTGGTGGCATGGGTCCTCCTTGATGGTGATGTGTGCACCGGTCCAGCCTTGTGGGTGATATTTTTTGGTGGCGTGCCATGTGGTGATGCGGGCGTCGTCTTTGATTACGCCGGCCATTGTGAGGGCGTCGCCTAGTGCGCGGCATAGTTTGTCGGCATCTGGGGGTGTGGCTGGTTCGGGGAATTTAGGGTGTTTGGGTTTGGGCATAAAAAATACCGCTGTGACCTCGATGGGTTCATCTAGCGGTTGTCCTGTGTATTGGTGGCGCATGGTGGTGATCATTTTGTCGCGCCAGGGTTTGAGGTATTTGGATTGCTCAATCATGCGGCCTCCGCCTACGTGGCGTTTGGAGCCTTGAGCGGCGGGGCGGCCTGGGATTTCGAAGTGTAGTTTCATTCCTCCATCACCTCCGGCGGACGATTCGTGTTTCTTGTTCGGGGTGGTCGCGGTGGGCGCGGACTTCTTGGACGGCTTCGCTGTCTTGCCAGCGGCAGTCCCACGATTCGCGGCTGTATTTCCAGCCGTCCGGGGTCTGGTATTGCGCGGCCCTTGTTGGTTATGCGGAATCCTTGAATAGTCATGCTTGCTCCTTTGCGTATTGGGCTGCTTCGAGTATCTCGAGGGCACGGTCATAGTTGGTCATCGTGGTCTCCTAGGATTTGGTCGATGTGGTCTACTACCGCCGCTGCGAGCTGCTGCTCCGCTGGGGTGCGGGTTGGGTCGATGCTTACGCCCTCCCAGACCTCACTGAGGTCGTGCAGTGCCTCACGCATCCGTAGGACCTCCTCTGCGAGTGGTGGGGCGAGGGCGGCGAGGTGCGGGTCTGTGTTGGTGTCCCCGGCTTCCATCTTGAAGCGCACTTGGTCGCCCCACGTCAGCGCATGGCCACACTCATTGGCTACGATTGTCTCGTTCCAGTCATCGTCGTTTTTCACAGTCCACGGGCCGGGGCTGCTCCCATCGAGTAGGCGCTGGAGGTTGGTGGTGCTCAGGTCAGTCATTGGTGTTATTCCCATTCGTATCCGAGTAGTGCGGCTGCGCCTGTCAGCGCGGCGGCAGCGCGGTCGATGTTGGTCACTGGTGCATCCTTTCTGCGTGTGCGAGTAGTGCGAGGGCAAGAGGCCTGAGTTCGCGTGTGTAAAGCGTTAGCGTCTCGCTGTGATCCTCATCCTTGAGGTAGACGCAGCCGTTTTTGCCGTTTGTGACGGATACCGCCGCGTCGCCGATATCTAGCCCTGGTAGTGATAGCGGTAGTGGCTGGCGAGGTAGAACGTATTCTCGCGTTCTTGCCCTGCGGTCGGCGTAGGCCAGGGCTTCGGCGTGGGTGGTGAAGGACTTCCAGAATTTGCCGTTGGGGTCGTACACATCCCAGGAGGTTGGGGGGCTGTAATACCGTAACTTGTCGCTCTCAACTTTCCATTTGCTCATGGCTGTGCCTCTTCGGGTTGGGTGACGAGGCGGCGAACAATACGTGTAGTGAAGCCCGTGAGCCGTAGTGTTCGCTCCTCATCGCGAGCTTCTTCTGCGGTGGGTTTCCACGGTGACGATTCTGGGTAGTCCCATTCGCCAGTGAAGTCTTGGTATTGCACGGCGTATTCGTAGTGCATGTCTGCGATTTGGTGGGCCATCTCCCACGCTCGCCTCTTTACCAATTCGCAGAATGGGCAGTCAGTAAGTGGGCCGTGTGTGCTACGGCTATCCATCTTGACTAGACGGCGCGCTTCTTCCGGGGTGATGTTAGTCATTGGGCATGGCCTCCCATTCGGTGACGAAGCGGCGGGCTTTGCCCTCACCCTCACCAAACTTATCTAGCTTCACCTCAATACCGTTAGGCGGAGCATCGTAGTAGCTCATGCCACCCTCTGACAGTCCCTCGATGCTTACCGCGTCCTTGAGAATCCAGGGGTCTGGATCATCGTAGGAAACAGCCACATGACCGTCCTCCCACTCGCCTGGAACCGGCTGCCCGTCTGGTGTCCATGCGCGGGGCAGGTCAAAGCGCGGGATAATATTTTTCGCGTCATATCCCAAGATCTCTGTGCGCACGTCGAAGCGCAGTATCCAGGGATCGTCCTCATCGTCGAGCGCGTAGATTATGCCCAGGCGGTCGTAGGTGTTCGGATACTCACACCACATTCCGATGCAGTTGGCGCGCTGCTCTGGGGCCATGTCTGCGAGGGTCTTAGGCATGGCTATTCTCCCCATCCGTATCGGAGGATTTTCCATGGGCCGCTGACTGCCATCTCTTTAGCGGTGAGATAGTCATTTCTACTTTCCCACGCGTCGGTGCTGAGTTTTTGGTAGGCATTTGCTCCCGTGTCGGAAATGACTGTGCCCTCTGGCGCGCTCTCGAGGTCCTCAACGGTGACGAGTTCTACCGGGTCAAGAGTGAGGTCGTCGAGGGTTACGCCCGACCACGATTTACCATTGACGAACTTTACAAAATTCTCTTGGTCTGGGTGCTCGCTGATGATGATTCCGAGCCCAAGCGTGGTGTGTTCTGCCCACCTGCCGAAAAGGTTTTCTTTGGGTAGTAGATCGCGGATTGCGGCAATGTCCCCGGCTTTGATTAGTGAGATGGGGACTTCGATTGTTTCGGTCATTATTCGTCCTTTCTAGCGGTTAAAGTGTGTTGTCCGCCTGTTTGTATTGGCGGTGGCGTGTTCGTCCGTCTGTGGGGCTTCTAGGCGGGTTTTTGGGGGTGTTATTTGTCGGCCCAGAGTTCGTAGGCGCTGTCGCAGATGCAGGGCCAGCCGTCACAGTGCGGGCAGTCGGCGTCTTCGTCGTGGGTGTCTTCGGGTTCGGTGAGCATCAGAATGGGCCTTTCATGGGTTGGTGGGTGCATTTGGCGACGGTGCCGTTGGCGACTTTCACGTAGCCGTTGTCGTCGCAGAGGTTGCACGCGTCGATGGCGGCGCGGCGTTGCTTCTTTTCGTCGGCTTCGGCTTGGGTGGAGTGTTCGGCTTTGGCGGCGTCGTTGATGAGTGTGCGAAGAAGTCCGGGGCCTTTGGGCTCGGGGCGTCGGTTGAATTCTCGTGTCCCGGCGGCGATGGCCGATTCGGGGATGCCGGCGTCGCGGGCGCGGCGCGTAGCGTCCGCTAGCCCATCGAGAGTAAGGCTGCCAGCCACTTGCCTATCCCCTTGATCACCGTAAGTTGGCTGGCTACCTGTACCCCCTATATTGGTCGGGTCGGGACGGGACGGGACGGGTATGGTACCGGACATTTCGGTGACTCCCTCAAATGTCCCCTCGGTAGACATTCCGGGGACTCCCCCGGGGACATTTTGGCGATTGCGCTGGTTGTCGAGTTTTTGGCGGCGCGATTTGCGTTTCTTTTCGCGCCAAACTGCGCGCTCTTCCTCACGCTCTTCGCGACTCGGTTGGTAGTCAAACCATGATCGAAATGAGTAGCATTTCGCACCCAAATCGGATCGTGTTTCGACCCATAAACCACACTCAATTAGCGCACGAATCTGACTAGGAGTGCCCTTCAACGCCTTCACGCGAGACGCCGGAATCACCCCATCCGTCTCATGCTTCGAGCACCAGGAACCAGACTTCACCCATAGCCCAATGGCCGCATTCGAAAGGTTCTCCACCTTCGGATGATCATAGAAACCATCATCAACTTTGAACCAAGTAATTTTCCTCCCCTCCTTCCAATTTGTAAGTAATCTTTGCGATTGCCAGGACCACGGCGGGGTTAATCACCACACCGTGGCGGGCCGCGCAGGCAATAGCCGCGTAGGCGTGGTCTTGGATACTCATGCCGCGCGCGTAGCTTCTTTAACGAGTTCGCCTTCGAGGCGTCTTCCAGTCGTGGTGTACGTCCAGGTGCTCTGCCCGGGTTCTCCCGCCCTCTTGTTGGGGCGGGAGAGGTCGTGGCGTTGTAGCCAGCGAAGTGCGGCATCGGGCATATCATCCAGCGGGCGTTTGCTTGCAAGCATGGTGCGAAGTCCTCGCGGGATAGTCCGGCGGCATTCATTAACGGAATTTGGGTTCTTAACCTTTGGGTTGAGGTCACCGGCAGTCATAAAGGGTCCTTTCATAGGGGCTAATAGGAAAGCCCCTATGAAAGGACCCTTTATGAC
>CALLKG010000078.1:0-31486 GCA_938008395.1 Corynebacterium tuberculostearicum
CGTGAAGATAGGGGCTGTCATGGTCCATCCTGTAGGTATGAAATTAGTCCATGAAATGGGAAAACAAGTGGAGCCGACGACGGGAATCGAACCCGCGCTAGCAGCTTGGGAAGCTGCAGTTCTACCATTAAACTACGTCGGCACTGCGCGTTTGTACGCTCCGGCCTACTATACACCGCGGCCTTTAGCATGAGTAGAATTGGGGCCGTGCTTCTTTCAGATCGTGATATCCGTGCCGCCATTGACGCCGAAGAATTGGGCATCGAACCCTTCGACGGCGAGCTCATCCAGCCCTCGTCCGTAGATGTGCGCCTAGATAAGTATTTCCGGGTCTTCAATAACTCGCGGTACACGCATATTGACCCCAAAGAGGAAATGCCGGATCTCACCACCTTGGTGGAGGTAGAAGAAGATCAGTCCTTCATCCTGCACCCAGGCGAGTTCGTGCTCGGCGCCACGCTGGAAAAATTCACACTGCCGGCAGACTTGGCCGGTCGATTGGAGGGCAAGTCTTCCCTTGGCCGCCTGGGATTGTTGACCCACTCCACCGCGGGCTTTATTGACCCAGGTTTTTCCGGCCACATCACGCTCGAGCTTTCTAATACCGCCAACCTGCCTATCGCCCTGTGGCCGGGCATGAAGGTGGGTCAGCTGGCAATCTTCAAGATGACTTCACCAGCGGAAAGCCCATATGGCACCGGCTCGCTGGGCTCGAAGTACCAGGGGCAGCGCGGCCCGACGCCATCGAAGTCTTACCTGAATTTTCGATAGGCTTAAACCGGCATTCACATAGAGCCTCTAATATGGGGCTTTATGCGTATGACTGTAATCGGCACCGGATACTTGGGTGCAACCCATGCTGCCTGCATGGCCGAGCTCGGCCATGAAGTACTAGGCGTGGACGTAGATGACAATAAAATTTCCGCTCTTAGATCGGGCAAGGTTCCGTTCTTTGAACCGGGCCTGCCGGAGGTTCTCGAGCGCAATATCGAGGCCGGCCGCCTCGACTTCAGCACGGACTATGAAGAAGCAGCCGCGTTCGGCAACCTGCACTTTTTGGGCGTAGGCACCCCGCAACGCCGCGGTTCCTATGCAGCCGATATGACCTACGTGAAGGCCGTGATCACGGATCTGGTGCCCAAGCTCAAGGGTGATCACATCATCTTTGGTAAGTCCACTGTTCCGGTGGGAACGGCGGCGGAGCTCCAGGAGCTGGCCAATGAGCTTGCCCCAGAAGGCACCACCGTGGAAATCGCGTGGAACCCGGAGTTCCTGCGTGAGGGCTATGCCGTCAAGGACACCATCACCCCAGACCGCATCGTTCTCGGTGTGCGCGAGGGCGAAAGCCGTGCCGAAGAGGTAGCGCGCGAGGTTTATGCGCAGCCGCTATCGCAGGACACCCCATTCATCGTGACGGATTGGCAGACCGCCGAGCTAGTCAAGGTCTCCGCTAATGCGTTCCTGGCCACCAAGATTTCCTTTATCAACGCTGTCTCCGAAATCTGCGAGATTGCAGGCGCGGACGTTACCGCTCTTGCCGACGCCATTGGGCTCGACGAGCGCATCGGCCGCAAGTTCCTGGGCGCTGGCCTCGGCTTTGGTGGTGGTTGCCTGCCCAAGGACATCCGCGCCTTCATGGCCCGCGCCGGCGAGCTTGGCGCCGACCAAGCGCTGACCTTCCTGCGCGAGGTGGACGCTATCAATATGCGCCGCCGCGACCGTGTGGTGGACCTAGCCAAGGAAGCCTTCAATGGCTCCCTGCTTGGCCACCGCGTGACCGTGTTGGGCTGTGCGTTTAAGCCGAATTCCGATGACGTGCGCGATTCGCCCGCCCTTGCCGTAGCCGGTTCCCTGTCGCTGGCTGGCGCGGCAGTAACCGTCTATGACCCAGAAGGCATGGACAACGCCAAGAAGGTATTCCCCACCTTGGATTACGCCGCGGACACTGATGATGCCCTGCGCGAGGCTGAACTGGTGATTTTGGCTACCGAGTGGAAGCAGTTCAAAGAATTGGATCCGCAGCAGGCGGGCCAGCTTGTGGACAATAAGCACATTATCGATGGCCGCAATGTGCTGCCTGTCGCAGACTGGCAGCAGGCGGGCTGGAAGGTCGAGGCCTTGGGGCGCACCCTCTAGGTCCTCTACTTCTGAGATACAAAGGCTGAGCAGCGTGATTATTGCGCTGCTCAGCGTTCTGCATAAGGGCCCTAAGATTGTGCGCGCTGTGGCACTGTGAAAGCTGCAATGGCTGTAGTGATGGGAACCGCGAGGGTCAATGCCATCGCACCTACTCCGGAACGCAGCAGCTCCGTTGCGACGAGATCGCTGCTTAAAATCTGGCCTGCGGGGCGCTCCGCTGCGGTGATCAACATGAGCAGTGGCAAGGTCGCACCGGTATAGGTCAGAATTAGCGTATAAACCATTGAGGCAATATGGTCGCGGCCCACCTTCATTGCGGAGAGGAAAAGCTGTGAAGGGCGAGCATCAGGGTCCGCTCCGTGGAGTTCGGTAATGGTGGATGCTTGGGCCACGGCGGCGTCGGCAAGGCTGCCCAAGGCACCGACCACAAAACCGCATAAGAGCACGCCCACGATGGACACGTTGGGCATATAAAGAAGTAGCTTCAGGTTGTCCTCGGAACTATAGCCTTGTAGCTGCGAACTATCGATAGCGGCCCACGCTAACGCTGCTGCAAGAATGAGAGCGATAAGGGAGCCGCCCACCGCCGATGCCGATTTCCAATTCAGTCCATGGACGAGAGGAACGGCGAACAGAATGATGGCGGAACAGGCAACAAGGGCGGACCAGAGGGGGTTATGGGCGTCGATAAGAGCGGGGACGAGGAACGCAAAGATCACGCCTAGGCTGAGCGTCAAGCCGATAAGGGCGCGCACGCCATGCCAGGCCGCAAAAGCGATAATGACGACGGCCACGATAACTGCCCACAGAGCTAGGCTTCTGGTGCGCTGATAATCAGCAAAAGCATAGGACGCAGCGCCGGAAGGGTCATCTGCTTTGGAAAGAACAATTTTGTCGCCCGGTTTAAGCTGCGGATCGCCGGCATTGCCGTAGGTGACCAATTGGGTCATGCGTCCTTCGTCCTCGCCGGAGGTGATGTTGACCAGGGCACGGTCGCACTGCACTTCCTCAGTCCCAGGAATAAGTGGCGGTGTATCGAAGGCCTGACCAGTAAGTTCCGATTGGCAAGCCGAGTGGTCTGTCGTATCGACCGTGCCCTCCACCTGTGGGTGGTTGAGGGCATAGGTTTGCTGAAACTCAGTGGAGGTGTGCTCGGAAGCTGGACTCTGAGGCCACAGCAATGCCATGCCCGCAATGGTGGCAATAAGCGCTGTGACGAGCACACCGAGCAAAGTTAATCGCCATGGATGCTGAGTTATCGAAGCAGAGAGCCGACGCCATGAACTAGGGGTCGGCTGAGATTTAGGTCCCGCAGAATGTCTTCCCATGCACCATATTGTTATGGATTATCACTATCGTTAGCAACTGGTGGGAAACTACTGCTTGTAGCTCACTAGGAAGTTACCTAGGCGCTCAATGGCGTTTTCGATCTGGGATGCCCACGGCAGCGTGACTACGCGGAAGTGATCTGGGTTCGGCCAGTTGAAGCCGGTGCCTTGCACCATGAGGATCTTTTCCGCCTTCAAAATATCCAGCATGAGCTTGGCATCATCATGAATCTCATACACGTTCGGATCCAAGCGCGGGAAGAGGTAGAGCGAGCCCATGGGCTTTACCGCAGAAACGCCCGGAATCTCGTTGAGCTTCTCGTAGGCAATATTGCGCTGGCGCAAAAGGCGCCCGCCGGTACCGGTGAGCTCGTAGATGGACTGCCGGCCACCTAGCGCCACCTGGATAGCATGCTGTGCTGGCACATTCGGGCACAGGCGCGTTCCGGCGAGAAGCTCCAATCCCTCGATGAAGCCACGGGCGTGGTGTTTAGGGCCGGTGAGCACCATCCAACCAGCGCGGTAGCCACACACGCGGTAGGCCTTGGACAAGCCATTAAATGTGATGGTGAGCAGGTCTGGGGCGAGCGAAGCAATGGAGATATGCTGCGCGCCGTCGTAAAGAATGCGGTCATAGATCTCATCAGCCAAGATGAGCAGGTTATGCTCGCGGGCGATGTTGACAATCTTCTGCAAAACTTCGCGTGAGTAGACAGCACCCGTTGGGTTATTCGGGTTGATGACCACAATGGCCTTGGTCTTATCCGTGATCTTAGACTCGATGTCCTCGATCGATGGGTTCCAGTCGTCCTCCTCATCGCATAAGTAGTGCACTGGGGTACCGCCTGCCAGGGACGTAGCTGCGGTCCACAGCGGATAATCCGGCGCCGGAATGAGAACCTCATCGCCATTATTAAGCAGCGCCTGGGTGGTCATGCTAATGAGCTCGGAGACGCCATTGCCCAAGAAGACATCGTTGATATCGAAGGGCGGGAAATCTTCTAGCTCGTAGCGGGTAACAATGGACCGACGAGCAGGAATGATTCCCTTGGAGGTGGAATAGCCCTGGGAAGTAGGCAGGGCAGCGATCATATCGCGCATGATGACATCGGGAGCCTCGAAGCCAAAGACGGCAGGGTTGCCGGTGTTGAGTTTCAAGATGGTGTGCCCATCGAGCTCCATGCGTTCCGCTTCCGCAGAGACCTCGCCGCGAATGTCATACGCGACGCCCTTGAGTTTGTCGGACTGGTCAAAGATGCGGTGTTTCGGAGAAGTCATGGGAATATTGTGCCACGATTCACAGCCACACAAAACGCTTTAACAGCGGAGATGACTATTTTTTATTCCACTCGCTGAATTTGCGCTTGGCCAGATCCATAGCCTGTCCGGTAATTTCGCCGGCTTGCATGCGTCGATCGGCCCACATCTTTTCTTCGATCATCTTTTGCTGTGCGCGCTCATGCGCCGTGAGCGCGCGAATTTCGCGCAATTGTTCTTTCTCAATCTGGCGTACAGATGGGGCGTGCCACGAGGAAGGGCCCACCTTGGCAACGTAGAGCAGAATCCACAGGATAGGGATGAGCGCGGCTGCTGCCGCGCCTCCTAGCAAAAGCCATGGGTTGCTCAAGGTCGCGCTCAAGAAGATCAGCGTGGGGCTTGCTACTGCAAGCACCACAGAGCCGGAAAGGGCAGTCGCAAACTTCGGTTTCTTGCCTGCATTATGCGCACGGGTGACGTCTCCCCGGGAATAAATCTTGACCTCGTGGGAACCACGCGCCGGAATGTCTTGGAAGACGGGCACGAGGTCTTGGTGGGTGCTGGCGCGCATGACGTCGTCCGAGCGGTCCTCGAACTCCTCCATGGTTAACCGGCCTTCACCCACGGCGCGGGCGAGGTCATTGATGGCATCGTTGCGCTCGGAATCGGACAGGCGCAAAGTCCGATTGATGGGGGAAGAACCAAAGTTATTACTCACGTTTTCCAGTTTAGGAAAATTCTTCCCTTCCAGGGACGTGCTCTCAGCGAACGCAGCCTATAGGTCCTTGGATTCAGCGTCAGGGGTCTTCTCGTCCTTCTTTTCTTGCTGGTTTCCGCCCACCAGGCTGGCCAAGAAGGGGAAGATGGCGACGGTAAGCGCTCCACCGGAGACGAAGATCGAGGCATTCTCGGCCTCCATGATCCCGGAATTGACCGCCAGGGACGTTACCGCCACGATGATTGGCAGACCGGTGGCGGAATACAAACTTACTTGGAGGCGCTCGCGGAAGGTTTCAATATCAGATCCGGTATGCCCAACATTTTCGCGCAAGAAGACGGGCAGGCCACGGGTCACCAAGATGAGAGCTGGAATGCCCAGTACCTTCCACGGATTATGAGCGATGGTATCCCAGCTAATGCTCATGCCAGAGACCACAAAGAAGACTGGAATAAGCATCGAATAAAACACCACATCGAGCCGGTGCTCTAGGCGGCGGTGGAATTCATCCGGGATAATGCGGTTCAAGATGATGCCGGCAGCAAAGGCACCGAGCACAATATCGAGTTCAAAGACTGCGGTAACGGCCATAAGAATGGCCAGAATAAGGATGATTAGACGCAGAATCGTTTGGTTGGTTGAGCCCGCACCAGAGATAAAAGCGGTCTTCACCCAAGGGATCGCTGATGCGATAGCCGCCGGCATGATGGCGACGGCAACGGCGATGATGATGAAGAACAACAAAATGATCATCGTCGTCAGCGTGGAACGAGTACCCAACAAGAGTGCCATTGCGGTAATGGGGGCGACCTCACCAATGGCACCGTGAATCATCACAGAGTTGCCCACCTTGGTGCCCAGAATGCGGTCCTGCTTCAGCATCGGCGTCAGCGTGCCCAGCGCCGTTGACGTCAGTGCCAAGGCGACGACGATGGCACCTGGCACATTATCTACCAGGAAGTAGGCGCCCACCCCACAGGCGAGGGCACAGATTGCCCAAGTGGATAATGCCGTTCCGGCTTCCTTGGTTTTGAGGGTGGAGATTTGAATTTCAAAGCCTGCGAGGAGAAATAACGCTCCCACGCCGAGCTCCTTGAGCATTTCGATGCCTTCATCCTCGGCCGCAAGGTCGAGGACGGAAGGACCAATAATCATGCCGAAAATCAGCAAGAGGGCTACCGATGGAAGACGGTAGCCCAGCATATAAGAGACCAGCGGCGCCAGCAGCGCCGCGGCCATAATCCAGGCGAAAGAGACGAGGGAATTTGTATTTTCGGTTGCGCCTGCCGCCAGCAGCAGGGCATCGGTGGGGAGTCCCGCATTAAAATGCATGGACTACAGCGTACGCACCAATGCCCTTGCGCGCCTACTCAGATTCAGGTGGCTTTGGCACGCTTTCCGACGCCGGTGGTGCCGGAGCCGCCGGAGGTGCTGGCGGGGTCGGTGCGGCTGGCGGCTCAGCCTTTGGCGGGATGGGCGCAGCAGGAGCCTGTGGAGGTTTCGGGGCCGCCGGTGCGGCTGGTGCTGCCGGAGCTGCTGGCGCTGCAGGCGGCGTCGGTGCGGCTGGTGCCTTGGGTGCAGGTGCTGCTGGGGCACTTGGCGGGGTGGGTGCGCTCGGTGCAGCGGGAGCGGCTGGAGCCGCTGGTGCTTGCGGAGCTTGCGGTGCAGCTGGTGCGGCCGGGGCCCCGGGCGTTGCGGGTGCGCTAGGCGGTGTTGGAGCTGCTGGTGCCTTGGGCGCTGGTGCTGCTGGAGCACTTGGTGGGGTAGGAGCGCTCGGTGCAGCAGGAGCAGCTGGAGCTGCTGGTGGCTGGGGAGCTTGTGGCGCAGTTGGTGCGGCCGGGGCCGCGGGCGTTGTGGGTGCGCTAGGCGGTGTTGGAGCTGCTGGTGCCTTGGGCGCAGGTGCTGCTGGAGCACTTGGCGGGGTGGGTGCGCTTGGTGCCGCGGGAGTCTGCGGTGCAGCCGGCGCTGCGGGTGCGGCTGGTGCTGCAGGAGCGGCGGGGGCTGGTGCTGGTGCCGATGCGGCCGGGGTGTGGGTGGTGTTTGGGGTGGCGGAAGTAGGGGCGTCGGCAAGCGGGGCGTCAGTGGTGCCCGCGGACTTTTGGTGGCGCACAGGGGTGGCCAGGAACGCCTTGGGGTGGGGCTCCGGCAGGGTGCCGGACTCGTCGAGGGAGATGGAATTGCGCAGCATAACCGCCACGTCATTGACCTTGGTGGTGGGGGTGGAATCCTGCGCCAAGGACTTCACGCCGCCGGTCATCATGACATTGCAGAAGGGGCAGCCGGTGGCGATTTCTTCCGCGCCGGTCTCTAGAGCCTGCTCGGTGCGGAAGTCATTGATGCGGGTGCCGAGCTTTTCCTCCATGAACATGCGGGCGCCGCCGGCGCCACAACAGAAGGCTTCATCGCGGTTCTTGTCCATCTCGCGCAGCTCCACGCCGGTGGCCTCGAGCAGCTCACGCGGAGGATCGAAGACCTTATTGTGGCGGCCGAGGAAGCACGGATCGTGGTAGGTAATGGGCTTGCGGTTTTCCGGCGTGCGCGGCACCGGCTTGAGCAAGCCCTCGCGGACCAGGCGGTTGAGCAGCTGGG
This sequence comes from Corynebacterium tuberculostearicum, assembly GCA_938008395.1. Lineage (GTDB taxonomy): Bacteria > Actinomycetota > Actinomycetes > Mycobacteriales > Mycobacteriaceae > Corynebacterium > Corynebacterium tuberculostearicum_L. The sequence continues at coordinate 8,032 of CALLKG010000078.1, forward strand.
TGTGGTGGAAGACGTCGAAATGCCCGTCAAAGTCCGGGTACTCATTGCGGATGGTGTTAAAGCAGTGCGGGCAGGTGGTGATGATCTTGCGCTGGCCCTCTGGCACACCGTCGAAGGCGTTGTTGAGGGTCTCTACGTTTTGCTGCGCCATCATCTGGAACAGGAACTCGTTGCCGGCTCGGCGGGCAGGATCACCCGTACAGGTCTCACCCGTGGAGAGCACGCCAAACTTCACGCCTGCGGTATGCAGCAGGTCTACTACGGCACGGGTGGTGCGGCGGCCATCGTCATCATAAGCGCCAGCGCAGCCCACCCAGAGCAGGTATTCCATATCGGAGAAATCGGCCTCGTCTTCACCAATGATGGGGACGTCGATGCCATCGGCGCGGGCCTCATCGATCCAGGCGCGGCGCTCGGAATTATTCCGGCCCCACGGGTTGCCCTTGTTTTCCATATTCTTAAACAGGCCGGTGAGCTCGGAAGGGAAGTCCGATTCCGCAAGCACCTTGAAGCGGCGCAGGTCCGCAATGTGATCGATGTGCTCAATATCGGTAGGACACTGATCCACGCACGCACCGCAGTTGGTACAAGACCAGAGCACGTCATCATCGATAACGCCGGCCATGGACAGCACGTCCAGGCCCTCGTGCGGGTTGTAGTTATCCAGTGCGCCCTGGCGCAGGTCCATCATGACTTTTTTGGGGCTCAGCGGCTTTTCGGTATTCCACGCCGGGCATAGTTCTTGGCAGCGGCCGCACTCGGTACAGGAGGTGGAATCCAGCAGCATCTTCCAGCTACCCGGGGTGATGTCTTCTTCTAAGTCCGGGGTGGGCAGTTCTTGCAATGCCTTTTCACCGGTGGCGTTGCGCTGGAAGAAAATATTGAAAAAGCTGGTGAAGCGGTGCCACATCACGCCCCACTGGAAATTGCGGGAAATGAAGACGATAAACAGCATGCCGGATAGCAGCTTGAATAGCGCGAAAAAGCTCACCAGCGCCGGTGACTCGGGGAAGAGCTTGGCCAAGTGGATGCTCAAGAAATCCGCCCAGGCGGAGCCGCCGCCGTAGGTGGCGATCTTGGTGGATTTCACCAGGATCATGCCGAGTCCCTCAGAAAAGACAATGAACTCTACCCAGCGCGCCGAGGCGGTTTGAGAATTGAAGAAGCGGCTGCCGCGCTCGGTATCGCCAAGCTTGAGGCGCACACTGATGAGGAAGCCGATGCCTAGGACCGTCGCGATGCCCAAGACTTCCTCAACGAAGTGGTAGACCGGCCAGTGGCTGAGCCACGGCCAGCCCTTATTCGGCGCGAAGGTTTGGATATAGGCCTCAAACCACACCAGGATGCCGAAAAGGAAGCCCACCATCACCAGCCAGTGGGCGGCATTGACCAGAGGTTTGCCCTTGAAGTGGGAATGACCAAAGACTTCCGCAATAACGCGCCATAAACGCTTGCCTAGGCTATCGGTGCGCTTGAGCTGGGTGGGTCCGCCGGAGCGGATGAACTTAAAGAGGGCCCATACGCGGGTGAAAAAGTACAGCCACACCGGAATCGATGCGGCTACAGCGATCCAACCGAACACGGTGGTCATGCGTGCTCCTTTAATACTGATGCTCCACGTTGTTATCTACCTTAAAGCCTAGGGGTGGAAATCAGAGAGTCTGCATTCAGTGCGGTATCACGGCGGGGTGGGCTGTACACTGTCAAGATGAGAAACTCGGCCGCCATATTCTGCTAAACGTGCTGTGCACGGCGGCGGAATAATACAGTGTCGGCGTCCGTAATGTGGCCGGGCAAGAAGAAGACCGAGACTGCCGCAGAAAGGGTAAACCGCCATGGGCAAAACCAATATCACCAAGGCCGCGGTGGCCTTGACCGCAGGCCTTGCTGCCTTTGGGGTTACTGGATTCGCCGTGGCGCAGGGCGGCTTGACCGCGAACCTGGCCCTTTCCGGTAGCTTCTTTAAAATCACCATGGGGCACTTGGATGGAGAGGGCTTTTCGCTTTTTGTTGATGATGATCAAAAAGCCGAAGAGCACCTTCCCGTCGCGCGTATCAAACTGGAGCATGCGAAGGTCTCTGATCTCTGCCTTTCCGTGACGGTTCCCAAGGTGCCCGGCGTTGGTGGGGAGGCCACCCTAGCGCTGAAGGCTGAGGGCGAGGGCAGTGTGGAATCCGATAGCCTGCTGGTCGGTGCGACCGACGTGGATGGTTCCTTGGTGATGCAGGATGTCAACGTGGGCATCGATGCGAATCAGCTCAGCGATACCGCCGATCCCGGCGCCTGGGGTCTCTATTCCAAGCAAGTTTCCCTCAAAGCGGATGATGTGAAGGCCACCTCCGTAGGCGCGCAGCGCCTTTCTGCCAAAAACGTCGGAGTAACTGTGCGGAGGGGTTCCGATAATGGCTGCTGAGTCGACCGCGGAAGACACGCAGACCCTCCCGACGGCGGAGGTAACGGGCGAGGAAGAATCTAAGCCCAGCGTGTGGCAGCGCTTCCGCCGCTGGCGCAGCGGCCGGCCCTTTTTTCCGGGACTGTTGCTCATCCTTTCCGGCATTATTATCGCCGCGCCGGCCTATATCACCATCCGCATCTCTGACCTTTTGGTCATGATCTCCACCATCTCTGGCGTATCTACGCTGCTTATCGGCGTTTTGCTGGCGATGTTCGGCCTTGGCGCGTGGTTCCAGCCGGCAACCTCGAATTATGTCGGTGTGCTGGGCATTATCGTGGCCATTATCGCCTTGCCGACGTCCAATTTGGGCGGCTTCATCATCGGCTCTCTGCTCGGCATCATTGGCGGGGCCTTTACCTTTGCGTGGCAGCCGGGGGAGAAAAAGCGCCGCACCAAGGAAGCAGCAGAGCAATGACGAGGGCGATGCCGCGGGCGGCGCGTAGCTGCTTGGCCGTATTGGCCTGCGCATTGGTGGTGTACGGCGCGAGCGGTTCCGAACGGGTTAATGCGCAAAATGCCCCGGCGGTTCCGTATTTCAGTACCGTCTTTGCGGATAAGGTGACGCTGACGAAGAATGTCACCGTATCTTTGGGTACTTTCCCCACCGCCAGCGGTGATGTGCGGGTCCTGGAGCTGAAGGGCGAAAACCTCGACATCGACAACCTCGCCATTACGCTGCCTGGCCGCTATGGCGATGGCATGTTGACCACGGGCGGGGATACCACCGAGGTACGCGGCGGACCGGTGACCATTATGGCTACCGAGCTTAAGGCCACCCCGGCGGTGGGTAAGGTTTCTGCACCCCGGGCGGAAATCGATTTAAGCCGCGACGATATCAATGCCGTGTTGGACAAGCTCGGTGTTCCAGAGTCGCACCCCGTCCCCGATGCGGAGGTGCCCGACGTAATCATGGACCACATTGAGCTGCGCGATGTCACCCTTGAGCTGGTGAACCTCAAGGGCGCCCACTTCAACGCGCCGACCGTGACGGTAGGGCTGGAGTAGCTCGCCGCCGGGGAAGGTCTACCCTTGAGCGAACTGGGACTGGTGTAGACGCCAGTATGCGCCTTGTGCCGCAAGGAGATCGTCGTGCGAGCCTTGTTCCACGATGGTGCCGTTTTCCATGACGAGGATGAGGTCAGCATCGCGAATGGTGGACAAGCGGTGGGCAATGACGAAGGAGGTGCGGTCTGCGCGCAGCGCGTTCATCGCCTCTTGGACGAGGACCTCGGTACGGGTATCGACCGAAGAGGTGGCCTCATCGAGGATGAGCAGCGCGGGCTGGGCCAAGAACGCGCGGGCGATGGTGATGAGCTGGCGCTCGCCGGCGGAGATTGCGCCGCCGTCTTGGTCGATGATGGTGTCGTAGCCATCGGGCAGCGCGTGAACGAAGCGGTCTACATAGGTTGCCTTTGCCGCAGCGATGACCTCTTCGTCCGTCGCGTCCAAGCGGCCGTAGCGGATGTTTTCCATGATCGAGCCCTTAAAGAGCACGGCGTCCTGGAGCACCATGCCCACCTGAGAACGCAGCGTCTGGCGGGGCATGCGGGCGATATCGTGCCCATCAATGAGAATCTGACCGCCATCTAGCTCATAGAAGCGCATGAGCAGGTTGACCAGGGTGGTCTTGCCGGCACCGGTGGGGCCGACAATGGCCGCGGTCTGGCCAGGCTCCACTTGCAGGTTGAGGCCGGTGATGAGCTCCTTGTCCTCCGCGTAGGAGAAGTCAACGTCTTGGAACGCCACAAGCCCTTGGGCGCGGCCGGGAAGGTCCTCGTCGGTGGTGTCAGGGGCTTGCTCTTCGGCGTCGAGAAGCTCAAAGACGCGCTCTGCCGAGGCCACGCCGGACTGCACCTGCTGCATCATGCCGCCGAGCTGGCCGAGTGGCTGGTTGAACTCACGGGAGTACTGGATAAATGCAGTGGCAGCGCCCAGAGTCATGTGGCCATTGGCCACGCGCAGGCCGCCCAGTACCGCGATGGCGACGTAGGACAGGTAGGACAGGAACTGCATGATGGGCATCATGATGCCGGAGAGGAACTGAGCCTTAGCTGCGGAGCGGTAGAGCTCCTCATTGCGCTTGTCGAATTCCTCCGTCATGGCCTCAGTACGGCCGAAGACGATGGCTAGATCGTGGCCGGAGAAGGATTCTTCTACCTGGCCGTTGAGTTGACCGGTGGAGCGCCACTGGGTTTTGAATTGGCGCTGCGAGCGGTTACCGATGACGCCGATAACTAGACCGGTAAGCGGCAGGGACAGTAAAGCCACCAGAGCGAGCTGCCAGGAGACGCTGAACATCATGATGGTGATGCCAATGACCAGCAGCGCGTCATAAAACAGCTGCGATAGCGCCTCCTGCAGGGCCTGCTGCATGTTGTCGATGTCATTGGTGGTACGTGAGAGGATATCGCCGCGCTGCTGGGAATCAAAGTAGTTGAGAGGCAGCGCATTAATCTTCGCCTCCACGCGCTCGCGCAGGTCAAACACGATATCCATGCTTAACTTGTTGAGGATGGCTCCCTGCCACCACTGGAAGCCAGAGGAGACGATGTACATCGCGATCACGGTGATGATGAGCGTGCCCAGTCGGTTAAAATCGATGCCTTCACCGGGGACGAAGTCCATCGCGGAAGCCATATCCGCAAAGCGGTCCTGGCCCTCAGCGCGCATGCCCGCAATGGCTTGCTCGGCGGAGATATTAGAGGGCAGGTTGCGCGAAATGACGCCGGCAAAGATGACGTCCATGGCCTTGCCCATGATCTTCGGGGCTACCACGGCCAAGAAGATGCAGATGATGTTCATTGCCGCGACGGCCCACAGTTGGCGCTTGAAGGGAGCAAGCAGGGAGAAAAGGCGTTTGGTGGAGGGCCAGAAATTCTTGGCCTGGCGGGGTGCGGAGCCGTCCATCGAATCAAAACCGGCATCCGTGGACTCGGCGGTAGAGGTGGTGTTTTCAGCCATTAGTTTTCGCCTCCTGCAACGCCGGCGGTTTCTTGGGAATCAACGATTTCTTGGTAGACCGCGCAGCGGCCAAGGAGCTCCTCGTGCGTGCCGCGGTCAACGATGCGGCCGGCATCCAGCACCAGGATTTGGTCTGCATCGCGGATAGACGCCACGCGCTGGGCGACGATAATTCTGGTCACCGGCTGCTCGCGCTCGGCAAAGGAGGCGTGCATTGCGGCGCGCACCTTGGCATCGGTGGCCACGTCCAGCGCGGAGAAAGAATCATCGAAGATATAGACCAGCGGGCGGGCGACCAGCATGCGCGCGATGGATAGGCGCTGGCGCTGGCCACCGGAGACGTTGGTGCCGCCCTGTGCGATGGGCATGTCTAGGTCTTCTACGAAGTCTGCTTGGGCCACGCGCAGCGCCTCCCAGAGCTCGTCATCGGTGGCTTCGGGGCGGCCCAAGCGCAGGTTAGACGCCACAGTGCCGCTAAATAGGTAAGCCTTCTGCGGGACGAGGGAGACGCGCTGGACGATGTCCTGGCGGGCCAGGGAGGTGGTAGGGGTGGCGTCGATAAGCACCTGGCCCTCCGTCGGCACGTACAGGCGTGGGATGAGGGAAACCAGTGTGGTTTTGCCCGAGCCCGTGGAGCCGATGATGGCGGTAGTGGTGCCGGGCCGGGCGGTAAAGGAGATATTTTCTAGCACCGGCGCATCCGCACCGGTGTAGGAAAAGCCCACGTCGCGGAATTCCACCGTGCCCGCGCAAGTCTCCGGAGAGGTGGTGGAGCTGGGTGGGGTAATGGAGGGCTCGTGCTGGAGCACCTCGGTGATGCGGCGGGCACAGATGATGGCGCGCGGCAGCATCATTGCCATGAAGGTACCCATCATGACCGCCGCCAGAATCTGCAGCAAGTACTGCAGGAATGCGGTCAGCGAGCCGACGTTGACCAAGCCCTCATCCACGCGGTGGCCGCCGAACCACAGGACCGCGCCCGTGGCCACGTTGAGGATCACCGTAATGAGCGGGAACATCACCACGAAAAGCCGGCCGATGTTCAAGGACAGGTGGGTGATGTTTTTGTTCTCCTCGGTAAAGCGCTCGGACTCATAGGCCTCGCGCACGAAGGCACGCACCACGCGGATGCCGGTGATCTGCTCGCGCAGGGTGCCATTGATGGAATCCAGCTTGTCCTGCATGGAGCGGAAGAGCGGCATGAGGCGGGAAATGATAACGGAGATGGTGCCGAGCAGTACCGCTACGGACACCCACACCAGCCAGGACAAGCCTGCGTCTTCGCGCACGGCCATAATGATGCCGCCGATGGACATGATGGGTGCGGTCACCATGAAGTTCAGCATCATCATGTAGACCATCTGCACCTGCTGGACGTCATTGGTGCCGCGGGTAATGAGCGTAGGCGTGCCAAAGCGGCTCATGTCCTCAGTGGACAGGGAATTAACGTGGCGGAAGACCTCGCCGCGTAGATCTCGGCCGACACCCATGGCGGTGCGGCTGCCGCACCATACCGCGCCAATGGCGGTGATGACTTGGGCAAACGCGACGGCCAGCATGATGCCGCCGGTGCGCCAGATGAAGTCCACATCGCCCTGAGCTACACCTTCATCGATGATCTTGGCGTTAAGCGATGGAAGGTACAGCGTGGCGGCCGTAGATAAGGCCTGCAGGACAAGCACCGCGATGAAATACGGCGTATATGGCGCCGACCGTGTAACGAGAATGCGAACCAGATCCATGGACTCGCGCCCCTTTCCTTGCCGTGGCTGGGTAGCCGTGCAAGTTTATACCGGTGGTGGGTGGGGCGCTAGTTGATAACTGCTGCTAAATCCCCACGTGAGCCAGCTGCGCGCGGGTGATGACGCTGCGCCAGTCTTCAAAATCCTGCAGTGGGGCGCATAGGCCTTCCCACGTGGTGACGGCCACGCCGCGGGCCTTGAGTTCCAAAACGAGTAGCTCGCGATTGCCAGAGGCGGCCAGGCGGTGGATTTCGTTATGCGTGATATCGCCGTCTGGTCCTACCCGCACGTTGCCGATAAGGCGCAAGCGGGGAGTGGTGCCGGGGCCGCAGTGGGAGCCCGTGACGGCGTCGCCCAGCACGCCAGCCAAGCCCGCAAAGCGGCGGAGTAGACCGAATGGTGCGGTGCATTGAGTAATAAGGTCCACACACATGCCAGCGCTGATAAGCTTTTCGGCGGTGGATAGGGCTGCCGGGCCCTCCCCGATGATGGCTATACGCTGCATGAAAGTGCCTCCTTGTGTAGGGCGCGCACACCCGCAATAGACTGTCTTGTCTGTAAATCTAGTCCGCTTGGTACGGATTGGAAACTTTTTATTCGCACCTCCCGCCAAGCTCAGCGGCTTTTCGCCCAGAATCCGCTGCGCCGCCTCGGGGTTTTGCCTAATGTGTGACGGCATGAACCCAACGACGAACCTGCTGGACGGTGGCAAGAACTACCGCGACCCCAGCATCTCCCCGGAAGGCACGCGCGATACCGCGCCGCTGGACGCCGAGGTAGCCGCGCGCAACCAGCAATTGGTGGACCAGTGGGCGGATAAGCTTTATGACGCCTCAGCGGAAACCATTACCGAATGGGCCGCCGAGCACGCACCCGGCCGCCTGGCCGTGACCATGTCCATGGAGAACACGGTCTTGGCCGAGCTCGCCCACCGCGCCGGGCTCGATGCAGACCTGCTTTTCATCGATACTGGCTGGCACTTCCAGGAAACACTGCAGGTAGCCGACGAGGTAGAAAAGCGCTACCCGGACCTGCCACTTGTTCGCGTGCTGCCTTTGCTCAGCCCAGAAGAACAAGACGAGGTATACGGCCCGCGCCTCTACGCCCGCGATACCGCGGCCTATAACCGCATGCGCAAGGTCGAGCCGCTGAACATGGCCATGGATCCTTATGCCGGCTGGGTTACCGGATTGCGCCGCGCCGATTCCGAGCACCGCGCCACCGCCCCGGCGCTGAGTCTCGACCGCACCGGTCGGCTGAAGATCTCGCCCATCATTACCTGGGATCTAGACGATACGGACCGCTATATCGAGGACAACGACCTCATCATCCACCCACTCACCCTGCAGGGATACCGCTCCATCGGCTGCGCCCCGCTGACCTTCCCGGTTGGTGAAGGCGAAGATGCCCGGTCCGGGCGCGTATTTGCAGACGGCAAGACAGAATGCGGGTTACACGAATAATGAGCACACTTTCTCCACACCTAAAAGACCTAGAAAACGAGTCCATCCACATCCTGCGCGAGGTGGCTGGGCAGTTCGACAAGGTAGGCATCCTCTTTTCCGGCGGCAAGGACTCCGTCGTTGTCTTCGAGCTAGCCCGCCGCGCCTTCGCCCCGGCCACGGTGCCGTTTGAGCTGCTCCACGTCGATACCGGCCACAACTTCCCTGAGGTCATCGATTTCCGCGACCGCCTCGTGGAAGAATCCGGTGCTCGCCTCCACGTCGCCCGCGTCCAGGACTGGATCGACCGCGGCGACCTGCAAGAGCGCCCCGATGGCACCCGCAACCCGCTGCAGTCCGTGCCGCTGGTAGAGACCATCACCGAGCGCGAGTATGACGCCGTATGCGGTGGCGCCCGCCGCGATGAGGAGCGCGCCCGCGCCAAGGAGCGCATCTTCTCCATCCGCGATTCCTTCGGCGGCTGGGATCCCCGCCGCCAGCGCCCCGAGCTGTGGGACCTCTACAACGGCGGCAAGATGGCCGGCGAAAACGTCCGCGTCTTCCCCATCTCCAACTGGACCGAGTCCGATATTTGGGAATACATCGGCGCCCGCGAACTGGAGCTGCCCTCCATCTACTACTCCCACGAGCGCGAGGTATTCAAGCGCAATGGCATGTGGCTAGCACCTGGCGAATGGGGCGGCCCGGCCGAAGGCGAGGAGCTGGAAACCCGCACCGTGCGCTACCGCACCGTGGGCGATATGTCCTGCACCGGCGCCGTGGACTCTACCGCTTCGACCCCGGACGAGGTACTCGCGGAGATCTCCGTTTCCACCCTTTCCGAGCGCGGCGCCACCCGCGCCGATGACAAACTTTCCGAGTCCGCCATGGAGGACCGCAAGAAGGAAGGCTACTTCTGATGACTACGACCCTCACGCCGAATGTCGGCGCCCTCAAGCAGCGCGATACCCTGCGCTTGTGCACCGCCGGCTCCGTTGATGACGGCAAGTCCACCTTCGTCGGCCGCCTGCTCTATGACACCAAGTCCGTGCTCGCGGATCAGGTCGAGTCCATGGAGCGCACCTCCACCGACCGCGGCTTCGACGGTATGGACCTTTCCTTGCTTGTTGACGGCCTGCGTGCCGAGCGCGAGCAGGGCATTACCATCGACGTGGCCTACCGCTACTTCGCTACGGATAAGCGCACCTTCATCCTCGCCGATACCCCCGGCCACGTGCAGTACACGCGCAACACGGTCACCGGCATGTCCACCTCCCAGGTGGTGGTGCTTCTTATCGACGCCCGCCATGGCGTTGTCGAACAAACTCGCCGCCACCTCAACGTCGCCGCCCTCCTTGGCGTGCGCCACGTGGTCCTCGCGGTGAACAAGATCGACCTAGTGGACTACGACGAGCAGGTCTTCCGCGATATCGAGTCCGAGTTCAACCAGATCGCCACCCGCCTGGGGATTACCGATACCACCGTGGTGCCGATTTCCGCGCTCAAGGGCGATAACGTGGTCGAGCGCTCCACCACTATGCCGTGGTACACCGGCCCGACCGTCCTCGAGGTTCTCGAGACCGTCCCCGTGGCCACCGGCCGCGCCGATGAGCTGGACTTCCGTTTCCCCATCCAGTACGTCATCCGCGAGCACGCCTCCGACTACCGCGGCTACGCCGGCCGCGTGAAGGCGGGCTCCATCTCCGTGGGCGACGAGGTCCGCCTCCCTGAAGGCCGCACCAGCACCATTACCCAGATTGACACTGCTGACGGTCCTGCCGACTCTGCTGCTACCGGCGACTCCGTGACGCTCCTGCTTGCCGACGACGTCGATCTCGCCCGCGGCGATCTCCTCGCCGGCCCCCAGCGCCCCGCGTCCACCCGCGAATTCGACGCCACCGTTGTGGGCCTGACCGAAAAGGAGATTAAGCCCGGCCAGATGCTCAAGCTGCGCTACGGTTCTTCCCTGGTTAAGGCCCGCGTCGCCGCCGTCACCCGCACCTTGGACTTGGATGGCGTTTCCGATGTGGAAGATCCCGAGTCCGTCGCCATGAACGACATCGCCCACATCACCATCCAGACCCAGGCCGAGCTCCCTGTCGAGGACTATGCCGCCCGCGGCGCGGTGGGCAATTTCCTGCTCATCGACCAGTCTTCCGGCAACACCCTCGCTGCCGGCTTCGTTGGCCACCGCCTGCGTTAGTCATCCTGTGCGCCGCTGCTGCTTCTCTCACCGCGCATCATTATGATGCCCGTGACTCCGAGGAGCAGCGGCGTGGAGATACCGAACACCGTAGGCCCTACTACGGTCAAGTTCACGATAAGCAGGACAACCGCCGCCACCAGCGCGAAAGCCCCGAACTTCTGCTGAGACGTCTTCTCGCTCATCCCTATCTCTCCTTCGGCTACGTTTTGGCCACGATAACTGCTCCTAGATCCCCGCGAAAGCTTAGAACGCGGCCACTTCTTGGCTGCCGCGCACCTTGAAGCCCCACCGCCGCTTGGCGTCACGCAGCGCGCAAAACAAGCACGTTTCGCCGCCAAACTGGTGACATTTTAGCGAAACGTGCTTGTTTTACATCGACCTACTGCATCGGCGGAACGTCGCCGGACATGATGACCTTCTGCTGGCCTTCATCCCACCGGAAGCCTGCATTGGTCGTACCCGAGCGGTTGGCATTGCCTTCGCCCTCGCGTGGCCAGTGATAGGTCACCGCTATTTCGGAATCGTTGACGCGTTCAACCGTGGGAGCGAAGCCGTAGGGCTTTGCTGTTGCAGTACCTAAGTATTCACCGTGGTTAAAGAGCATGATGTGGAAGGGTGAAGAACTTGTCCCTCCCTCAATCATTAGGGTTTCCCACGATAGGGAAGCGCATGGGTCGTAGCCGGAGGAATCGAAAAGCTCCCAACCGATGGTGCCCCACGGCGCAACTTGGGAAACGCCGTCTTGGAACGCTGTCTGTGCGCTGTGCGTACCGCAGGTTTGGTCGGCTCCGCTAGCAGAAGAATTCTCGTCACCTAGTTGGGACGCCTGGCTGTCCTCTTCCTCATCCATCACTACGTTGGGTGGCACTGGCCTGGAAGTAGTGTTTCCTTCTGGTATAGGTCCTTTCGTCGAGGTTTCCTGCTCTGCATCGTCTCCTTGTTCTGGTGAAGCGGACCTCGAAGCAGTCTCATAGTGAAGTTTTTGACCAGCAGTGTCAGTGGAATTTTCGTCACAGCCAGCCAGAGCGAAAGACGCGATTGCCAGGCCCATTGCTGCTCCGATAGCCAGTACTTGGCCATGGAAAGGGCTATGCGAGCTAGGCATTCTCAATTGCCCGGCGTCCTATAGTCTTGCGAATCGACCAGACGAACTCCCAGAGAATCAGCATGAGCGGGGTGGCTACGAGAGTTTTGATCAGGGAGGCGCTGAAATCTGCGGTCTTGGACTCAAGCTCCGAGGAATCAAAGATAAGGCCCATGGCGGTGGTGTCACTAGCTTCGCCGGCAAGGGACAAGCCGCGGATTCCGGCAATGAGCCACATGAGGAGCAGGATGCCCCATAGCACGCACCACATGATGGATTGGCAGCGTTGGCGGTCTGGTTCGACGGGGAATGTTACATTACTAAAATCAACAGTGACTTGTTTATTGGTCACGTTGAAGCTTGAACTGCTGCTGAATTGCCGATTTGTTGCCTGTGGCTTCCAGTCTTGCTGTGGTTGCGCCGAGTGCTGAGGGGTGTATTCCGGCGCCGGGGTATAGGAGGCAAGATTTTCTTGCGGCGCGGTTTCGGACGGAAGGGCGGCGATGTAGCGGATGCGTGCGATATCTACTTCCGGCCCAGTGGTATTAGCCAAGTCGTTATCGTATTGCTTGCGCCGGTTGTCTGCGGAAAAGATTTGTCGCGCAGTGCTCAGTTCGTCGCGCGCTGCGGCGTCCCCGGGATCGACTTGGGTGAGCTTGTTGTCGATCTCTTCGATAAGATCGGCGGAATCGGCCGAAGCATCGAGGGAGAGAGAATCGTAGAGGTTGTAGTGGGACACAGAGAGTTCCTTTCTGGTGTTAGAGCAGAGTTGTAGGGGGAAGAGAGTAATAGGGAAGGGGGGATTTACATGGAGAGGGGATTAGCAGGGGTCGGAGAAGTCCGCATCGTTATTTAGTGAACGAGCATTGCCACCGTATTGCGCTTTTAGCTCGCACACTTTCTCTACGCTATGGCCTGCGTCGAAGTAGACGGCGTAGACGTCATTGCCGTCTACTTGGCCGCGAAGAGAGCTGCAGGCTTTTCCGCTCATTGTGTGTGAACCCGGATACTTACCCTGGACGCGAGAAAGCTCAGGATGGGGGTCACTGCCTAGGGGGACCATAACGGATTCCGCGATGAGAATGTATCGGCCGTCGCAGCGGGGGCCGGCGCTGTCGTCCGGCATTTCGTCAATAGATTTTGCGCTAGCGCCAGCTTCATCTTTTGCTGCAGATTCCGCACTGGGTTTGTCATTGGCGTCGCACAACAAAACCTTATCGAGCAGGGGGATTGGGGCACCGGCGTCTTCAAGTTTTGACCGGTCGTAGCATCCCATATGGGACGGCCACGACGTTCCATCTGTTTCGTATCGGTGCCAGGCATTGTCGGTCCAATAGAACAAAGTTTGGGCCGAGGTTCCGTACTCACCAGCAAAAAGCCAGGAGTCATCGCAGTACATCTTTACCGGAGCACGCAAATCGCTGAGTTTGTCATCTGCGTATTCATTGCACTTTTCGTACTTGGTCAGTTCTTGTGATTTAGCGTTATTTTTTCTCTCTGGGGAATCTTTTGCCTCGTCTTTTTTGGACTTGTCCTCATCTTTGTCGGACTCGGACCCCTTCTCAGGGTGGGAGGTATCTCTAGCCTCGGAGCTAGCAGCCAATGCAGGTTCATTTGGGTCATCGGCATCATTTGAATCGTTCCTATTGACCAGTGCCCAAGTTAAACCGCCAACCAGAGCGAGAACCGCTAGCACAGCGATGACTAGGAACACGATGCGTTTACCTTTTCCGGAGGACTTAGGGTCGTCAAAGTCCTCACCTGTAGGTGATGCTGCAGAAGTCGAGGTTGTAGGGGAATTAGGTGAGAGCGTGCCCCAAGCTTGTCCCTCGCGTGGCATGGGGCGCATGCGTTGAGCAGAAGGATCCGTGGAGGGCTGATCCGGCTGGCCCCAGGCATTGTTGTTGTTCAAAGGCTGAACTCCTTCATAAGCAATTCAAGAGCGGAATACGAGAGAGATTGGATAATCTAAAGATTAATCCGTGTCATACTATAGACATACGACTTGCAGAAATGCTTTCAAATAGAACGTCAATACAGGCATTCGGCTTTATTCAAGTTATCTGCACGTAAAGCGAATGGTATAAGTGTGACAGCTGTTTGGCTAAGAGATTAGGCTAAAAGGGGAAAATGCCGCCAAGATTGTCAGATATGAGGGCCTAGCAACCGGTGAAAGGGGCTGTGTCTTAGTGCGAGAGCTTGAACGCACGCGGAATTTTGGCGAGCGGGAAGAGCTAAACGGCGCTTCTATGTCCGGCTTAATCCCAAGCGTGACCGAAATTTGAATCCCCTATGAGGGGGAGAAAGGAGCACTCGTGACACTGGATCGCAATTTGAATGCGTCCGAATTGCACGCGACCCGCAACCGGGTAAGCGTGTCCCCGGATCTCATCCGCCGCTTGGGTGGGGCCCTAGGCTATGACGCAATCGAGGCTTTTGGTTCAGAGGCGCAAACGGAATTGAGCAAGGTCTTTGATTTGGGAGACATCATCGATTTGATGCTGCTTAGTCAGCTGCCGGAGATGGAAGTCGCGCCGGGTGTGGAGCAGCAGGTAGAGGGGGACGTCGCTAAGCAGCTGCTGCGGCGCATCAGCGCGGGTGACTATCTGACGCGCCAGCAGGTGCATGACCGCCTGCCGCGGGCGACGGTGATGCTGTACCGCATGGGGCATCCGCGCCTGTGGGCGTTTGCCGCCCGCCAGCGCCTGCCCCAGGACGCGGAAAGGGCCGTGCCGGATTCCTTCCACCGTGATATCACCGGCCCGTACACCACTCCGGAGGAAGCGTGGCTGGGCATGTACGTGGCTGATGCCACGCGGATTGGGGAGCTAAACACCCAGGTAGAAGGTGCTGGGCTGGACGAGGACAGACAACAGCGCCTGCGTCTGGGCATGAGCTTGGCCGATACATACCGCCAAGTGTGGAGCTCCGCGCGCGGCCACTGGCGCGTCAGCCCCCAGACGCGCTATATCGTGCCTTCGCGTTTTGGCTATTGCCCCTTTGTCTTCCGCGTGGCCGAAGGCGGGTGGCGCCGCGATTCCTTCGAGGGGAGCCACGATCGCTTCATGGCCACGGAGGGCTATTGGATCGACGTGGAGCGCGAACGGCTCATTCACCTCGGCGCGCCAGACCCGCACGATGCTTGGCTGCCTACGGCGCGGGTCGCGGCCGAAGCACCGACGGAGGAAGACCTGGCCGTCGCCCGGGTGCTCAGTGGGAAAATCATTGCCCTCGGCGCCGGACAGAAAAACATTACGATTCGCCTGCGCCAGAAGAACCGCACATTGAACTTTGACTAGGGCGGGCAGGTATTCTCGCAGGCATGGAGAATCTCAACGGACGCACCCTTTTCGTCGCCGCCGTGGATGCGGAAGCCGCCCACATTCCGGAAGGCGAACCCCTGCTCATCACCGGAATCGGTACGGTTCCGGCGGCCATTGCGCTGACGGAAGCTCTTGCCGACGCCCGCGCTAACGGCGCCCTTCCCGATCGCGTGGTCAACATTGGCACGGCCGGCGCGCTTGTCGACGGCATGGCTGGCGTCTTCGAAGTGGACAAGGTCACCAAGCATGACTTCAAGCTAGAAGTGCTTACCGATATCAACCGCTACCTGCTGCCAGAGACCATCGAGCTAGAGACCTCCGGCCGCCTGCCGGTGCGCGGACTGGCCACGGGCGACATGTTTGTCTCCGATACCGCCCTGCGCACCGAGCTGGCCAAGAAATCGCAGCTGTGCGACATGGAAGGCTATTCCATCGCCGCAGTATGCCAGCGCTTCGATGTGCCCTGCACCCTGCTTAAACAGGTGTCCGATTCCGCCAATGAGGAATCCAAGGGCACCTGGGCCAACGTGCTTGACCGTGGCGCGCGCCAGCTCGCCTCGGCCGCTACGGACCTAGGCTTTCTGCGCTAAAAACTAAAAGCGCGCCGGGGGAGGGCCGGCGCGCTGCTAGTGGTGGCTGAGTCTTAGCTCAGCGGGCTCATGGACTGGTAGAGCTGCTCTACCTTGTCGCGTGGGGTCTCATCGTGTTCGTAGGTGACGTCGCTGAAGTCTTCGGGGTCGTCCTTGGAGCCGGTGATGATGTCTATATCGGAGGGCTCGACTTCGCCGGAGCGCAGCGCGGCCATCTCGGCGTGGTAGCGCACCACAACAGCGATGGTTGCGGCCACGGGGACGGCGAGGAAGGCGCCGACGATGCCGGCCAGGGTAGAGCCGACGGTGACGGAGAGCAGGACAACGGCCGCGTGCAGGCCCATGGCCTTGGACTGCAGCATCGGCTGGAGGACATTGCCTTCCACCTGCTGGACGATGATAATAAGTGCGAGCGCCAGCAGCGCGTTGGTCAGGCCATTGGAGACCAGCGCGATGATGATGGCGAGGGCGCCAGCGGTGACCGCACCGATGATCGGAATGAAGCTGGCGAAGAACGTCACAACGGCGATGACGAGCGCAAGCGGAACTTGCAGAACCCACAGGCCAAGGCCAATGAGGACTGCGTCCACCATGGCCACGGCGGCCTGCGCCTGGATAAAGCCGGACAAGGTCTTCCAGATGCGGGCACCGAGTTCAGTGACGTGCCAGCCGGTGGAATTGCCGGTGTACTTGCGCAGCCACGGCAAGAACTTGTCGCCGTCTTTGATGATGAAGAAGGTGACAAAGAGCATGATCAGCGCGGCCACGACGATGGAGCTGGCCATCGAGAAACCAGAGATAACGCCGGTAGCGATGGTGGAGGCTTGGCCCTTGGCAAACTTGACCACGTCTTCGAGCACGGACTGTAGCTGGTCGCTTTGGATATCGATGGGGGACTTTTCCACCATCTCCGTGATTTGGTTGATGCCGTCTTCGGCCTGATTAATGAGTGTTTGGCTCTGGCTGGTGACTACCGGGGCCATGGCGGCAAAGACGCCGCAGAAGACAATGATGAGGCCGAGCAAGGTGCTTACCGCCGCGAGCGAGCGCGGGAATCCCTTGCTGCGCAGCCACGCGCTGATGGGGTAGAGCACCGTGGAGACGAGAATGGCGAGCAAGACCGGCAGCAGGCCCACCCAAATGAACTTGAGCAGGTAGCCGGCCAGCGCTAGGCCGGCGACGATGAGGATGAAGACTACCGAGATCTTGGCCATGGTGCGGAAGTCCTTGGCCAGGACGGCGGATTTATCGTCGCGCTCGGCAGGGTGCTCGCTGGCAGCCTCTGCACCAAGGTGCGCATCATCATAAGCGACGAGGGTATGCGAATCTTCCTCGCCCGGCTTTTGGATCTGTGTTGCGTTGCCTTTTTCCTGCGCAGACGGGCGCTTGGCCTCGTCGCGGGAAGACGAATTATGTGACGTAGACATTGTCTACCACTATGCCACATAAAACTCGCAGCGCATATACGAAAAAGGAGGTAGCGGCCCACGGGCGGGGCGCTACCTCCCTTCAGTACCTTTAACGCGTCCGGGAATTACTCGTCGCGCAGGTTACCTACGTTGCGGATAATGCCGAAGCGGTGCATGGTAACCGAAACTGCCTGCTCAAGCAGGTAAGGCATGAGCTCACGGCGGCCGTCGGCAAGCACGGGCTGGTCCAGCACCACGGAGTTGGAGCGCACCGCGGCCTCGTAGATGGAATCCGGCACGGTGCCCAGGGCGCGCACGCGGGAAGAAGCGTCATTGGCCACGTCGGTGGCAAAAGCCTCGTCGGTGATGGCCTTGACGTCGAAGCCCAAGTCTTGCAGCTGGGTGGCAACTTCCGGAGTGGCAGAGATTTCCGTGGCGGTGCCGGTAATTGCGGCGGCCAGCACCTGGCGAGCAACCTCGCGCAGCTCGTAGCCTTCGCCCACGCGCACGCGCAGCGTGGTCAAAAGCGGGCGGTAGCGGAAGATATTAGCCTCAGAAACCAAACCGGTGCGGTCGTGGTTGCGGCCAAACTCCTCCTGCCACGCCACCTGGTCCAGTTCAGCGGCGCGCCACAGCCAGGTGATGTCCTCCTCGGTGAGCTTGCCAGAGAGGTTATCGCGCAGGCGGTGCAGCGCGGCGAGGCTTGCTGGGGCGATGTCCACGTTGCGCGGCTTGAGCTCGCCATCGGCCCACTCACCCATCTGTGCCACGTAATTTGGGCCGCCGGCCTTGGCGCCCGGTCCCATGACGGATTTCTTCCAACCGCCGAAGGACTGGCGCTGGACAATCGCACCGGTGATGCCGCGGTTGACGTAGGCATTGCCCACCTCAACGTTGTCGATCCAGTACTCAATCTCGGCGTCGTCAAGCGAGTGAATGCCGCCGGTCAGGCCATAGCCGGTGTCATTTTGCCAGGCAATAGCCTCTTCCAAGGTATCGGCGTACATGATGCCCAGGACGGGGCCGAAGCACTCGTTCTTGTGGTACCAAGAGCCCGGCTGCACATTATCGCGGATGCCCGGGGACCACAGGGTGCCTTCCTGGTTGAGCTTTTCCGGCTTGAGCAGCCACTTCTCGCCCGGCTCGAGCTGGGTCAAACCGCGCAGGAGCTTCTCGCTCGGCGCTTCCGCCAGACCGTTCATGGTGGTAGTGATATCGAAGCCCGGGCCCGGCTTAAGGGTCTTGACGGCGTCCAGCAGCTGGGTGCGCAGGCGCTCGGACTTGCCGGCCGCGCCGACGAAGATAACCAGGGAGGCCGCCGAACACTTCTGGCCGGAGTGGCCAAAGGCGGAGTTGTAGAGGTCATCGATGGCCAAGTCAGGGTCCGCAGCTGGGGTGATGATGAGTGCGTTCTTGCCGGAAGTTTCTGCCATGATGTTCATCTTGGGCTTCCAGGAACGGAAAAGCGCACCAGTATCGGACGCGCCGGTGAGGATGACATTGTCCACGTCATCGTGGGAGAGCAGCGCCTTGCCGGCCTCGGCCTCATCGGTAAGCACGAGCTGCACTAGATCCGGATCTAGGCCCTGCGCCTCGAGGGCGGTGCGGAAGGCTTCCACCACGAGCTTGCCACAGTGAACCACCTGCGGGGCTGGCTTGACGATAACCGCCGAGCCAGCCGCCAAGGACGCCGCAATGCCGCCGGTCGGGATGGCAATGGGGAAGTTCCACGGCGGGGTCACCACGGTGACGGTGTGCGGGGTGAACTGGGAGTAAGACTCTTCCAGCAGGCGCGCGGACTGGCCGTAGTAGGTGCAGAAGTCAATCGCCTCAGAGACCTCAGGGTCGGTCTGGGTAACAGTCTTATTAGCCTCATATGCAGCCACGGAAATGAACTTACCGCGCTGGGACGCAATCTGATCCGCCACGGCCTCTAGTGCGGCGGCGCGCTCGGCGGCAGGGCGCTTGCCCCACTCGGTGCCCAGCTCCTTGGCGCGAGCGATGTGACCTTCGACCGCGGCAGGGTCGGTAACCTCCGCGATACCGTGCTCGCCCGGATTGCGCTTGAGTGCTTCCTGCGCCCACTGGCGGTTCGGCGCGAGCGCCGGGTCAGTATCTGCCTCGTTGGTAAAGCGGCCGGTGCGCGGTGCCTGGCGGCCGTCCTCCTCAAGGCGGTTCTGGGTGCGACGGGCACCAGCGAAGGTTTCCCAACGCTTGGCGACGGCCCGACGGAACGTCTCTTCCTGGTCTGCCAACGGCTCCTCCCCCGGGGCGAAGAGGGCGTAGAGGAAGTTCTGCGGCGCGGAGTTCTCCTCTAGGCGGCGCACCAGGTAGGACACGGCGACGTCGAAGTCATCTGCATGGACAACCGGGGTGTAGAGGATCTGGCGGCCGTCAAAGACCTTGCGCACCGCTGCCTGCTGCGCGGGGGACATGCCCTGCAGCATCTCCGAGTCCAGCATGTGCAGCACGCCGCGCTTCTTGCCCAGCTCGTAGGCCATGGCCGCGGTGTATAGGTTGTGGGTGGCTACGCCGATGCGGACGCTATCGGCGTACTCCTCGCGCAGGATGAAATCCAATAGGCGGTAGTAGTTAGCGTCTACGTCGAGCTTGTTGGTGTAGGTAGCCAGCGGCCAATCGTGGACCTCGCTCTGCACGTTTTCCATGGACAGGTTCGCGCCCTTCACGATGCGCACCTTGACCTTGCCGCCGCCCTTAGCCACGCGCTCCTTAGCAAAGTCAGCGATATCCTTGAGCGCATCAAAGGTATCCGGCAGGTAAGCCTGCAGCACGATGCCGGCATCCAGAGTGAGGAATTCCGGCTCGCTGAGCAGCTCCTTGAACAAGCGGATGGTCAGGTGGAGATCGTGGTACTCCTCCATGTCCATGTTGATAAAGACCTTGTCGGTACGGTCCGCCGCAGCCTGGTACAGCGGACGCAGGCGCTCCTTGAGGCGCTCTACCGAGCCATCGATATCCCAGTGGTTAAGCTGGGCCACCATGGAGGAAGCCTTGACCGAAACGTAGGTTACGCGTGGGTTCCGGATGAGCTTGAGGGTGCGCTCCGCGCGGGACTTAGCCTCTTCCTCACCGAGCACGGCCTCACCCAGCAGGTTGAGGTTAAGCTGTTCACCGGATTCGGCAGCCTTGTCCAGGATCTTGTTGAGGGCATCAGACTCGGCGTCCAGAACCAGGTGGCCTACCATCTTGCGCATGTACAGGCGGGCAACCGGCATGACTAGGTTCGGCAGGATGGGGCCGAAGAAACCACCGGCACCAACCAGCGCACCATTGATGCTGCCCAGGAACGACGGGTCATAGTGAGAGGAAATATCCTTCAGCGCGTGTGCGGCAACCTTGTCATCTTCTGGGCGCATGACGCGGTCGACGAAGTCCATGGTGAACTTCACGCCGTCCTCATCGCGCAGCAGGTCCGCGAGCTGTTCGGTGGCCTTATCTTCTTCGTCCGCAGTGGACTTCAACCAGTCGTGGGCGCGGCTGATAGCTGCGGGCAGGACTGCTTCCACATCATCAGAGATGGGCAAGCGGGTATTAGCAGGAGAAGTCATATGGGTTCTACCTCTTTTTCAAACGGGTCACATCCCCTTAGCCGCTAGCGGTATTCGTGCCGGACAGTGGGCTGCCGGGCGATACGGGCGGCTGGGACGTAAGCGGTGAGCTATGTGGTGCTGCAGGGCTGCAGTCGGGTGAGGAGCGAACACGCGGGTGCGCGCGACGCAAAGTGAGGGTCGCAGGGATTCGGAGTGAAGTGCGATGTTCAGCGGGCCACTATGCGGGCCGAATGCGGACGGGAGGCCTATCGCTGCTGCGACGAACGCGCGCCAGGTTGGTGTTCAACACTCACCTGCTTTCTATGACGTGACTGTGTAAGGCTAGAGGAAAACGCGAGCGCCATAACGCTCTGACGCGCGGCAACCCTGCAGGTTCAGGTTCCAAATGTTGCCTGGGAAATACTATGAACTTTTGTGTTGCCGCAATTATAGGAAAGCGACAAACGTGATGCTAGTCTCTTTTGAAAAATGGTAAGCGGGGGTAGAAAAACAAAAAATAAACCCCAGCATGTGGGGTTTAGAGGGGGTATTAACTCATCCGGGGGTAGCCCCCCCCGGATTGTCCAACAATTGGGTTCTAAGAACCGTAGCCAGCCTTGAGCGCCTTCACCGCTAGCTCGAGCCGCGACTTGGCGTGGAATTCACTGAGCAGGGTGGACACATACTTCTTCACCGTGCCCGGTGCATAATGCGTGCTCTTGGCAATCTCTTCGTTGGACTTTCCTTGGCAGACCAAGTCCAGGACCTGCTCTAGCGCAGGGGAGATATGGTGATTGTCCTTGATCTTGGAGGTTGCAGCTGCCGCATCGGCGCTGGTTCCCTCAGCGTTCCAATCAGGAAGCTGCTCAAACAAGCGGGTAAGCGACTGCGGGGTGACAACCGTGCCGCCGCGCACGGCCTCGCGCACGGTATCCAAAATGTAGACCGGCTTGGAGCTTTTTAAAATATAGGCCGCGGCCTTATTGGACATGACCTCTTTGAGGGTCTCGTCATTGTCCATCGCGGTCATCGCAATAAAGACAGGTGGTTCTTCCAGTTTGTTGACCTCGCGCAAGAGGGTCGTGCCATCCATCTCGGGCATATGGATGTCCGCGACAATGACGTCAAAGTCCTGCTCTTGCAAAAGCTCGAGAGCGACCTTGCCATTTTCTGCGGTGGCGCGCACCTCCATGTCCTCAGCCGAGGCGAAGTAGCGCCCCAAGGCCTCAAGGACAAGTGGGTCGTCATCGACGACCAAGAGGGATGTTTTTACTTCGATTTCGGGCACCATGGTGCGGGGCATCCGAATGCAATATCCACGGCAGACTTGTACTCAGTTGTGGAGGAAAGGTCTCCAGGTGCGAGACCGCCCAGGAGTGAAGTTGACAGCATTAGTGGTGCGAGGAATGTAGCGAGTGCGGCCTGCATCTGCGGGCTCCTTCAATTAAAACCAATTTAGTTAGAAACAAGCGATAGCTTAATGGACGAACTCAGTGTTTGCTAGATAGAGTGCTGGATCTAACGTGCCTTGTGTGTGCTCGGAGGTAGAGACAACGTCAAAACCCACCTGCCCTCGTCTAGGTTGGTGTCGACACGAGCGTCGATAGTAGCGGCTATACGAGTCATTGAGGATAGTCCAATCCCGGAAGACATATCAGCGTTAGTGGTTGTCGGCTTCGCTACAGGGTTAGCAATGGAGACTAGCGTCCACCCCAGATGTGGACGGACAGAGATAATTATTTCTGCGCCAGGTGGTGAATACTTCACGGCGTTGAGACATGCCTCAGTAGTAATAGCTGCAATTGGATCCAGTATTTCTCGGGGAAATTCTGGTGCGAATCCTTCACCGGAAACTTCTACAACAGGTGCTCGGTTGAGCCGGGACAGGCGTTCCTGTTCTTCAGATAAAAGCTGAGCAAAGCTCGCAGGCTTTGTGGTGGTTGCAAAACTTGTACCGTCGTTGATCCCATTGATGTCGTTTCGCAAAACCTTGGTAAGCGCACGGACTTCAGACATTGAAGAGCGCATAGAATCGCTAAGCTCATTGAGCTTCTTGGCTAGCTTTGGCTGCTTAGAGTACTCGAGGCTTAGCGCCTCTAGCTGCATGGTATTAACTGTAAGGCTAGACACAACCGAATTGTGCAAAGTCTCTGCGAGGTCGGATTGGCGGCGCTTGACATCATCGTTCCATTCCAGCATTGCGGATTTATAGCGGTCAGCAGAATGGGCGAAAGTGCCACCGATGACTCCGCCAATAGTGATTAGCATGGCCCAAGTAAAGGCTGGTGCAGGATCTATATTCATGCTGGGTTCTGTTGGGTCAATTAGACCACCCAGCCACAGCACTATTCCGATCAGGAAAGTGCGCCCATGATGTCCGTGGTATGCAATCACGGCAAGAAATATTGGTGCTAAGAATACTGAGCTAATAAATGGAGTCTTGGTAAGTAGTGTTGCAGTTACCCAGACGACAATAAAAGTCACTGACATGCTGATAGGCCAGCGGTAAGCGCAAGTCGTGATAACGGTGAGGACAAGGCCGAGCACTGCGGACGACAGCTGGTCTTCGGTGGGAGAAAAGAATGCGCCGAGTAAAGCGAGTACTACACAGAAAAAGGCGGTCAATGCAGCGGTTTGCTGCAGGGTCATGGCCGCGCGGATGCGTTGGTGAAGGGGCAGCTGTGAAGGTTT
>CALLKG010000079.1:0-31523 GCA_938008395.1 Corynebacterium tuberculostearicum
ACGAGATCCTCTCTGGTCTCGTGGGCTCGGAGATGTGTATAAGAGACAGCTACCAACCCCGAGGAATGGACCAAGATCATCTCCCAAGACCATGCAGGTGCCCGCGTTGAGCGGGTGGAGCTACTGACCGCTAGGAGGAGCGCATGAGCCGCGTTGTAGGTACCGAGACCGAGTACGGAATCGCCACCCCGGAGCTGCCGGAGTATTCGCCCATCATTTCGTCCACGCACGCGGTGGTAGCGTATGCCGCGCTGCACACTGGGGCGCGCTCGCGCTGGGACTTTGCCGAGGAACACCCGCTGCGCGATTCCCGCGGTTTCGATCTCAAGCGCTACCAGACAGTTCCCGTGGTCGATCCCAACGCCATCGGGGTGGCCAATGTAGTCACGGCCAATGGCGCGCGCTTCTATGTCGACCACGCGCACCCAGAATATTCCGCGCCGGAATGCACTAATGCGTGGGACGCCACGCTTTACGACGCCGCAGGTGACGCCACGCTCCTGCAAGCCGCCGCGTCCGTAGCGGGGCTTACTGAGCAAGGAAAGTCCGTCCTCGCCAATCATGACCCGTGCCCTGCCTTGCGTTTCTATAAAAACAACGTGGACGGCAAGGGAGCGTCTTATGGCTCGCACGAGAACTATCAGTACTCCCGTGCCACGGACTTTGACACTATGGCGCAGGCCCTTATCCCGTTTTTCGTGGCCCGCCAGGTAGTCATCGGCGCCGGGCGCATGGGGATCGGCGAGTTTGGCGAGGAGCCGGGCTTCCAGATCTCCCAGCGCGCTGACTATATTGAGCAGGAAATCTCGCTGGAGACCACCCTTAATCGCGGCATCATCAATACGCGCGATGAGCCGCATGCGGTGCACGCGGACTTTGGGCGCCTCCACGTCATCATTGGGGATGCGAATATGTCGCAGACTTCCACGCTGCTTAAACTGGGCATGACCTCGCTGGTGCTCGATGCGATTGAGCAGGGTGTGGACTTTAGCGATCTCCGCTTGCAGGATGCCGTGGCGGAAGTTCCGCGCGTCAGCCGCGATCTCTCCCTTCAGCATCGCCTCGAGCTTGCCGACGCCCGCCAGCTCACCGCCCTAGAAATCCTCGCCGAATACCGAGACCGCGTCATCCCACGCACCGACGCGGAGCGCAAGGTGCTCGCGGCCTGGGACGAGACAGTCGCGCTTCTTGCGGAAGATCCGATGCAGGCGGCGCACCTTCTGGATTGGGTGGCGAAGTATCGCCTGATCAAGGGCTACCTCGACCGCGGTATCGATCCGGCAGACCCAAAGCTGCGGCTCATTGACCTGCAGTATGCGGAGATTGATCCTGCCAAATCGCTCCATCACGCGCTGGTGCGTAAAGGCCAGATGCGGCAGCTCTTTAGCGCTGCAGAAATTGAAGACGCCGCCAGCACCCCTCCGGAGGATACCCGCGCGTATTTCCGCGGCCGAGTGACGCAGAAATTCGGCGAGGACATCATCGCCGCGAGCTGGCAAAGCCTCACGGTGCGGGTAGGCGAGACAACCGCGGCACCCTGGGCCACGGTTCCGATGGATGAGACCACCGGCCTGACCCGCGCCCAGTGCGAGGAGATCATCGACACCGCACGTACGGTGGAGGATCTCCTCCAGGGACTCACTGACAGCGGTATCCAGCCCGAGTACCGTAATTGATAACCAAGCAATTAGGCAGAAGCCAAAGAAAGGACTTCCTCCCTATGTCTACTCACCAGTCCCAGGTCACTGGCGGCAATGGCGGCGATGACTCCACCGGAGATGAGGAATTTACCTCTACGCAGCTGAGCATCAACACCACCGGCACCGATGAATTGCTCGATGAGATCGATGGCCTGCTAGAAAACAACGCCGAGGAATTCGTGCGCTCCTATGTCCAAAAGGGCGGGCAGTAAGGGTGAGTGACCAGCGTCCCGTCTTCGCCCGTCGCATCATGGGCATCGAGACGGAATATGGCTTAACCACCAGCGCGGGCCCAGGAGAACGCGCCCTGAGCCCCGATGAAGTGGCGCGCGTGCTTTTCCGGCCCATCGTCCAGGAACATTCTTCCTCTAATATCTTTTCCACCAACGCGAGCCGCCTGTACCTCGACGTCGGATCCCACCCCGAGGTAGCCACCGCCGAATGCGATAGCTTGAGCCAGCTTCTAGCCTATGAATGCGCCGGCGATGCAATAGTCAACCGGCTGGGCGAACAAGCAGAGCAGGCCTTTGCCGCCGAGGGGCACCCGCGCACGGTGTACCTCTTGAAGAACAACGTGGATTCAGCCGGAAACTCCTTTGGCTGCCACGAAAACTACCTCATCAGCCGCCACATGGTGCTCAAGGATTTGGGGCTGGCGCTCCTTCCGTTCCTTATTACCCGCCAGCTCATTTGCGGCGCCGGCATGGTGCAGCCCGCAAAGGGCGATAAACCCGCCCAATTCCTGCTCTCGCAGCGCGCGGACCAGGTGTGGGAGGGCGTATCTTCGGCCACCACCCGCTCGCGTCCGATCATCAATACCCGTGATGAGCCGCACGGCGATTCCAAACGCTTCCGCCGCATGCACGTCATAGTGGGTGACTCCACTATGGCCGAGCCCACCATGGCGCTAAAGGTTGGCTCCACGCTCCTCATCTTGGAAATGCTGGAGGCCGGATTTGAGTTGCCGGAGTTCGACATCGAAAAACCCATTCACCATATCCGCGCCATCGCACGTGATATGACGGGTTTGACCGAACTGCCGCTTGCCGGAGGGGGATCCGTCACCGCGCTCGAGGTCCAGCAGCAACTATGCCAGCGCGCAACCCAATGGTTGGAAGAACGCGAAGACGCCGGTACCCCCACCGCCGAAATGCGGCGCGTGGTGGATCTCTGGCAGCGCATGCTGCACGCCATTGAGACTCAAGACTTCTCCGGCGTGGACCGAGAAATCGACTGGGTCATTAAATTGGGACTGCTCGAGCGCTACCGTGCACGGCTGGGTGGTCACTGGGACCACCCCAAGCTCGCCCAGCTTGATATGACCTACCACGATATCCGGCCGAGCCGCGGGCTCTACCATGTCTTGCTGCGCAAGGGCCTTATCGAACGCTGGATCACGGACTCCGAAATCGAACGAGCCATGGACACAGCGCCTGCCACCACCCGTGCTGCGCTGCGCGGCCAGTTCCTTGCCGCTGCGCGTAGCCTCGGGACCAACGTCACCGTTGACTGGACGCGCCTCAAGGTCAACCGCCCGGAGCCGCGTACCGAAGAGCTCCTAGACCCCTTCGTGGCCGACGATGATCGGGTCGAGGCGTTGCTAGACTATATGCGTCTACACCACAGCTAGAAGCACACGAGCCGTACCAGGGAGACAACACAACACGTGGCAACGCACAACCCCGCGCCGAAACGGCATGATGAGGCGGTAGAAAGACTCACCAACCTCTCTTTCGCGCTACAGGGCGCCGCCAACTCCGGCGGTAGCCCGGACCGCACCGCCGCCTGGATTCGCCGTCATGTAGCAGGATACGGCGATAAATCAGACGAAGCCTTTGCCAAATCGCTGGCACGAGATATCGCAACCCTCCAGCGCGCCGGGGTGCCCATTGTGCATTCCGGTAGCGAAGATGGTGCGCGCTATCGCCTTGACTCGAGCAGCTACCAGCTCCCTCCGGTGGAGTTTTCCCCTGAGGAGGCCATGGTTCTAGGCATTGCAGGAGGCGTGGGTACCACCGGAGGCTTAAGCGATTTTTCCCTGTCGGGTTGGACAAAGATTGCTGCCAGCGGCGCCTCCCGCAACCTTGCAGGCGCACCGGTTTACACGGCGGTTAACGACATCACGCGACTCACCCCAGAAATCATCACCGCGGTGCTCGCTGCGGTGCGCAATCAGCTCCGCATTACGTTTTCCTACCGTGCTAATCCGGCTACTGAGCCGGTCCGCCGCGTGATGGACCCGTGGGGAGTGGTCAACCGCGATAGTCATATCTACATAGTGGGATTCGATGTGGACCGCAACGAACCGCGCGTCTTTCGCGCCCTCCGCGTCTCTGACATCAAACGCTCGCACGATCCCGCGGAGCACCCCAATCCAACTGAAGACCTACAGGTATTGGTAGAGCGTGCACTGCAACGCGGGGAAAAGGTGGATGCACGCCTTGTCATCCCTGAGGGGCAGGCGCGGGAGCTTATGGACGCCGGCAAGCAGCAGCCCGACGGCACGGTGATGCTGCGCAAGGTGGATAAGGACTGGCTCGTACGCACCGCGGCCGGCTATGCCCCAGAGGTACAGGTGCTCGAACCAGTCGGGGTACGCCAAGAGGTCATCTCCCTTTTACGCAGGGTGTCGCAATCGCAGGAGGAAGGCTAGACATGGCTGATGGATCACTAAAGCTTCAGGCGCTCGTGCGCTCTTTGAATCTGATTCCATACTTCAAAAATCACCCAGACAAGACGCCCATGGAAGCGGCCAAAGATTTGGGTATGGATCCTGGCGAATTGAAAGAAGCCCTCGATCGGCTCTTTTGTTCCGGTACTGGGCGCAATACCGAGGATCTCATTGATCTCACCTTCAGTTATCGCGATGGGGTAACCATTCACAACGATCAGGGCTTGAGCCAGGCGCTGCGCCTTACCCCGACGGAAGCCGGTGCTTTGCTCCTTACCCTGGAGTCCTTGCAGGCGATGCCCGGGCTAATCGACGCCCACGCTGTCGAATCCGCCGCCGCTAAGCTGCGCGACATCATGGATGAAAAGACAGTCGCCATCTATGAGTCGCTGTCTACTCCCGCCCCTGAAGAGACTGATATCCAGGCGCTTTTGACTCAAGCCGTCAATGAAAGAAAGCGGGTACGGCTGCGTTACTGGAGCGCTTCCTCAAATGCAGAATCCGAGAGGGTGGTGGACCCAGCCCGCATTTTCATCGTCGATTCCGAGCCTTACTTGGCCGCTTGGGAGGAAGCAAAGCAAGCGCATCGCACCTTCCGCATCGACCGCATTAGTAAGGCTCGCATCGTGGAGGAAAAATCCCAGCCGCATCTGAAAGATCTCGACTTTGATGCCGCATCACCCTTTAATTTGGGCGATGGGGACACCGTGCAACTAGCAATTAACCAAGAATTCACGTGGCTGGCTGAGTATTACGATATGCGCCTGGGTGAAGACTTAGGAAATGGGGAAGTAGCTGCAACGATGCCAATGGGATCAGTGGATTGGCTTATTCGCTTTGCCCTTGGTCAAGCTGATAGGTTGCGGGTAGTGGCTCCTCAATCCGTGGTAAACCTCATTGCGGAGCGAGGAAACACCGCGTTGAGCGGCTATACTCAGTAGCCAGTTACTTGCCCGTTTACTGCGCCTGCCCGCCGGCAGATAAGTTGGCGGTGATGCTTCCCGGCATGCTGGTGCACTAGTTGAAAAGAGGTTTCTCCATGAGCATAGGGCCTATGGAAATTGGCGCAATTGTTCTTGTCATCGTCTTGCTATTCGGTGCAAAGAAGTTGCCGGAATTGGCACGCTCTATTGGCCGTTCCGCGCGCATCTTCAAGTCTGAGGTCAATGAGATGCATTCCGAGGATGCCCAGCGTTCTCAGTCTCAGGCGCAGCTAAACCAGAAGCAGCAGTCCGATGAGGAATTCTGGAACCGACCAGACATGCAGCCGGGCCAGCAGAGCAACACCAATACTCAGCAGTAAACGCCCCTAACCTGTCGTCGCGCGAACACCCCTGCAGCGGCGGATATGCACCCGCAATCCGCGCAGTAGGGAAGTGTTCGCTTCTTTGCGTTGAAAGAGCCACACTGATGTCGTCACAGTCACAGCCTGTACCTGCCCAGAAGGCAAGCAAGAGCGTGAAGGGAAAGCTGCGCTTTTCGCGCAAGCAGAAGAACCCTACCGGGGAGATGACCTTGGTGGAGCACCTACAAGAACTGCGCCGCCGCGTCATCATCGCCGTTTTAGCAGTCGTCGTTGGCGCCATCATTGGGTTCATTTGGTACCAGCGAGCACCATTCGGGCTGTCTCCGTTAGGTGAAATTCTACGAGAGCCCTACTGCGCACTGCCCGCAGATAAGCGTGCTTCTTTTAGCGCAGATGGAGAATGCCGCCTGTTGGCCACCAGTCCGTTTGAAATGCTCCTTTTGCGTCTGAAAGTGGGCGCTCTGGCCGGCACAGTGTTGTCATCGCCGGTATGGCTGTATGAGATCTGGGCCTTCGTTGTGCCTGGTCTCCATAAGAACGAGCGCCGCTACACGTTGAGCTTTCTTACCGCCGCCGTGAGCCTATTCGTTGCCGGTGCGGTTCTTGCCTACTTTATTTTGTCCGTGGGCTTGGAATTCCTCATGGGCATCGGTGTCGAGTACCAAACTGCGGCATTGACCGGCGAGCGCTATTTCTATTTCCTCTTGGCCCTACTGCTTATCTTCGGCATTAGCTTTGAAATTCCTCTGCTTATCGTGTCACTCAATCTCCTGGGCGTGCTCGAATACGTGCACGTCAAAGACAAGCGCCGGATCATTATTGTTGTCGTGATGATTTTCGCTGCCATTATCACCCCAGGCCAAGAGCCTTTTTCGATGTTGGTTCTTGCCGGCTCGTTGATATTTCTCTTGGAGCTTGCATTCCAGTTCTGCCGCATCCACGATAAGCGCATGCAGCGCGAACGCCCCGAGTGGATGGATCTCGATGATGAGACTGCTTCGCCGCTTGGCGCTGGACCAGGAGCCATTGGCGGGCCAACCCCTGTCGAGGCGCCGAGCAGAGTACACCCTTCACCGGGGCCCTCTCAGCCCGTTTCCCAGCCAGTACAACAGGCACAGCAGCAGCCGCAGCAGACATGGAGCACCGGCGCCAGTGGGCCTTCGTCGACCAGCGGCGGCTTTTTCGACGATGTCCTCTAGGCACGGGTAGCCTGGGGAGTCATGACTGAAACTCATCTGGATTCTTTTACCGCAGCCCTGCCATACCCGTTGGATGAGTTCCAGGTAAAGGGCTGCCAGGCCGTGGAAAACGGTCACGGCGTACTGGTCTGCGCGCCGACCGGCGCCGGCAAAACCATCGTGGGCGAATTTGCTGTCTCTTTGGCGCTGAGCCGGGGAACCAAGTGCTTTTATACGACGCCGATTAAAGCCTTGAGCAACCAGAAGTACCACGACTTGGTGGAAGAGCATGGCGAAGAGGCCGTAGGCCTGCTCACCGGTGACGTATCGATCAACTCTGATGCAGAGATCGTCGTCATGACCACCGAGGTGCTGCGCAATATGATTTACGCAGAATCCGCGGCCCTCGATCGCTTGACCCACGTGGTCATGGATGAGATCCACTTTTTGGCCGATGCTTCCCGCGGTGCTGTGTGGGAAGAGGTCATTCTCAACCTCGCGGATCATGTCTCCATCATTGGCCTATCTGCCACCGTGTCCAATTCGGAAGAATTCGGCGACTGGCTGTCAACCGTGCGCGGCGATACCACCGTCATCGTTTCCGAACACCGCCCAGTTCCTCTCGACCAGTGGATGATGCTGGGGCGCAAGATTTATCCGCTCTTCGAGCCAGAATCTGGCGGACAGGTCAACGCTGAGCTAGAGCGTAGGATCCAGCGCCTGGAAGCTGGCGATACCGACGATGGTCGCGCGGACTATAAGTCCGGCAAAGGTTTTCGCGCTCGCGCCCGTCACAAGGGCGGCGGGCGCAGCGAATTCCACGGTAAGGGAAGGGGACGATCCGGTGCCGCCCGGCAGCAGGATCGCTACCGCCCCTTGGGCCGCCCAGAGGTATTGAAGGTACTGCAATCGCAGGACATGCTTCCGGCGATCACCTTCATTTTCTCCCGTGCAGGCTGCGACGGCGCTCTCTATCAGTGCCTGCGCAGCCGCATGGTGCTTACCTCCCAGGAGGAAGCACAGCAGATTAAAGACATTGTCGATGCGGGTGTGGAAGGTATCCCTGAAGAAGATCTGCAGGTTCTAGACTTCAAGCGCTGGCGCGAAGCCCTGTCCCGCGGCTTTGCCGCACACCATGCGGGCATGCTGCCCGCCTTCCGGCACATCGTAGAAGACCTATTCGTTCGCGGCCTCGTCCGTGCCGTGTTCGCTACTGAAACGCTTGCTCTGGGCATCAATATGCCGGCGCGCACCGTGGTGCTAGAAAAGCTCATCAAGTTCAATGGTGAGGCGCACGTCGATCTCACCCCAGGCCAGTACACGCAGCTGACTGGCCGCGCAGGACGCCGTGGCATCGATACATTGGGCAATGCAGTCGTGCAGTGGGCTCCCGCCATGGATCCGCGTCAAGTAGCTGGCCTTGCTTCTACCCGCACGTATCCACTCATTTCCACTTTTGCACCGGGCTACAATATGGCGATCAATTTGCTGGGAATGCTCGGCTTCGAGGAATCTCTGCGTTTGTTGGAAAAGTCCTTCGCACAGTTCCAGGCCGATGGCTCCGTCGTGGAGGAAACTCGCGAGATTGAACGCGCCGAGCATCGCGTGCGAGAACTGCGCAACCAGCTCGATGATGCCGTGGCATCGCTTGCACCACCTGCTAAAGACGGGGAAGATCCCGCCGAGGTTCTCATGGACTATGTCCGCCTGCGCCGCGAGCTCACGGCCGAGGAAAAGCAATCAAAAATCGATAGTGCCAATCAACGAAATCAAGAGGTTATCGCGGTACTGGGACGCCTGCAGCTGGGCGATGTTATTGCCATGCCCGGCAAGAAGCGTCCAATTCTCGCCGCGGTTGTTACTCCCGCGAACCAAACCGCGGATCCCCGCCCGTGGATTACTACTGAGTCCGGGTGGTCTGGCCGTATCGATGCAGCCGGAATCAATAACCCACCGATCCAAGTCGGTAGCATCAAGATCCCCAAGCCGGTGCGCAAGAATCCGCGCCGCAATACCCGATATGTGCAGGATGTCTTGCACCGCGAACACTTTGACCGTCCTAAGCGCATGAAGTCGCACACCCGCGCCCGGCCCAATAAGCGGGTAGGTCAGTTGCGCGACGCACTGCGTGCTCATCCAGCTCACGATTGGCCGGCTACTGACCGCGAACAGCTGGCGGGCCTGGCACAAAAGCTTGCACGGCGCGAGCGCGATCGGGACAAGCTGCAATCCAAGGTCAATAAGGCTACGGATACATTGGGCCGCACCTTCGAACGCATTGTGGATCTCCTCGCAGAAATGGACTACGTTGAGTTCACCGGGGCTGGCGCGGACCGCACGCCGGTCATCACCGAAGAAGGCGAACGCCTTGCCAAAATTCACAGCGAATCCGATCTGCTCGTCGCCCAATGCCTCAAGCGCGGAATTTGGGATGAACTCGATCCCGCAGAGCTTGCCGGCGTTGCCTCCCTGTGCTGTTTCGAAAACCGCAAGGCCACCAGTGGGCAACCGGAAGCAGCCACCGAGCGCATGGCTGACGCTATGAATGCCACGTGGCGCGTGTACACCGAACTTACCGCTGATGAACAGCGCCACCGGCTGCCACCTACCCGAGAGCCGGAAGCCGGATTCGCCTTGGCGGTACACCAATGGGCGGCCGGCGCACCCTTGGGCTACTGCATGGCTGCGGCAAACGAAGCCGGCGCCGAACTCACCCCGGGTGATTTTGTCCGTTGGTGCCGCCAAGTCATCGACCTGCTGCAACAAGTGGCTAAAACGGGGTACGATGGCGAAATTCAGCGCAACGCCCGCCGGGCCATCGACGCAATTCAGCGCGGTGTCGTAGCCATTGGCGCCTAAAATCCGCGGCGCGGACGAGTAGACTCTGGGGCATGACTGATACTCAGACTTTTTCCGCTGATGTCTACGCCCAGCGTCTGCACGCCGCCCAAAAGGCGGCTGCAGACAAGGGCATCGATCTGCTCCTCATTGGCACGGGGCCAGACTTTGCCTACCTCACCGGCTCTTGGGTTTCTTCCCACGAACGCTTGACGGTCTTGGTTGTGCCGCAGCAGGGCAATGCATGGATCGCCGCGCCCAATACCGATATCACCGATATCAAGGCTGCTCCAGTAGGTGAGCTGGATGTGGAGTTGCGTGGCTGGAATGACGGAGAAAATCCTTATGAGCTTGCACTGCGTGGCGCAGGCGACGGACTAGGCAAGGTAGCGCTGGGACAGTCGCTGACGGCAGACCACGTGCTGCGTTTCCAAGATCTGCTTCCACACGCCAGCTATGAACTGGCCACTTACGCACTGGCCGAACTCTTTACCCGCAAAGACGAGGCTGAGATTGCTGAGCTGCGCAAGGCTGGCCATGCCATCGACGCAGTCCACGCGCAAGTTCCACAGCTTTTGCAGGCCGGTCGTACTGAGGCCGAGGTCGCCCACGAACTGGAAAAGCTCATCCTGCAGGAGCACTCTGTTATCGATTTCGTCATCGTCGGCTCGGGCCCGAATGGCGCCAACCCGCACCATAGCTTTTCGGATCGCGAGTTGGCTGAGGGCGAGCCAGTCGTCGTCGATATCGGAGGCACTTTGCCTTCCGGCTACCACTCCGATTGCACCCGCACCTACGTAGTGGGCGGGGATATTTCCAAGGCTCCGCGGGATTTCCAGGATGCCTATGCCGTGCTTGCCGACGCCCAAGCTGCCGCCCGCGCCGCAGCCCACCCCGGCAGCACCGCCGCAGACATCGATGCCATCACCCGCCAGGCGATCTCGGCAGCCGGTTGGGGCGACTACTTTGTCCACCGCACTGGACATGGCATCGGCCTGTCGACGCATGAGGAGCCTTTCATCATGGAAGGCAACGATCTCGCCTTGGAAGAGGGCATGGCCTTTTCCATTGAGCCGGGTATCTACTTGGAAGGCAAGTGGGGCATGCGTTTGGAAGACATCGTGGTGCTGACCAACGATGGCTACGAGTCCCTGAACCAAGCTCCGCGTGACGTCCGTTAATGGCTGGCGTACTGATTCTGGGAGGCCGCAGCGATATCGGCGGAGAAATCGCTAGGAGAGTAGCCCCAGGCCAAGATATTGTGCTCGCCGCTCGTGGCACCCACGGTATGGAAGACGTGGAAGGCCGGCTCCGGGCGGCGGGTGCGCGCAGCGTGCATCTGCTCGATTTCGACGCCGCAGATTTTCCGTCCCACGCCGGTGTGGTCGATCGCGCCATAGAGCTGGCAGGCCCCCTTGAGCTTGCTGTCGTCGCCTTTGGCATCTTGGGCGATCAGCAGCGGGCAGAACGCGATGCTTCCCACGCGGTCGACATCGCCACAATCGATTATGCCGCGCAGATTTCACTGCTTACGCTGGTTTCCCAGCGAATGGACCGCGGCCATATCATCGCCTTTTCCTCGATAGCAGGCTGGAGGGCCCGCCGGGCAAACTACGTGTACGGATCTACCAAGGCCGGTCTTGATGCCTTTTGTCAGGGGCTGGCGGACAAGCTGCACGGCAGCCAGGTAGGCCTTATTACCGCGCGTCCTGGCTTTGTCATCGGCAGCATGACCGAAGGAATGAAGCCGGCGCCGCTTTCTGTGCGTCCGGCAGATGTGGCCGAGGCAGTTGTCGGTTGTATTGACCGCGATGCACGGCGCGGTAAGCCGCGTTCGCGCACCGTGTGGATTCCTCGCGCCCTCCAGTGCCTCGCGTGGGTCATGCGGCTTGTACCGCGCCCAATATGGCGGCACATGCCGCGCTAGATCCTGAGTTCTTTTAATCTGCGCGCAGCAGGGGAGAGTTGATGTCGAAGATAAAACCGCGTGGGGCGAGTACGCGCAGTACCACTTCGGCGTCACCCTCGGCAATATTGTGAAAGACTAATCCGCCCCATGGGGTGACGGTGATGTCAACCTCTAACTGGCCGATGAGCTGCGCAAACTCAGCAGGGATGGCGCCGCGGTGCACGCCCGCGCCGAGGTCAACTACGCCCGCAGGCAAATGATCATCTAACCAGCCGATGGGGCCTGGTTCTGCCAGAGCGGAGACATCATGCTCTAGGGATTCGGCGCCTTGGAGCACCGCCTCATAGTGCCGGGCGGCAGCATGCGGAGTCAGTGGGGCAGAGGGGGCGTCGCCAAGCGGGGAATGCTCAAGGCGCAGGGCTCCGTCCCCGTCGATGCTAAGGCTGACTGCGGCCGCGCCGGTCGGTACGTCGTCGTGGGCGATAACGGCCAGTCCGGGACCGCCTTCCGCCGCTCCCAGCTCAGCCGCGATGTCCTGGGCCGTGTGCTTGGCCTCCGCCGACAAAGGCGAAGCCAGCACCGGCGTCGCCGCGGCGCGCAATTGCAACTCCTGGAGCTGCTGAATGAGTGCCTCCGCATCCTTAATGCCGCGCAACTCGATTGCGGAGAACCGGTCGATGTAGACATACCCATCCGCACCAGCACTGGCGCACTGCGCCAAAGTGACCCAGTCCTGGGCGTGGGTGCTGCCGCCGGCAACGTGGATGCGGATGCACGTGCCGTATTTGGGGTCTTCAAAAAGCGCAGGAGTAAACATGCGCACTAGTCTAACCTGCCGCGGCTGCAGCTTCCCGCATGAGTGTTGCCAGCACTTTATCAGTCTGCCTCGTTAGACTGAGGCCATGCCGTTTATGTATTTTGCTCTCTACATGGTCGCAGAGACCCTGACTTTTTGGGCCGTCTCAAAATGGATCGGCGTTGGCTGGGCGCTTATCGCACTCTTTGTCACCATGTTCTTCGGAATGTCCATCGCTGGCCTTGAAGTGCGCCGCTTGATGGGAAAGCAGGTCGAACGCACAGGGGACGGTACATACGTCGTTCACGCCGGCAATGTGGGCAAGACCGCCAGCAATGTGGGCCTTACCTTGGTAGGCGGCATGTTGCTTTCTTTGCCGGGCTTCTTGACGACGATCCTCGGAGCCCTCTTTATCTTCTCGCCGACCCGCGCCGTCTTGCGCACGGTGCTAGCGGCCTCCTTGTACCGCAAGATCGAAAACATGGGCGTTAAGATCTACGAGGCCACCCCAATGGCACAGCAGCACGACTCTTATGGCGACTTTGGCTCCTTTGGTCGTGGCCAAGCAACACAAAGTGGGCACCCCAGCATGCAGGATGCTGGCCCGCATGAAGTGTTGGATGAGGAAGAGATCCGCCGTTGGAGCGAGAACCTGGATCCAGATGACTTCGGACCCTCCGGTGGCGAGTCCAAGGGCGGAAAGAGCTAGTGGTGCTAACTCTTGCCCGCCTCGTAGTGGCGGGCCTTTCCGGTCTGCTCACCTATGCCGCCATAGAGCCCCGTGGCTGGTGGTGGGCTGCCATTGTGGGCGTGGGCTTGCTGTACGCGAGCTTGCTGCCGTGGGGAACTAGGCACGTTACCGCCCGTGTGGGCGCGCTTCTTGCAGTCGCGCATTCGCTCGTGCTGTACCTGCTGACGCTGCCATGGATCGGCGAATTAGTGGGCAGTGGGCCATACATCGCTTTGGCTATATGGCTTTCGGTATACGCGATTCTACTGGGCATTGGCGGCGCGGCAGTAGCGCGGTGGAAATACGGTTTTATTGCCTTCCCGTTCTTCTACCTCGCGGTGGAGGTGTTGCGTTCTTCGGTACCTTTCGGCGGTTTTTCTTGGGTGAAATTGGCTTGGGGACAAATCGACGGACCGCTAGCCAACCTGGCTCCGTGGGGTGGAACCTCGCTCATTACCGCAGCCACGGTTCTGTGCGGTTGCGGTCTCGCTGCACTGCTGATTCAACGCGGATGGAAAGCCAAAAGCGCCGCATTCTTAGCAGCTATCCTTCCCCTTGCAAGCGCAACGGTGGCAGGTCTGGGAATCAACCGAGACGATTCCACTGTCGGGGAAGCAAAGGTTGCCGCTATCCAAGGAAACGTACCACGCATGGGCCTAGACTTTGCCGGGCAACGCCAAGCGGTCCTTAACAACCACGTGGCTGAGACAAAGAAGCTGGCCGCACGCGACAAGGACATTGACCTAGTCATCTGGCCCGAAAACTCCTCTGATATCAACCCATTCCGTGACGGCAAGGCAGCCTCGGCGATCAGTGGCGCCGTCGATGCGATAGACGCACCTGTTTTGGTTGGCACCGCTACGCGGGATGAGGTGGGAGCCCGCAACACAATGCAGGTCTTTGCTCCCGGGCATACGGTAGGAGACCACCACTATAAGAAGTACCTGCAGCCCTTCGGTGAAACCATGCCCATGCGGGACTTCTTTGCCAAATTTTCTGACTATGTGAATCTAGCCGGTGACTTCAAACCCGGCGACGGCCCAGGCGTTGTCTCCATGGCGGGAGTGCCGGTAGGCGTGGCAACGTGCTACGAGGTCTCCTTCGATAACGCCTTTAGGGAGTCGGTGAAAAATGGTGCACAACTACTGACTACTCCCACCAATAACGCCACCTTTGGCTATTCCGATATGACCTACCAACAATTGGCCATGAGCCGATTGCGCGCCATGGAGACGGACCGAGCCGTGGTGGTGGCGGCGACCTCTGGAGTATCCGCCATTGTTCACCCAGATGGCCACGTTAGCCAGTCCACGGAGATTTTCACGCCGGACGCGTTAGTAGAGCAGTTGCCCTTGCGTAGCGGAGAGACCTTTTCCGTGAGGTTTGGTTCGCCCCTGCAATGGCTCATGGTTATTATTGGAACAGTCTGCGCACTGGTAGCTTTGCGCACAAACCGCCTGCGACGCACCCCGCGCCGCTCCGGCACAGATACATACGTAGGAGCATAAACACTGTGAGCACGCTTGAATCCTCGACCTTGGTCATCATCCCGACCTATAACGAGATCGAAAATCTTCCTCTCATTACTGGACGCGTCCGTGAGGCCGTCCCAGAGGTCCATATCCTCATCGTGGACGATAACTCTCCCGATGGAACTGGTGACAAGGCCGATGAGTTCGCAGCACAGGATGACCACATCCACGTTCTTCACCGCGAGGGCAAGGGCGGTCTGCTAGGCGCTTATATCGCCGGCTTTGAGTGGGGATTGGAGCGCGACTACCAGGTGCTGTGTGAGATGGATGCAGACGGCTCCCATGCGCCGGAACAGCTTCACCTGTTGTTGGAAGAGGTGGACAAGGGCGCGGACCTGGTTATCGGCTCCCGCTACATTCCGGGTGGCGAGACCGTCAACTGGCCGGCTTCTCGTGAGTACCTCTCCCGCTTGGGCAATATTTACATCTCCGTAGCGCTGGGCGCTGGGCTGTCCGATATGACCGCCGGCTACCGTGCGTTCCGCCGCGAGCTGCTCGAGTCCATCGACTTTGATGAGCTGTCCAAGGCCGGCTACATCTTCCAGGTCGATTTGGCCTTCCGTGCTGTCAAGGCTGGCTTTGACGTTCGCGAAGTTCCCATTACCTTCACCGAGCGCGAATATGGCGAGTCCAAGCTGGATGGTTCCTTCGTGAAGGATTCTTTGCTCGAGGTCACCAAGTGGGGCGTTGCTCATCGCGCTGAGCAGCTGCAGGACTTTGGCGGCGCGGTGTCCAAGTTGGTCAACCGTGAAGTCAAGGACGGCTCCATTCATGACCTAGGCGTTCAGGCCCGTAAGGGCGCCGGCTGGGTTTCTGACTTCGCCAGCGAGATTGGCCATCTGGCAAAGCACCAGATTGCGCAGCTGAAGAAGTAGGCGCCACCGCAACGCATAAGGCCCGTACCGTCCCTTAGTCAGACTAGGGAGGTACGGGCCTTTTTGCTGCCGCAGAACTTTAAGAGTTCTTTTGCTGCTGCTCCTGCTGTTCCTTCAAGAGGCGAGCTGCGGAACGGCGGCGGGAGCGCAGGTGGTTAATGCGCTCTTCAAGCAGCTCATCGAGCTCCTCGATGGAGCGGCGCTCACGCAGCATATCCCAGTGGGTGCGTGGTGGCTTAGCGGGCTTAGACTCAACGCCTTCACCTTCTACTAGGTGGCCCAGCTTGCCGTTCTTGCACATCCATTCTTCAGGGATTTCAGCATCATCCGCGAAAGGCACCTCATAAATCTCGCCGTCTTCGGTGCGGTACTTCACCATCTGGCGCGGTGCGAGGTCGTGGTCGCGGTCGGTTTCGTAGCTGACTGCGCCCATACGGCTGCCACGGAGTACGCGATCTGCCATGCAACATCATCCTTTTCAAAGAGATCCCTGATTGAGTGCGAAGCAAAACTTCGCCTAAGAGCTACTAATTATAACGAACACCCACGCGTCTTTGTTCCCAGCCCGCCCAAAATGGACTAAAGTGTATCGGGTGATCCGTACAGCTAGTCGTGAACGCAACGTCGGTTCCTGCCAATGGTGTGGGAAGGACATTGACCAAGGCGGTAGGGGACGGCCACGGAAGTTTTGCAGCGCCTCCTGCAAGCAGCGCGCTTATGAGCAGCGAAATAACGTCAGTGGCACGGGGATTCCCGCCAATGCCGTGATCCTTACTCCAGAAAAGGCAGAGAGTTTGCGCGACGGACTTTTTGAACTACGTTGTTCCGCAGAAGATATCAATACCGCCGCGGAGGAAGGCGCTAGTGCGCAGGAGCTTGCCGGTTTGTGCGAAGAGCTTGTTGCCCTGGCGCGACGCCTAGAAGGACTTCGATAGAAGATGAAAAAGCTTTTTTATAACCGCAAGCTCGTCATCACCATCTTTGTGGTGCTGATTGTGTTGCTCACCGCCGTGGCCATTGGCCCGATGGTGTATTCGCTCCTCAAGGGCGCCGGAGTAAAGACCGAACCAGTTTCCGCCGACGGCGCAAAGGCCGCCTCCACGGAGCTCGATGGCACCTGGGAGGTAGCCAAGGGCCGTGCCAATAACCATACCTCGGTTGGTTTTACCTTTAATGAGGTTCTACCTGCGGAAAAGACCACCACATCGGGTTCAACCACGGAGGTCACCGGCCAGGCGGATATTTCTGATTCCACCCTGAAAACTGCCACGGTCACCGTCGATATGGACGAGCTGACCACGGACAAGAAGGTCCGCGATCAGAACATGAAGTCCAAGCTCTTTGAGACCCAGCTTTTCCCAGAGGCATCCTTTGAGCTCACCGAGCCAGCCTCGCTTACCGACGTCCCGGATGACGGCACCATTGGCACAGTCAAGCTCACCGGAGATCTGACTATCAAGGATAAAACGCACGAGATTTCCCAAGACTTCGACGTTCTTCGCGATGGCGATCAGATCGTCATCGGCGGCACCGTGCCAGTTAATCGCCTTGATTATGGCGTGGAAACCCCAGAAATGCTCGCCGCAAAGGTCGAGGAAAATGGCGAGGTAAATCTCCGCATTTCCTTCGAGAAGAACTAGCGAGGGCTTAGCCTGTGAATTCCCGTCAGATCATCCCGTTTATGTGGCTGCGCCTCGTCGTCGTCATCGGCTTTACCATTTTCGTAGCCGTTCAACAGATGTGGGTCATTGTGGCCATCTCATTTCTTTTGGCGCTGTTGACTATCTGGCAGCTGTGGAGCGCTTACCGGAATCGCTAATTAGACCTTCACGGTTTTGGGGAAACCTCCTCGAATAACGTCAGTGTGACGTTATATAGTGGTGTAGTTGCTCCCGCCAGTAGGGCGTATTTTCGCCCGATATCAGGTTTTTCGGTCACCGAACGAAACACCGCCGCCAAAGGTTGGCCCCGGAATGAAGAAGTCCCGAAAGATGGATGGGCCCGGCCGCTGCAAATCCGGGCTCCAATAAGCTACAGCCGGAATCGATACCTGCGCCTAAGTCTGGCGGCCGGCGGATGGCGCGACAGAGACCGCGGGGCGTCGCCAAGCAAAGCGTCGTATGATTTCGTGGAGGGTTAAGGGAGCTGAACCGGAAACCAATAGATGGGCCGGGAAGATGTGTTAGAACTCGGGCGCTCATGGAGGCGACGCACGATGACCTCCCGATATCTGTAATTGTCCGATAATGTACATTATGTCATTTTAACCAGGGGTGGCATTCCCCCTTTTAGCTCCTGACTCCATACATCGATACCTGCACCTCGCTTCTGTCGTTCGCTCCTGACAACACGCGCCCGAATGAAGCTTCCCAGATGTGCCATTCCTTCACGACAATTGGGCTCTCGTCATTTCTCAGACGGCGGATGACTTCTTTTTCGGCTAGGCCTCTCGTAGCACATGCGGCCTTAAGCTCTGGATCGAATTCAGCGCTCGACGGATCCGATCCCTGCGCGTGTCCACCGCTAAAAACCAGGTAAACCACTTCCGGATGGTGTTCTGCGTCCAGTGAACCTTTCCACCCACGCAGGCGTGCTTCTTCAGTCCAACAGGTTACCCCCGAGCGGTCTACACATTGTCCCATCGCTTTTTCTTGAGCGCGCGTCAGCGCAACTCCTGCAAAAGACTCATCATATGAATCGTCATTCCGCGCAAACAATACGAAGAGCCGCGCGGTTCCTTTTCTTCTACTTCTTCGTATCCATGTCCACATCTTCTCACCCGGCTATCGGTTAGTTTTCAACCAAAATGCACACTAGCGCATATAACGGCCAAGCAGGTCTCTATCAGGAGCGATTCCAAGCCGGCGAACGTACCTCATCTCCACAGGGTGCGTAGAATCGGCAACATGACGATTCAGCACGTAGTAGATAAGCCTTCCCGCGCAGCTCTCTTCCTCGTCCTTGAAATCAAGGACGGTGGCGAGCAGGCCACTCGCGATATGCTCACGGGGTTTGCCGGACTGTTTAAGTCCGTTAACTTCCGCTACAACGAAGGCGAGCTTTATACCGTAGTCGGCATTGGTGCTTCCATGTGGCCGCGTTTGACCAGCGCGCCTATGCCGGAACGCCTGAAGGAATTTGAGGCAATCGATGCCGCGCATAAGGCCCCGGCCACGCCGGGCGATATTCTTCTCCACTTCCGTGCGAATACCTATGACCTGTGCCATGAGATGGCCCGCCAGGTACTGGATCAGCTGGGCGATGCCGCCAGGGTTATCGATGAGACCCACGGCTTTAAGTACTTGGACCAGCGCGATTTACTAGGCTTTGTGGATGGCACCGCCAATCCCCTCGCCGAAGAGGCCTTAGATACCGTGCTGCTTGGCGACAACGCCGACTACCCTCGTGGCTCCTACGTCACCGTCCAAAAATATATCCACGACCTGGCCAAGTGGAACGAGCTGAGCACCGAGGAGCAAGAAAAGGTCATCGGCCGCACCAAGGCCGACGATATCGAGTTGGATGACGATACCAAGCCCACTAACTCGCACGTCGCCCTCAATGACCTAGAGGAAGATATTTACCGTGAGAACATGGTCTTCGGCTCTTTCGCCGCGGGTGAGATGGGCACTTACTTCATCGGCTATGCCAAGGACCCCGAAAACGTCATGGAACGCCTGCGCAATATGTTCATTGGCAAGCCGGAGGGAAACTACGACCGTATCTTGGACTTCTCCACCGCGCTTACAGGCACCAATTTCTTTGTGCCCAGCGCGGATCTGATGAAGAACTTCGACGAGCTGCCGCCGGCCTAAGGGCCACCTGCCTAACGCCGGCCCCCGCGGTTGCGGTGGGCCAACCCAAATTGCACCGAGTCAATCATCCCGAGCGTCATAAGGGCCTCGCGGAGGGCAAATTGGAAGGTCCACAAGCGGCGGAAGACTGGGTCGAACCCAGCGGCCGCTGCTTCCCGCAGGTGACCGTCAAAAAAGGAACGCTGCTGACGCAGGGACTCCAAGTAATGGGTGCCCACGTGTGTTTCGGA
This sequence comes from Corynebacterium tuberculostearicum, assembly GCA_938008395.1. Classification (GTDB taxonomy): domain Bacteria; phylum Actinomycetota; class Actinomycetes; order Mycobacteriales; family Mycobacteriaceae; genus Corynebacterium; species Corynebacterium tuberculostearicum_L. The sequence continues at coordinate 19,581 of CALLKG010000079.1, forward strand.
CACGATGCGCAGGTTAGAGTTCTTATCCACTAGCTGGTGCATCTCCGTGGTGCGCGGATAGTCCAACCCCGGCCACACATAGGCTCGCAAGGCCTGAAGCGAGGCCTTACCGGCCTCCGTCATCGACTCGGTCGCCACGATGGACTGGATTCCCGCCCGCCCATTAGGCGTCAAAAACCGATCGACTGCGCGGATATATTCTTTGCGCTCGCTGGCGCTGAGTTGTTCTACCTTTTCTACAGTGACGATTGCGTCATAGTGCCCGTGCCATTGCTTAGGGTTCGGGACGACACCGGGAATGCGCTCGACATGGATGGAATCGTCTGCCCCCTCTAGTACGAGGGCCTCGCGCATGTGGCTCATTTGGTCCACATCACTGGTCAAAACGTCCACCGTAGCGCGTCGCTTAGTCGCCCGCATCGCTGGCTGCATTCCGGCAGCCGGGTACACCAACAGGTGGGTTCCGGCGCCGGTGCGGGTGCCGTCAAGCAGCCAATCCGCTGCGCGGCGCTGCGCATCTCCCAGGTCATCCCTGTCCACACTCGTGGGCTCACTCAGCGTCGTGACATCGACGAAGTGGCTCTTCGGCTCCTTGCGGCCGGCCTTGGGGCTATAGCTTTCCACCGTTTCCCTAATGGTGGTCGGTACGCCACTGGAAAAAATCCCACCTACATGGCTTAATCCATCGCCGGCATAGAGCCGAACCAATTCCAGTGGCAGCTCCCCTGGCTCCGACTTACCAGCACCAAGCATTTTGGACTTGGGGAGGTAGCCTGCTCCCAATAGGCGGCCGAGCACCTTTACCAGCTGCGAGGAGGAAGTGACGGTCCACTCTCCTGCCATGTAGCTTTCCGCAAATCCCAACCAACCGCTAGCGGCAATGCGCTCAAACAAGGCATCATGCCCCACCTTGAGATCTGGTCCATCTTCGGCTTCGAGGTCCAGTTCTAGACCGGCATCATCGCAGGCCTTGGCAAATTCAGCCTCTGCCCGGCGGGCTTTCATTCCAGGCCAACGAGGTGCGGGAACCGTAGCCACATTGGGCCAGGATTCTGCATCGATAGAGCTCAAATACTCAGGGCGGGTAAAAGACATAATGCCAGGTGCGCTCCTTGGTGGGCGGAGGAAGTCACTATCCGGAACAACCTTAGTCAGCTTTGTGCGCACCCCGGTTTAGGCGCTCCGCACAGCCGCGCCGGTTCTTCCCACGGAATCCGCAACGCAGGGGCGGAAGTTTATCAGTCATTAAGTATGCGCGTTCTGTTTGAAGTGTTTAGACTGTACAGGTACAAAACATTAGCTTTCTTAAGGAAGGTCGCATTAAATCCATGACTGATACCCCTTATCGCCCCAACGGTGGCCGCCACCACGTCGTCGTGGTTGGCGCCGGCTTCGGTGGTCTCAACACCGTTCAGAAGCTGAAGAACGCCGATGTGGAAATCACCCTCATCGATAAGAAGAACCACCACCTGTTCCAGCCGATGCTGTACCAGGTAGCAACCGGCATGATTTCCGCCGGTGAGGTTGCCCCTTCCACCCGCCAGCTGCTGCGCGATCAGGACAACGTCCACTTCGTCAACGCTGAGGTAACTGATATCAATCTGGCGGACCAGACGGTGACCGCCGAGCAGGACGAGTTCTCCCGCACCTATGCTTATGACTCCCTGGTTGTCGCCGCGGGTTCCGGTCAGTCCTACTTTGGCAACGACCACTTCGCCGAGTTCGCCCCCGGCATGAAGACCTTGGACGATGCCCTGGAGCTGCGTTCTCGCATCATCTCGGCCTTTGAAAAGGCTGAGCTTACTGACGACCCCGCAGAACGCGAGCGCCTGCTCACTTTCATCATCGTTGGTGCCGGCCCAACCGGCGTTGAGCTCACCGGCCAGATTGCCGAATTGGCAAACCGTACCCTCAACGATGTCTACTCCAACTACGGCACTACCTCCGCCAAGATCTACCTGCTCGATGGCGCCCCACAGGTACTGCCACCATTTGGCAAGCGCCTGGGCCGCAAGGCGCAGCGCACCTTGGAAAAGGAAGGCGTACAGGTTCACCTCAACGCCATGGTGACTGATGTAACCGCAGATACCGTCACCTACAAGGACATGAAGACCGAGGAGGAGACCACCCTGACAGGTGCTACCAAGATCTGGTCGGCTGGTGTGGCCGCTTCCCCACTGGGCAAGATGGTTGCAGAGCAGGCTGGCGTCGAGGCAGACCGCGCAGGTCGCGTCTCCGTCAACGAGGACCTGACCGTGGGCGAGCACAACAACGTCTACATGATCGGTGACATGATCTCCCTCAACCGCCTGCCGGGTCTGGCACAGGTTGCTATCCAGGGTGGCGCGCACGTCGCAAAGCTCATCCAGGCCAAGGTGGACGAGGAATCTACCGCAAATGAGAAGGAAGCCTTCGACTACTTTGACAAGGGCTCCATGGCCATCGTCAAGCGCTTCAACGCCGTCGTTAAGCTGGGCAAGACCGAGTTCGGTGGCTTTGCAGGCTGGGTTGCATGGCTCGGCCTGCACCTGACCTACGTTATTGGTCTGCGCAGCCGACTGGCCGTTCTGGTTAACTGGGCAACCAACATCCTCTCCCGCGATCGCGGCAACCTGGAGATCACCACCCAGCAGCGCATCGCACGCAATATCATTAACAAGAACGAGAAGTAATACCTCCTCGCTCGCATCGCCGCCCCACCTGCTGCAAGCAGGCTGCGGGCGGTGATTTTTATTTTCCCGGACTACCCGTTATTAGCGCCGGCGATTCCGCTACTGGGGAGCCCGAACGTCGATTTTCGCACATAGTTTCCGTGACCTTTGTTAGGCTGAGACACGCAACATGGGGTGCCGCACGCGGTGCGGCTGAGAAATACCCATCGAACCTGCACTCAGTTAGAACTAGCGAAGGGATAGTTGTGGATTATGCTTTTCTGCGCGCACACGACGCTGTGCGCGAGTCCACGCCGCTTATTCAATGTTTGACCAATAGGGTCGTCAGCAACGTCACCGCCAATGCCCTGCTGGCCATCGGGGCTAGCCCGGCGATGGTCGATACGCCGGAGGAATCGCGCGAATTTGCGCAGGTAGCCAGCGGCGTACTCATCAATTGCGGCACACCCAGCTCAGAGCAATACGGCGGCATGCGCGAGGCCATCGCCGGGGCGAACTCCGCACACACCCCCTGGGTACTCGATCCGGTAGGCGCCGGCGGCCTGAGCCACCGCACCAACTTCATGCGCGAGGTGCTGCCACTTGGCCCGGGCGCAATTCGTGGCAACGCATCAGAAATCATCGCCCTCGCAGGAACCGGGCAGGGCGGCCGAGGCGTCGAATCTACCGATGGCGTGGAAGCCGCCTTGGATTCGGCAGTAGCACTTTCCCGGGATACCGGCGCCGTCGTGGCCATTTCCGGCCCGCGGGACCTTATCGTCCACGTCGGCGATACAACGCGTGCCGTCTACCTCGAATCAGGGCACCCGATGCTCCAAAGCGTCATCGGTACCGGCTGTTCGCTTGGTGCTATCTGCGCCGCATATCTGGCCGCGTGGGAGGATCCTTTCGAAGCGATCATCGCCGCCCACGCGCACGTTGGCGCGGCGGGAAGCGTGGCCGCCGAGAAGCACCACGCCCCCGGCTCCTTTGCCGTTGCTTGGCTGGATGCGCTCTACGATGTCCCAACGGCGGATATTGAGGGCCTGGTCAAGCTCACTGACGTCGAGGAGGTTTAAGTGGCTATTGACTGGACGCTCTACCTGGTCACCGATCCAGATCTGGCTGGCGGGCGAGACAACGTGGTCTCCATCGTGCAGGAGGCTGTACGCGGCGGTGTTACCGTTGTCCAGCTCCGGGACAAGGAAGCTAGCGATGAACAGATCGAGCGCACCGCACGCGAGTTGCTTGATGTACTGGGCGATGTCCCACTATTCATCAATGACCGCGTGGAGGTGGCCGCAAAACTCGGCTGCCACCTGCACATTGGGCAGGATGATATGGCCTTTCGCGAGGCCCGAGAGAAACTGGGTGAGGGCCAGCTTATTGGCTTATCCATCGGCAGTAACGAGGAGCTTGCTGCTATAGCGGACGATGCGCGCCCAGATGTCATTGGCATCGGGCCCGTGCATTCGACTGCAACGAAGAAAAACGCCCCGGCCGGCATGGGTACGGCTGCGGCCGCAGCACTCGCTCACGCCGCACGTGAGCGTGGCATCGAATCCGTCGCCATCGGCGGAATCAAGACCCATAATGCGCACGAGCTGGCAGGCAGCGAGTTTGCCGGAATTTGCGTAGTCAGCGACATCATGGCGGCCGAGGACCCCGCAGCAGCTGCCACCCACCTTAAGGAGGCTTTCCATGGCTAAAGGCATCTATCCTCGAGTACTGTCCATTGCCGGTACTGATCCCACCGGCGGAGCAGGAATTCAAGCAGATCTGAAATCCATCTCTGCCGCCGGCGGTTACGGAATGAGCGTGGTGACGGCGTTGGTGGCTCAAAACACCCAGGGTGTCCGCAGCGTCCACGTACCACCGGTGGACTTTCTGCAGGAGCAGCTAGACTCCGTCATCGACGATGTGGAGATTGATGCGGTAAAGATTGGCATGCTTGCCGACGCCGCCATTACCGCCAAAGTCGCAGACTTCCTGCGCCGCCTGCCGGCCGATGTTCCCGTGGTACTTGATCCAGTAATGGTGGCCACCAGCGGAGATCGCCTGCTGGAGAAGGAAGCAGAACAGGCCGTGCGCGATCTCTGCTCCCAGGTGGATCTCATCACCCCGAACCTAAAAGAATTGGCAGTCCTTACCCAAACAGACGAGGCGGACAATCTTGAGCAGGCCATTGCCACGGCGAAGGAATGGGCGAAGGCTGCTAATACCGCGGTCGTCGTCAAGGGCGGGCACCTCGATGCCGACATCGCCGATAATGCGGTGGTCAATCCGGATGGGTCTGTGCACCGCGTTGCTTCCAGCCGTGTGGACACGAAGAATACGCATGGTACTGGCTGTTCCCTTTCCTCTGCCCTAGCCACTCGCCTGGGAGCCGGCGATAGTCCCGCGGCAGCTCTAACGTGGTCCACCCAGTGGCTGCATGAGGCAATTGCTAATGCGGATGCGCTTCACGTGGGCAAGGGACACGGACCCGTGGACCACCTGCATCGCTCGCAGCGCCTCATGCAGGCTGCCTCTACCCTGCCCCAGCCGTACTTATCCGGCAGCCTGGTAGAACCGGCAAACGTCGATCAGCCCCGCGTTCCCGCGGCTGGTCCGCACACGCAACGTCTGTGGAACCTAGCTGGGAATCACTGGGAGGCCATCAAGGCTCTACCCTTTATTCGAGCTTTGGGCACGGGAGCGTTGGAGAAGGATGCCTTTGGCTTCTACCTCGACCAAGATGCCCAGTACCTGAATGCTTATTCCAAGGCATTGGCTCGCCTCGCCAGCCAAGCCCCAGAAGCGGCACAGCAGCTGCACTGGGCCGAAGGCGCGCATGATTGCTTGGCGGTGGAGGCCGAGCTGCACCGCGGGTGGCTCGAAAGCGATATCACGACCGCAGCCTCCCGGGTAACCAGCGCCTATACGGATTTCCTGATCCGCTCGACGCATACGGATGACTACGTGGTGGGCGCTGCGGCGGTACTGCCCTGCTACTGGTTATATGCAGAGGTAGGCCTCCACCTCGCAGAATTTGATTCCCCCGAACACCCCTATCACTCATGGCTTTCCATGTACGGCGGCGAGGACTTCCTCAACGGGGTTCGCGCTAGCCTCGAGATCGTCGAACAAGCCCTCGCCGGGGCGGATGAGCGCACCCGCCTGCGGGCCGAGCGCGCCTATATCACCGCCAGCCACCATGAGGTTGACTTCTTCGACCAAGCCGATAGGCGTTTTTAGGCCAGCAGGTCTGAGCCAGGTCGCGAAAGAACGGCGACGAGGAAGGTGGAATGCTCCGAGAAAAGCTTCATGTCCCACGAGGAGAAAGTGAAGTCGACTCGGTAGCCCACCTTCTGCGCCATGTCGAGGAAATCAGCAAATTCCCACCCACGGCCCTCGCCAAAGCCGGTGACGAGGCGACCGCCGGGCTTGAGGGAATTATAGATATTGCGCAGTGCGGGCTCGCGGCCGTCCTTGGCTAGAAAGCCCATGACATTGCCTGCGGATACGGCGATATCAAAGGGACCTTCGGGCACCTCTTCCTCGCACAGATCTCCCACGAACCATTGCCCCTCTGGGAAATCGTGCTCAGCGTGCTCGATAAGAATGGGGTCTACGTCGACGCCCACAACGCTATGACCACGGCGAAGCAGCTCGCCGCCCACGCGGCCGGTGCCACAGCCGGCATCGAGGATGGTGGAGTTGCGCTCCACCATGGCGTCGATAAGCCGGGCCTCGCCATTGATGTCTTTACCCTGTGCGGCAAGCACCTTCCATTTGCGAGCAAAGTTATGGGAGTGCTCGGGATTAGCTTCGGTTACTTCTTTCCACGTAGGCATAGATTCGATTATATTACCCGCCTTCGGTGTAAGATTTACCCGCTGCGTAAAATCGCCGCCTGCCCATTGGGAAAATACCCGCACTACCGCGCAAAGGAGGCTGAAAAGATGCCATCCGTACCTTCACCCTTTAGGGGCCGCAAGAAACCCGAGCCTCCTAGTAAGCCCACTTCCCTGCCGGTACCACCGGAGCGAGCCATTGAACATTGCCGCGTCTTTGTGGATGGCGAGGCGCTTCCTGGAGAGTATTCCACCAGCTCCGCGCTGGAAGCCATTGAGGAGTACGGCCGCGGATTTATTTGGGTGGGCCTGCATGAGCCCTATGAATCCCAGATGACTAAGGTGGCCTCCCAGTTTGGCATCCACGAACTTATCGTGGAAGACGCCGTTATGGCCCATCAACGCCCTAAGCTCGAGCGCTACGATGATCAGCTCTTCGTGGTCGCGCGTTCCGTGAACTACCGCGATCATGATGAGGTCACGGATAAGCGCCAGATCATTTCCACCGGCGAGATCCAGATGATCATGGGCTCCAACTTCATCATCACCGTCCGCCACGGCGCAAAGCTGCCCAACCTGGCTTATACGGTAGAAGATGAGCAGGACTTGGTAGAGCTTGGCCCGGTGGCCATGGCCTGGAAGATCCTGGATATGATGGTGGACCGCTACTCGGAGATTTCCCGTCTTATCAGCATCGAGGTCGATGAGCTGGAAGAAGAAATCTTCACCCCGAACCTCAAATTTGATGTAGACCGCATCTACATGTTCAAGCGTGAGGTGCTGGAGATGAAGCATGCCATTGACCCACTTTCGGTGGCACTGAAATCCATGGTCTCTGACCACAAGGATTTAATTTCCAAGCAATTGCGCTCCTACCTGCGCGATGTCAACGACCATGAGCTCGTGGTCAAGGACCAAGTATCCAGCTTCGATGAGCGCCTTACCTCGCTTATCGACGCCTCCGTGGCCAAGGTAACGATGCAACAGAACTCGGATATGCGCACCATTTCCGCGGTCGTTGGTATGTGGGCCGCGCCTACCCTGGTGGCGGGTATCTACGGTATGAACTTCGACATTATGCCGGAGCTGCACTGGGCGCTGGGATACCCCACGGCGATTATCATTATGATCTTGGTCGTTGTGGGCCTGTGGGCTTGGTTCCGAAAGAACCACTGGCTCTAATCCCTCCGGTACGCTCGTGCATTATGAGCGATATCACTGTTTACGGCGCTACCGGGCTGGTCGGCCAATTGGTGGCGCGCTACCTTGCCTCGATTAACGCGCCCTCTGTGACTCTGGCCGGCCGGAACCGACCGGTGTTAGCCGCGCTGCGCGATGAACTCAATCCGCACTGGGACATCGCCATCGCCGCCGCCGATGATGCCGCCGCTGTGGAGCGCATGGTGGAAGGTACCAAGGTGCTAATCACCGTGGTCGGCCCCTACAGCCTGTATGGTGGCCACGTCGTTGCCGCTTGCGCGCGCCATGGTGTGGACTATGTTGACCTCTGCGGTGAGGTTCCCTTTATTCGCCGGAGCATCGACTCCCACCACGCCACTGCCCAATCCACGGGTGCGCGCATCGTTCACTCCTGCGGCTTTGATTCCGTGCCCTCGGATATAGGCATGCTTAATCTCTATCAGGCGGCAGGAAAGCCGTTTGCACGGGTGCAGATGGTCGTCGACAAGCTCAAAGGGGGAATCTCACCGGGCACCATCGAGTCTTCCCTGCAGGTCTCGCATGCCGCGCACGCGGACAAAGAGGTAGCCCGTAACCTGCACAATCCTTACTCGCTGGACCCGGATCCCAAGGCCGGGCCACGCTTAGACGGCCTCCAAAAAGACTTCGAAATTAAAGAAGTCGACGGCGTGGGCTGGGTAGGCCCCTTTTTCATGTCCATGTTCAATACCCGCGTGGTGCGCCGCTCTAACGCTCTGCTAGGGCGCGCGTGGGGCACACGCCTGTTTTACAAGGAAGCATGGTGGGCTGGCACCGGACTTTCCGGTCGCGCACGCGCCTATGGGCTGGCGCTCGCCACCAAGCTACTTTTTGATGGCACTCAGTCGCGCCTGCGCCCACTGGTGGAAAAGGTCCTGCCCACCCCCGGACCTAGCGGTGCACATTTCCAGGTCAGCCACCACGGCATTACCGAAGATGGCCAACGCTGGCGAGCAACTGTGTCGGCACAAGGCGACCCAGGCTATGAAGTCACCGCAATGATGCTGAGCCAGGCTGCTCTCTGCTTGCTCGATTCGCGCTCCGGTACTAGCCACGCAGGCGGCGTACTCACCCCGGCCACCGGACTTGGAAAGCCCTATCTGCAGCGGCTTTCCGCCCACGGCATGTCTTTTACCGCCGCTCGGATGAACTAGCGCAGAATCATAGTGCGCAAGGTGGTGCGGGCGATAAGCTCGCGGCCTTGCCGCATCTCGACGCTCCACAGATGGGTGCGGCCGCCTAGCTGCACGGGCGTAGCCACGGCTTCTAACTCGCCCTCACCTGTGGAGCGAATGAAGTCGCTGGAGTTATTGACGCCGACTGCGGGGGCGTCGGCAGCCGCAACGCTGGCAATGGAGGCCACGGTTTCTGCGATTGAGCAATACAACCCGCCGTTGGCTACTCCCCAGGGTTGGTGATGCTCCGGCAGCACCTGCAGTTTCGCACGGGCCTCGCGCGGGCCCACGTGGGTGAACTGCAGTCCTAGCAATTCCGCAAGGCCGCCGTTTAAGGCATTGAGAGACTCCAGTTCTTCTGCGTTGAGCACCCGCGTATGCGCGACGTGGAGCAAGTCATTGAGTTTTTGCGTATCCGACATAGTCCACCAGCCTAACGGTTGATGCCAGCGCTGCGCGCTAGTGACGTAGTATAGGCAGCATGACTGATAAGAATGAACTTGCTCAGATTGGCGTCGTGGGATTGGCGGTCATGGGCTCTAATTTGGCCCGTAACTTTGCCCGCAACGGCAATACCGTAGCGGTGTATAACCGCAGCCCTGAAAAGACTCATGCGCTCATTAAGGCCCACGGTGAGGAAGGCAACTTCGTGCCCTCGGAAACCATCGAGGACTTTGTGGCTTCCTTGGAGCGCCCGCGCAAGGCAATCATCATGGTCAAGGCTGGCAAGGCCACCGATGCCGTCATCGATCAGCTGGCCGAGGCCATGGATGAGGGCGATATCATCATCGACGGCGGCAATGCTTTGTTCACTGACACCATTCGCCGCGAGAAGGACGTAGCCGCCCGCGGCAAGCACTTCGTCGGCGCCGGAATCTCCGGCGGCGAGGAGGGCGCGCTCAACGGTCCGGCCATCATGCCTGGCGGCCCCAAGGAATCGTGGGAGACCCTCGGCCCGATTCTTGAGTCCATTGCCGCCAACGTGGACGGCACTCCGTGTGTAACCCACATTGGTGCGGACGGCGCCGGCCACTTTGTCAAGATGGTCCACAATGGCATCGAGTATGCCGATATGCAGGTCATCGGCGAGGCTTATCAGCTGCTGCGCTATGGCGCGGGCATGGAACCGGCCGAAATCGCAGAGGTGTTCCGCGAATGGAACTCCGGCGACCTTGATTCCTACCTCATTGAAATCACCGCCGAGGTTCTGGCCCAAAAGGATCCGGAGACTGGCGCCCCGCTTGTCGACGTCATCGTGGACGCTGCCGGCCAGAAGGGCACCGGCCGCTGGACCGCCATCAACGGCCTAGAGCTCGGCGTTCCGATTACCGGTATTGCCGAATCCGTCTTCGCCCGCGCGCTGTCCTCCTCCACCGCGCAGCGCAGCGCAGCGCAAGAAGGCAAGCTTCCCGCCGGCACCATCAAGGCGCTGGACGTGGACAAGGCAGAATTCATCGAGGATGTGCGCCGCGCGCTTTATGCCGCCAAGCTCATTGCCTACTCCCAGGGCTTTGACGAGATTAAGGCTGGGTCCGAAGAATTCGGTTGGGACGTTGACCCGCGCGATCTAGCAACCATCTGGCGCGGCGGCTGCATCATCCGCGCCAAGTTCTTGGATCGCATCCGCGCAGCCTACGACAATAATGCGGACCTGCCCGCCCTCATTCTCGACCCCTACTTCAAGGGCGAGCTGGAAGACCTCATCGACCCTTGGCGCCGCGTGGTCGTCGCCGCTACCCAGCTGGGACTGCCGGCACCAGTCTTTGCGTCGTCCCTCTCCTACTACGACAGCCTGCGTGCCGAGCGCCTGCCGGCCGCTCTCATCCAGGGCCAGCGAGATTTCTTCGGCGCCCACACCTTCAAGCGCACCGACAAGCCGGGCACCTTCCACATTGAGTGGTCCGGTGACCGCAGCCTGACCCAGACCGACTAGATTCGCAGTGACGTGATGAGGGGCCCTTCGGGGCCCTTTCGCCTTTTCCACGCAGGTCTTTCTCGTGGAATGCGGCGATCCGCCACGCTGCCGATAGGATGGGAAAGCGATGACTACCTTTGCCGATCTCGGCCTTCCCCAGCGCCTGGTATACGTTCTGCACAACGAAGGCATTACCGAACCGTTTCCTATTCAAAAAGCCGCGATTCCCGACGCCCTTGCAGGCAAAGACGTACTCGGCCGCGGCCCTACCGGGTCGGGCAAGACCTATACCTTTGGCCTGCCCATACTCGCCCGCCTTGCCGGAACTGGTGCTTCCAAGCCTGCTCATCCCCGGGCGCTTATCCTCGCCCCGACCCGCGAGTTAGCTACTCAGATTCACCAGCGCCTTGATGAACCTGCGGCAACGCTGGGCTTAAGAGTGCTTGCTGTCGTGGGTGGGGTAAATATTAATCACCATATCCGCTCCCTCGCCCGCCCCGTTGATGTACTTGTCGCTACCCCTGGCCGTGCCCAGGATCTAATTGACCAGGGCAAGCTGCATTTGGATGCGGTCCAGATTACTGCACTGGATGAAGCCGACCAGATGGCCGATATGGGCTTTTTGCCCCAGGTACGCAAGCTTATGCGCCTAACTCCGGCTCAAGGCCAGCGCTTGCTGTTTTCGGCGACGCTTGACGGCGACGTCAACAAACTGGTGGAGCAATTCCTCCACAATCCGGTGGTCCACTCCACTGCCCCGGTGCAAGCTGCAGTGGATTCCATGTCCCATCACCTCTTTTTCGTCGGCGAGCGACCCGCCCGCAACGAGGTGGTGCTACGCATTGCTGCCCGCCAAGGCAAAACCATCATGTTCATGCGCACCAAGCACGGCGTGGACAGGCAGGTCAAGAAATTGCGTCGCTCCGGCATTAACGCTTATCCATTGCATGGCGATAAAGGCCAAGGCGCGCGTACCCGCGCTATCGAAGGCTTCGCCGATGGCAGCATTCCAGTCTTGGTCGCCACCGATATTGCCGCCCGCGGTATCGATATTGCAGACGTTTCACTCGTCGTTCACGTCGATCCGCCCGCAGAGCACAAAGCCTATCTCCATCGCGCCGGTCGCACGGCACGCGGCGGTGCTGCGG
>CALLKG010000080.1:0-32484 GCA_938008395.1 Corynebacterium tuberculostearicum
AGGCATAGTTCAATCCTTCCTTAGCTGAGGTAGGAACTAAACCCAGGACGCTTCACGGTGTGCCTCTGGGTTGGTTTGATGAGTAATGTTTGGGTAGCGCTGCGGCAGCCCGTCAGGATCTAAATTCCGGCTTTTGGTTTGCGGGTTGTAGAATAGGGCCGGTATTTCTGTGCTAGTTCCAACCAAGAAAGGGTAGGGCTGAATGTCGGAGCGCAATCACAATGGGCGAGGCGGACGTGACCGTAAGCCACGCAATAACAAGGGCCGTGATTTTAAGGGCGATTCCCGGAAGAAGAAGTCTTTTTCGCCGCAGCGCTCCGGTTACCGTGAGGAACGCATTAACCGTCGCATGAGTGACCCAGACATCCCGGCAGAGGTAGATGTCAACGACCTGGACCCGATGGTGCTGCAGGACCTGAAGTCGCTATCGAAGGAGAACTCCGAGGCCGTCGCTAAGCATATGATCATGGCTGCGACCTGGATGGAAGATGATCCCAAGCTTGCATTGCGGCATGCGCGCGCCGCCAAGGACCGCGCTGGCCGCGTCGCCATTGCTCGTGAGGTCAATGGAATTGCTGCGTATCGTGCGGGCGAGTGGAAGGAAGCGCTTGCTGAGCTGCGTGCCGCGCGCCGCATTTCCGGTGGCCCCGGAATGCTTGCAGTAATGGCTGATTGCGAGCGCGGTTTGGGCCGCCCGGAGAAGGCGCTGGAGCTAGGTCGTGCGGAGGAAGCATCGGAACTTGATGAAGAGTCCAAGATTGAGCTGGCGATTGTTCTGGCCGGCGCCCGCCTAGACATGGGGCAAGCCGAGTCCGCGGTTGTCACCATTCAGCGCGCACATCCTGATCGCGATGCCCGCGGGGTAAGCGCGTGCCGTCTTGCTTATGCCTACGGTAATGCTCTGCTTGAAGCAGGCCGAAAGGACGAGGCTCGGGACTGGTTTGAGCACGCAGTTTCTATTGATGAAGGCGACTGGACTGATGCTGCCGAGCGCCTTGAGGAGTGCAAGTAGTGACGGTTCTCAGCAAGCACGACGCTCTTCTTCTTGATCTCGATGGCACTGTGTGGGAAGGCGGTCGCCCGCTTTCTAACGTGGTGGACGTCATCAACACCTGCGGAGTGCCGGCAGTGTATGTGACCAACAATGCTTCGCGCAGCCCACAGGCAGTGGCGAAGATGCTAGCGGACATCGGTCTCACCGCGGGTACGGAACAGATCGTTACCTCTGCGCAAGCGGTTCTACAACTAGCAGCCGAAGAGGTCCCAGCTGGGGCAAAGCTGCTTATCATCGGTGCCGATTCCCTCCGTGACTTGGCCCGGGAGATGGGCTTCAAGGTAGTTTCCAGCGCTGATGACAAGCCTGCTGCCGTTGTGCAAGGCTTTGACCGCTCGGTTGGCTGGGAACACTTGACTGAAGGTGCCTTGGCCATCCGCCAGGGAGCCAAGTTCTTTGCCTCTAACCTTGATACCTCTCTGCCAATTGAGAGAGGTCTTGCTGTGGGAAATGGTTCTCTGGTTGCTGCCATCCAGTCAGCCACTGGTGTAGAGCCGGTATCTGCTGGCAAGCCTGAGCCGGCCATGTTTACTTTTGCCGCAAAGCAAATCGGCGCGAAGAAGCCACTTGCTGTGGGCGACCGTCTGGATACTGATATTGCAGGTGGCAACTCTGCAGCAATGGATACCTTCCATGTGCTCACCGGCGTTTCTGGTGAGTTGGAGCTGATTGAAGCACCTGTGGAGTCACGCCCTAACTTTATCGGTGCAGGAATGCACGAGCTTGCCCTTCCCGTCTCCGTCGCTCGTCCCGGCGCACAGGGTGGATTTACGGCGCGGTGCGATGGTCATGACCTTCTGCTCGAGGGCGGCGACGAAAAGTCTACCTCCGTTCAGGCATTGCGCACCGTGTTGGAAGTTGCATGGGCCATGCCGTCGCCGCCACGCTATATTCAGCCGCGTAGCGAGCGCGCGGAAAAGGTTGTTGCGCAATGGCGGTAAAGCCGCACGACTTTCGAGCCGTCAAGGAACCGGTAGAGATCGATGCGGAAGTAGCAGAGATCCTTGGAGAAGACGCAGCGGATTTGGCCGCTGAAGTAGATCAGCTTGATCGCGCTCACAATGTGTTGCGCGATGCATTGCAGGAGAATTAATGCCCCCACAACGTCGTAGGTTAGATGCGGAGCTGGTGCGCCGAAAGATTGCCCGGTCACGTGAGCAGGCACGGGAGATGATTAAGTCCGGCCGTGTCACGGTGGGTGGCTTCAAGGCGCACAAGCCGGCGTCGATTGTAGAGCCCGAGGTTTCCATCAAGGTAGAGGAAGCCGAAGAAGACAAGTGGGCTTCACGTGGCGCTCACAAGCTTTTGGGTGCCTTGGCCGAGTTCGACGTCGACATGAACGGCCGCATCCTCGATGCCGGCGCTTCTACCGGTGGCTTTACAGACGTGTGCCTGGAACACGGTGCGCAGGAAGTGCTGTCTGTCGACGTGGGCTATGGGCAGCTGCTCTGGCGCCTGCAAAACGATGATCGCGTAACCGTTTTAGACCGCACGAATATCCGGAATTTAACGCTTGAGCTTACCGACGGCCCCTGCGACGGCATGGTAGGCGATTTGTCCTTCATTTCCCTCCGCTTGGTATTGCCGGCCATTGTGGATTGTCTGAAGGACGGCGCTTGGTTGTTGCCTATGGTGAAGCCGCAATTTGAAGTGGGCAAAGAGCGCCTCGGAAGCGGTGGCGTGGTCCGTTCGCCGGAGTTGCGTAAAGAAGTAACCAAGGAGGTCGCTGAATTTGCGTTGTCCCTGGGGCTTAGCATGCATGGGGCTGTGGCATCCCCGCTGCCTGGGCCAAGCGGCAATGTGGAGTACTTCCTGTGGCTGAAAAAGGACGGTCAGTCCACAGATCTGGCTAAAGTGGAAGAAATGATTGACCGTGCAGTCGAGGAAGGCCCGCAATGACCCGTGAAATCCTGTTGGTGCCTCATGCCAACCGCCAGCAAAACCTGGAGGCGACGTCGCGTGCAGCTGAGCTTTTGCAAGATGCGGGAATTACCGTACGAGTGTGCGCGGACGAAAAGGTACTGCCGGGATTGAAGCATGTACCGCACACCGAAGATGCGGCCGCGGGGTGCGAATTGGTGTTGGTTTTAGGCGGCGATGGAACCTTCCTCCGTGCCGCCGACATGGCGCGTGCCGTAGATATTCCGGTGCTGGGCATCAATCTAGGCCACGTGGGATTCCTCGCCGAGTGGGAGGTCGAATCCCTCGATCAGGCCTTGGTGCGCGTGATTGAAAAGCGCTACCGCATTGAGGACCGCCTCACCATTGATGTGTCCATCTTTGATGAGGAGGGAACCCTTCTCAACCGCAGCTGGGCTTTGAATGAGGCTTCGGTAGAAAACCAAAACCGCTCCGGCGTGCTAGATGCAATCTTGGAAGTCGACCGCCGGCCAGTGTCGTCCTTTGGCTGCGATGGGGTGCTGATTTCCACGCCCACTGGATCGACCGCCTATGCGTTTTCCGCAGGTGGTCCGGTGTTGTGGCCCTCTCTGGATGCAATCTTGGTAGTGCCGAATAATGCGCATGCGCTGTTTACCAAGCCATTGGTTGTATCGCCCAATTCTTTAGTAGCCGTCGAATCGACGATGCGCACGACTCCCGCCACAGTGATATTAGATGGCTTCCGCGAATTTGCGATGCCAGCAGGGGCACGTGTGGAAGTAGTGCGAGGCGAGCGTCCGGTGCGGTGGGTACGCTTGGATGACCAACCTTTTACTGACCGTTTAGTCTCGAAGCTGCGCCTGCCCGTAGAAGGGTGGCGCGGGCCGAAGGAGAAGTAGTGCTCGTCGATATTTCCATCAATGATCTGGGCGTCATTAGCCAGAGCTCTGCGGAACTATCCGCGGGCCTTACCGTGCTTACCGGTGAAACCGGTGCGGGTAAGACCATGGTGGTTACTGGTTTAAGGCTCTTAGCCGGTGGTCGCGCGGACGCCTCTCGAGTGCGCGATGGCGCGAAGAAGGCTGCAGTGGAGGGGCACTTTTCTTCGTCGAAAGAATCCATCCGTGAGTTGGTGGAGTCGGTCGGCGGCGATGCTGACGAAAATGGCGAGTATATCGTTTCACGCACGGTCTCTGCCGCCGGAAGATCGCGGGCCTATTTAGGCGGCCGTGCGGTGCCGGCTGCAACTCTGGGCGATTTCGCGCGCGAGCTTATAACGGTCCACGGGCAAAATGATCAGCTGCGTTTGCTCGCGCCCGAGGAACAACTGGGTGCGGTAGACCGTGCGGATCCGAAATTGGCGCGTGTGCGAGAGCGCTATACCGAGGCCTTCAAAGAGTGGCGCAGCCTTGCCAAGGACTATAAGCGGCGCACGGAGCAGCGCCGCGAGCTGGCGCAAGAGGTTGACCGCCTGCAATTCGCTGTCGATGAGATCGATGGCATCGCCCCAGAACCCGGCGAGGATGAAGAACTGGTGCAGCTGGTTCGCAAGCTGCAAGACGTCGATGGGCTGCGCGAGTCCGCGGAAATTGCCCTGGCTTCCATCGACGGCACCGAGGAATTGGAGGAGGCCGCCTCGGCACTGCTAGGCCGGGCGGTTTCTGCCTTGGCGGGATCCACCGATAAGGAACTAGCGGCCTTGGGCGAGCGGCTTAGCGAGATTACTTCGCAGCTGGGCGATATCTCCGGCGAGCTCGGTGGGTATCTAGCCGGACTTCCGGCGGATCCACACCTGTTGGAAAAGTCCCTCCAGCGGCAGCAGGAATTGCGCACGTTGACCAGGAAGTACGCGGGGGATATTGATGGCGTGCTCGCCTGGCGCAATGAGGCAGCGGCAAAACTGGAGTCCATGGATACCTCCACAGAAGCCCTGGAGGATCTGAAAAAGCAGGTCAAAGACGCTGAAGCGGTAATGATTGAGCGGGCAGGGGAGCTGACAAAGGGGCGTCGGAAAGCGGCGAAGGCCCTGGGCGAGCAGGTAACGCAGGAGCTCCACGGCTTAGCCATGCCGAATTCGACTCTGTCGGTCGAGCTTACGCAGGCGAAATATTCTAAGTCCGGTGCAGACGCAGCCGAGCTGCAGTTGAATGGTAAGCCGATCGCCTCTGCTGCCTCGGGCGGCGAGCTTTCCCGTGTCATGTTGGCCTTGGAGGTCGTGCTGGCAGACGAGGACGGCGCCACCTTGGTCTTCGATGAGGTCGATGCAGGCGTGGGTGGCCGCGCAGCGGTAGAGATCGGCCGCCGCTTAGCCCGCTTGGCGGTGCATAATCAAGTGATTGTGGTAACGCACCTGCCGCAGGTCGCAGCGTATGCGGATGCGCACCTGCATGTATCGAAGGAGAAATTTACCTCTGGCGTGGCCGAGCTGTCACAGGAGGAGCGCGTGGAGGAACTGGCCCGCATGCTGGCAGGTTTGGACGATACCGAAACCGGCCGCGCGCACGCACAGGAGCTTTTTGACCGCGCACAGGAAGAAGCTTCCGCGCGCCTCGCCCACTCGAAACCATGATCACGCCACAATAGGGCCCATGGCTCTGTTTTCCCGTAACCCCGAGCAGCCTGGTGCACTGCGCGATTGCACTCCAGGCGCTAAGGGGATGAAAAAGTTTAGTGAAGGCGACGTCGCCGTAATTGATGCGGCCAATATCTCTCGCCACGAGGCTCAGACCCTCGTAGACCTTAAGCCCTCCGCAGTCATTAACGTGGCGGAGTTTTCTACCGGCACGGTCCCAAATTATGGCCCGCACATGTTGCTTGACGCCGACATTACCCTCCTTGAAGGCGTTGGCCAGTCCTTTGTTTCCGAGTTCAAAGAAGGCAAAAAGGCTCGCATCGGGGAGGACGGCACCGTCTTTAGCGGCGATAAGGCGCTCGGCACCGGCCGCGTGGTAACCCGTGAGCGAGCAGAAAAGAACTTCACCGCGGCGCAGGGCGCGCTGATTGACCACATGGAATCCTTCTTTGGCAATTCCATCGATTTTATTAACTCGGAAGGCCCGCTGCTTATCGACGGCCTCGGTGTCCCCGCCTCCGGCTCCGAAATCGCCGGCCGCAAGGTCGTCCTCTTTTCGCCTACCGATAGGCACCGCGAACAGCTCAAGCAGCTACGCAACTTTATTCGCGAGTATGAGCCGCTGCTAATTGCTGTGGGAGCAGCGGCAGATTCGTTGCTGGCCCAAGGATATAAGCCGGATTTCATTATTGGGGATCCGAATAGCGTGAGCGATGAAGCTCTGCGTTGCGGCGCCCGCGTAATCGTTCCTGCGGACCCGGAAGGTGAGGTAGAAGGCCTCGACCGCATCCAGGACCTGGGCATTGGTGCGATGACCTTCCCCGCGGCAACGCATTCCGGTACCGATTTGGGCCTGCTCTTTGCCGATTACCACGGCGCGGATCTCATCGTGCAGGCCGGCGGTGGGGTAGACCTCGATGATATCTTTGCTGACCGCACCAACCCCTCGGCCGTGCTGTCCCGTCTCAAGGCCGGTACCAAGGTGGTTGACGCTGATGCGGTGATCAATCTCTACAGTGCGCCTTCCTCCAACCTCGGCTGGTTGTGGGCGGTATTGGGAATCCTGGTTGCCATTGCGGCGGTCATCCTCATCGTCGGTTTTGGCGGCAGCCAAGACTTTGCTAGCAACCTTAGCGAAACCTGGTCTAGCCTCTTTGGGGGCGCATAAGGCATGGCAAAGACTGAGCTCGTAGCAGGCTTGGGCTTCGGCGCGGCGGTAGGCGTAGCCTTAGGCGCCCTGGTGATTGCGCCGAACCTGACCACCAGCATGGCTGATGATGACCCGATCCGCGAGGAGCACCGCAAGGTGGTCCAAGACAATAAGATTCTGCAGACCCAAAATGACGCCAGCGACAAGATCGTGGCCGATTCTGGGGCGGAAATGGTTGATGGAGCCTTGTCTCAGCGCCCAGTGCTCATTGTGACCACCGATGACGCCAACGGCGGCGATGTAGACGCGATCCGGAAGCTCTTGGAGTCTTCCGATGCCACCGAGGCCGGCGAGATTAAGCTGACCAAGGACTTCTTGCGCCCCGAAACTAAGGACAAGCTGCTTCCCATCTTGAAAGATACTGCGCCTAAAAAGGCAGATATCAAGGACTTGGATTCTGCAGGAGCCCTCAGCGGTGAGGTCTTAGGTACTGCGCTGTCTATGGATCCTGAGAGCACGAAGCCTTTGGCCTCGGTAGACGAGCGTGCAGAGGTGCTCCATAAGCTGCGCGACGAGGGCTTTATTGATTACGAAGATGGAACCATCGTGCCTGCCCAGGCCATTATCGTGGTCTCTGGCAATGGCCTGCGTGGTTACCCGTCCAGCGCGCTGGCAGAATTTGCCACTGGCCTAGATGATGTCAATGGGTCCGTGGTGTTGAGTGGGCGTACCAAGCAGACCCAGGATGATAAGGCGCTAGCCCAGGTGCGTGATCAGGACGCGGAGCTGTCTACGGTCGATAGCACCGAACGGGCGGTGGAGCGCATTGCGGTCATTCTGGCCACCCAGGAACAACTTGATGGTGGCCAGGGCGACTATGGCGCCACCGAAACTGCTGACTCCGCCTTGCCGGGAAAGGAATAGCCCATGGCGCATGATTTCAAGGTGCTTGATTCGCAGCTGCTTGTCGAAGCCCCCATTCTCGCCCTCCGCCGCGACGAGGTAGTCATGCCCGGCGGCGTTTCTGCCTCCCGGGAAGTAGTCGAGCACCTAGGTGCTGTGGCCGTCGTAGCAGTGGACTCAGACGAGCGTATTGCGATGGTGTATCAGTACCGCCACAGCGTGGGAAAGCGCCTGTGGGAACTGCCGGCGGGATTGCTCGACGTTCGCGGTGAGGATGAGCTAACCGGCGCGCAGCGTGAGTTGCAGGAAGAGGCCGGTTTGAGCGCACAGACCTGGTCCGTGCTGACGGACCTTGTCACCTCGCCGGGTTTCTGCGAAGAGGCGGTTCGCGTATTCCTCGCCTCGGAGCTTTCCGACGTCCCCCGGATGGAGGCTACGGGGGATGAAGAGGCCGATATGGAAGTCGCCTGGGTGGGCCTCGACGAGGCCGTCGACAAGGTGCTGCGCGGTGACATCGTTAATTCCATCGCCTGCAGCGGCATCTTGGCGGCCTACGCTGTGCTGCGCGGCGGCAAGCAGACCCGCAGCGTGGAGGAGCCGTTCGACCTTCGACCGACCTCGATGAGCTCCCGCCGCACGGGCGCGGACCTAAAGCAGCTGTGAGTGCGCTAGAAAACATAGCGCAGACCTGGCTTAATCACCTAGCAGTCGAGCGCGGCGTTTCTGCCAATACCTTGAGCAACTATCGCCGCGATGTCCGCCGCTACCTTTCGTGGCTGGGGGATAACGGGGTAGAGGATCTGCGGTCGGTGACGCGACCGATGGTGGAGGCTTATCTTAAAGACCTGCGCT
Organism: Corynebacterium tuberculostearicum; assembly: GCA_938008395.1. Lineage (GTDB taxonomy): Bacteria > Actinomycetota > Actinomycetes > Mycobacteriales > Mycobacteriaceae > Corynebacterium > Corynebacterium tuberculostearicum_L. The sequence continues at coordinate 8,413 of CALLKG010000080.1, forward strand.
CACACATGGCTGTGTCCTCAGCCAACCGAGCGCTCATCGTTGCTCGCGGACTGCATAAATTTGCCGTGTCAGAAGGCGTAGTGGACGTCGATGTCGCGGTTGAGGTAACCCCTCCGTCAACCGGGCAGCATTTGCCGGAGACATTATCGGTAGATGAGGTCACCGCCCTCATTGAAGCGACTCCTACTGAAACTCCAGTAAATGTGCGCGACCGTGCCCTGCTGGAGATGCTCTATGGCACCGGCGCGCGAATCTCGGAAATCATCTCTCTGAACGTTGATGACGTGTCCTCCGCGCAAGAGGTAATACGCCTGCGGGGCAAGGGAGACAAAGAACGGATTGTGCCAGTGGGCTCGCATGCCCGCCAGGCTCTCGATGCCTACTTGGTGCGGGCGCGACCGGCGCTGAGCAAAGGTAAGACGCCGGCGCTGTTTCTCAATACCCGCGGTGGGGCTTTATCCCGTCAAAGTGCGTGGACTGTGTTGAAGACTGCAGCGCAGCGGGCGCAATTGGGAAAATCCATTTCTCCGCACACCTTGCGGCATTCTTTTGCGACGCACCTGCTTGAAGGCGGCGCAGATGTGCGCACCGTGCAAGAATTACTGGGACATTCCTCGGTGACAACAACGCAAATATATACTCACGTCACTGCCGACTCCTTGCGCGAGGTCTGGCGCACTGCGCACCCCCGTGCCTAAGAAAGGACCTATATGTTTTCAACTCGTGTAGCTGGTGCGGCGATTTCTGCCGCATTGTTTTTCCCAGCGGTGGCACACGCCCAGCTGCCGCCGGAAGTAGAGGCTGCTATTGCCGCTCCCATTTCGGTTCCTGCCGGCCAGACCACGACTGTAAGCTTGCCCGTGCCGGCCGAAGCCAACTACTCCGGCGATGGGTGGAACGTCTCCGCCTCAGGTACCTCCGCTACCATCACCGCCCCGGCAGATGGCGGCCAAATCTCGGTTCCTGTCTCCGCCCAAGGCATGAATGCAACCCTGACGCTGGTAGCCGATGGGTCGGTCGCACAGGAGGACATTCAGGAAGAAATTGACGGCGCGGAAGGCGGCCCGAACCCAGCGCCAGCGCCGGATCCGGGCTCTGATAAGCCGGCTCAAGGTGACAAGGCGCCAGCCGGAAAAGATGCCGAAGGCGGAGATGACAGGCCCGCGCCGGCGAAAGAAAATAGCAACTTGCCTGTTGTTCCAGGTAAAAAGCCGGAGCGCAAGCCTGCTGGGGAAGCCAACCTTGACGGTGCGGAATACGTCAATCTCGAATCCAAAATCGAAGGCAATACTATTACCGCAAAGATGGGCCTCAAGCAGGCCTATGACCTCTACCAGCAGTTCAAGGACACGCAAGAAAATGACGTCACGCTGCGCTACCTCGATGGCGAGGGCAATATTATCCAAGGCGTAGAGCGTGATGTGGACGCCTCTTCTCGAACCCTCACGCTGACCTATCCGGAGGGCGAGGCGCCTGATAATCCCTTCATCATGCAGTTGCTACGCAATGACGGTTCTGGGGCCGCACTCATCGTCACGCTGCAGGACCCTAATTATCAATCCGCCGCGGAAAACCTCGATGAGCGCCAGCAAAAGGACCCCAAAGAAGAAGACGGCGGCTCACATTTGGGCTGGATTATTGGAGGGGCAGCCGCGGCGGTACTCATCGCGCTCATAGCTCTGGTGGCAATCCGCAAACGCCGTTCTAGTCAACGCTAAACGCTTGATATAGGCTAAGTCTCGGTACTTTTAACCTGTAACGGGTACGCTTTAATGACAACGTTGTAATCAACCCTAAGCCAAGTGTCATGGTCCGGAACTTGGCGTCAAGGAAGCAGGTGTGACTGTGAGCGAAGAGGGTCTATTTTCTGCCTCTGACGTAGAGGTGGGGCTGACCGGTCGTCCTATCCGTGAGCTACCGGAACCCGCACCCTTGGAAAAGCATGGGCCGGCCACCATCATTTCGATGTGTAACCAAAAGGGTGGCGTAGGTAAAACCACCTCAACCATCAATATGGGTGCCTGCTTGGCCGAGTACGGCCGTAAAGTCCTCTTGGTTGACCTTGACCCCCAGGGTGCGCTTTCGGCGGGACTCGGGCTCACGCATGACGATATCGAGGACACCATCTATGACGTGATGCTCGATAGCCACACCTCTATTCATTCCGCTATCCAGCACACCGGGGTGTCGGGCTTAGATCTGGTGCCGGCGAATATCGACCTTTCCGCTGCGGAAATACAGATGGTCAATGAAGTCGGTCGCGAGCACACCCTTGCCCGCGCCCTGCGTCCCGTGCGCCGCGATTATGATTTCATCATTATTGACTGCCAGCCCTCCTTGGGCCTGCTCACCGTCAATGCCCTTGCTTGCTCACAGGGTGTGATCATCCCTATGGAGTGCGAGTTCTTCTCTCTGCGCGGTTTGGCGCTGTTGACCGATACCGTGGAAAAGGTTTCTGATCGCATTAACTTTGACCTTGAGGTCATGGGAATTCTAGTGACCATGTTTGATCGCCGGACCAAGCACGCCCGGGAAGTTATGTCCCGAGTGGTGGACTACTTTGGCGATAAGGTCTTTGACACCGTCATTACCCGGACCGTTCGGTTCCCAGAGACTTCGGTAGCCGGCGAGCCGATTACTACCTGGGCGCCAAGCTCCCCGGCCACGCAGCAGTACCGGAACTTGGCCAAAGAGGTCATTGAGCGCTCGACCGTTTAAGGTATCGTGACCCAGCCGGAGATTACGGGCTTTCGCATTGCACTGCGGAATTTTGAAGGCCCTTTTGACCTGCTTTTGCAGCTTATTCAGTCCAAGAAGATGGACGTGACTGACGTTGCGCTGTCAGAAGTAACGGACGAATTCGTGGCGTATACACGCCAGCTGGGAGAGTCCGCTGATCTGGATGAGACCACTGATTTTCTATTGGTGGCAGCTACGCTTTTGGACTTGAAGGCAGCGCGGCTTTTGCCGCGCGGTGATGTCGACGATATTGAAGACTTGGAACTGCTGGAGTCGCGCGACCTCCTTTTTGCCCGCCTGTTGCAGTACAAGGCTTATAAACAAGCAGCGGACCAATTCGCCGTGTGGCAGCGCGAGGCGCAGCGGAGCTATCCGCGGGCGGTTTCCATCGAGGAGAGGTTTGCTGAGCTTTTGCCTCCAGTTTCGCTCGGTCATACGCCGGCCAGCTTTGCCGAGCTAGCGGCGGGCGTGTTCCGTCCCAAGCCACCGGAGGAAGTGGCAACCGGCCACGTGCACGCCGTAGCAGTATCGGTGCCAGAGCAGGCCGGCAAGATTTTGGAAACACTCAAGCTTCTCGGCGCAGGTCAATGGACCAGCTTTGGTGCACTAACCCGCGACTGTACGGTTTCTATGCAGGTAGTGGGGCGTTTCTTGGCCCTGTTGGAGTTGTACAAAGCCAAAGCGGTTGATGCACAACAAGAAGAAGCGCTGGGTCAGCTGGACCTATCGTGGACAGGCCTGGATGTTGACCCAGCGGTAGTTGCCGCAGCGAACTGGGACTAAGGCCGCTGCTGGATGAATTCCAGCGTCTCGGGGGAGAGCTCGCGGTCGGAGTAGACGCGTACGTCTGGTTCCTCGGGGTTGTCCTCGGTGCCTATGCGGCGCCCTTCCCATACTTGTTGGAGCCCTTGCTTTTCGATGACCCGGATGGCCGCCGGGTGATTTGTGGTCACGCGGGCCGTAATGGGGGAGTTGGGGTCCACCTGGCGGATGCTCTTCACCGCCTCGGAGGTGATCTCGGTGGCAAAACCGGCACCCCAATGGGCGGGGCGCAGGCGGTATTTGATGTCCCAGAAGTTTGCCTCTTCGACGAAGATGGCACCACCGACGCCGACGAATTCCGAAGGATTGTGGCGCATATACGCGGCCCAAGGGCCGAAGTGGTGCGCGTCCCACGACTGAGAGGATGCTTGTGCGAGTGCACGCGTGGTGCGGATATCGGCAAAGCGCCCATTGGGACGGTGGCTCCAGATACGTCCGTCGCTGTAGACCTTGTGGGTATCTTCGGTATTAGCGGCGGACAGCGGGATGAGGATGAGTCTGTCGGTGCGAGTGATAGTTTCCATGACAATATGTTAGACGAGTCACAGTGGGGAGCGAAAGTGATTTGGGGAATTTTCTGCGACTTTTTCCTCTGCAGTAAACTCGGGCGCTATGGATCTTCCCCTCATCTCGCAGCTGCGTTCCCGTCTTGAGTCCATATTGCTCGTGCTCGACTCCCCAGCTTCTGTGGAGTCTTTGGCGCGTGCGCTGGGGGCGGAAAGGGACGTCGTCAGTGATTGCTTGCGTTCTATTCAGCGGGAGTTGGATAGTCGCGGTTCTGGTATTGACCTGCGCGAGACCCAAGAGGGGTGGCGCTTTTATACGCGCACCGAAAATGCCGGGGCGGTAGAAGAATTCCTCTTGGATGGCGCCCAAACCAAGCTTTCTCGCGCTGCCCTGGAGACTTTGGCGGTAGTGGCTTATCGCCAGCCCGTCACTCGCCAGCAGGTGGCGGCGGTTCGCGGCGTCAATGTCGATGGCGTAATGCGGACCCTTAACCTGCGCGGGTTGGTCCGGGAGCTGCCGCAGGATGATTTTGAGGGCGCCGCGCACCGGTACGAGACAACGGAATTATTTCTCGAGTTATTGGGGATCGATTCTTTGGAGCGCCTGCCTGACTTGGCGCCGCTGTTGCCTGACGTCGAGGCGATCGACGAAGAGTACTAGCGTGGGGTAGGATTGCCCAGGTAATTTCATATCTTCGAGAGAAAAGGACACGTACGTGACTCCTCCCGCTCGCCGTGACGGCACACCGGATAAGAAGCAGCGAGACAGTGACATCATTGTCTCCAATGCCAAGCCGGCCCGTCACCAGCATGTGTCAAAGAAAAAGCAGAAGGCTACTGCAGAATCCGTAGCCCGCGAATTGGGCGCCGATTGGCTGGTTGATGAAGACAAGCCCAAGGGAGAGCGCCTCCAAAAGGTGCTCGCCAAGGCAGGCGTCGCTTCCCGCCGCCACGCAGAAATCCTCATCGATGCCGGCCGAGTTGAGGTCAACGGCAAGATCATCGCCAAGCAAGGCGTCAAGGTAAACCCCTCCGTCGACGTCATCCGAGTGGACGGCGTGCGCGTCAACGTCAATGAGGAGCACGAATATTTTGTGCTCAATAAGCCGCGCGGCATGCAGTCCACCATGTCCGATGACCTGGGGCGACCGTGCGTGGGCGACGTGGTGTCAGAAAAGGTCGCAGCTGGCCAGCGACTCTTTCACGTTGGCCGCCTCGACGCCGATACGGAAGGCCTGCTCATCCTCACCAATGATGGCGAGTTGGCCAACCGCTTGATGCACCCTAAGTACGAGGTGACCAAGACCTACCTCGCCACCGTATTGGGTGAGGCCGATAGGAAGCTCGTGCGACAGCTCAAGGAAGGCATCGAGCTGGAAGACGGACTGGCAAAGGCCGACTTTGCACAGGTAGTTGATACCAACCAGGGTTATTCCTTGGTGCGTCTTGAACTGCATGAAGGCCGCAAGCATATCGTGCGCCGCATGTTGAAGGAGGCCGGCTTCCCCGTGCAGCGCCTGGTGCGCACCAAGCTGCATACAGTCCAGCTGGGCGATATGAAGCCTGGAGGTCTGCGTGCCCTTAATTCCAGCGAGCTGACTAGCCTGTACAAGGCGGTGGAGATGTAATGATTTCTAATATGCCGAATGAGGGTCTCATCCTCGCCGTGGATGGCCCATCTGGAACTGGAAAGTCGACCACGTGCCGTGCGCTGGCCAAGCAGCTGGATGCAAAGTACGTCGACACTGGTGCTATGTACCGAGTGGCAACGCTTGCTGTGCTGCGTGAAGGCGTCGACCCTGCTGATACCGCCGCGGTTATTGCGGCTACGGCCAATCTGCCCTTGGGAGTATCCGATGACCCGGACTCCACTGAAGTTCTCCTCGGCGGCGAGGACGTCTCGCGCGTTATTCGCGAAGACGAAGTCACCCGTAATGTTTCCGCCGTATCAGCCATTCCGGAGGTGCGCGAGAATCTGGTAGCGCTGCAGCGCAAGCTTGCCCGCGAAGCGCACCGCGCGATTGTAGAAGGGCGCGATATTGGCACTGTGGTGCTTGCCGACGCCCCCGCTAAGGCATTCATGACTGCCTCTGCCGAGGTCCGCGCGCAGCGCCGCCAAACCCAGAATGAAAAGGCGGGCATCGCTTCGGATTACGAGACGGTGCTCGCAGATGTCCAGCGCCGTGATGCGGCGGATTCTTCCCGCAAGGCCTCACCTTTGCGCCCAGCGGAAGACGCAACCCTAGTCGATACCTCCAATATGAGCCCAGAGGATGTGCTGGAAGCTCTGATTAACGTGGTAAAGGAGTCTGTCAATGACTAATCACGATCCCCAGGAAGAGTCGGAGACTCAGTTCCATTACCCAGCCGGTAAGTTCGATGACGAGGTGGTAGAAGCCTCTCCTGGTTGGGCCGCCGATGATTTCAATACCGAGGAATTCGACTATGACTTCGATGACTCGGAATTTGGTGAGGCCGATTATGGCGACGATTCGCATGCAGAAGAGCCTCTGAGTGAAGAGGAGTGGGAAGAACTCTCCCGTGCGTTCGGCGTGGAGTCTGATGACCACACCGAAGAAGCCCTGTGCACGGTGGCCGTTGTCGGTCGCCCAAATGTGGGTAAGTCCTCGTTGGTTAACCGTTTCCTTGGCCGCCGCGAAGCGGTGGTAGAGGACCACCCAGGCGTTACCCGTGACCGAATTTCCTACGTTGCGGACTGGAACGGTCAGCGCTTTTTGGTACAGGACACCGGTGGCTGGGATCCCAACGTGAAGGGCATCCATGCGGCGATTGCCCGCCAGGCAGAAGTAGCCATGGAAACCGCCGATGTCATCGTTATGGTGGTGGACACCAAGGTGGGCATTACGGAGACGGATGAGGTCATGGCTCGCCGTCTGCAGAAGTCGCCTGTGCCAGTGATTTTGGTATCGAATAAGTTCGATTCCGATAATCAGTACGCAGATATGGCGGAATTTTATGCCTTGGGTTTGGGTGATCCGTGGCCCGTATCCGCCCAGCATGGCCGCGGCGGTGCGGACGTGCTCGATGAGATTTTGCGGGTCTTCCCTGAAGAACCTCGGCAGACCGCGATTACCTCCGGACCTCGCCGCGTCGCATTGGTGGGCAAGCCCAACGTGGGCAAGTCCTCGCTGCTGAATAAGCTCACCAGCGAGGAGCGCTCCGTGGTCGACAACGTCGCGGGAACGACCGTGGATCCGGTGGACTCTCTAGTGCAGCTGGATGAGCAGCTGTGGAAGTTCATTGATACCGCGGGCCTGCGCAAGAAGGTAAAGAACGCGCAGGGGCATGAGTACTATGCGTCCTTGCGTACCCGCGGCGTTATCGATGCGGCCGAGGTTTGCATCATGCTTATCGACGCCTCTGAGGAGATCTCCGAGCAAGACCAGCGCGTGCTCAATATGGTGCTCGAGGCGGGCAAGGCCCTAGTTATTGCGTTCAATAAGTGGGACCTCATGGATGAGGATCGCCGCTATTACCTGGACCGCGAGATTGATCAGCAGCTGAGCCACTTGCCGTGGGTTACGCGCGTGAATATCTCTGCGGAAACGGGCCGCGCGCTGCAGAAGCTGGAGCCGGCCATGATTGAGGCACTGGAAAGTTGGGATCAGCGTGTGTCCACGGGCCAGCTGAATAACTGGTTGCGTGAGGCTATCGCGGCTAATCCGCCGCCGATGAAAAATAACCGCCTGCCGCGCGTATTGTTCGCCACGCAGGCGTCGACTCAGCCGCCGACCATCGTCTTATTTACGACGGGCTTCTTGGACGCGGCGTATCGCCGCTACCTTGAGCGCAAGTTCCGCGAGCGGTTTGGTTTCCACGGAACGCCTATCCGCATCGCAGTGCGCGTGAGGGAAAAGCGCGGCAAGAAGCGCTAGCAGTATGCCCGTTACGCTGGGATTATAGCACTCAGGCGAGCGATTATTGCACCGGACACGGTGTGAGAATTCGCTCGCCTTTCCGTTTATGTCCGGTTATGTGGGTCTGTTTAGGATATAACCAGTTAATAATTCTCTCGTGATGGAAGGCTCAGCATGCTAGCCAGCGTAATTGCGCCAGATTCAATTCTGGCCATCGTGCTCCAGGTCATCATCATCCTCAGTGCCCTGCTATTGGGCACTCGTTATGGTGGCATCGGACTTGGTCTTATTTCCGGCATCGGTTTGATGCTCATGGTCTTTGTCTTCGGCCTCGCCCCGGGTGAGCCGCCGGTATCCGTGATGCTGACCATCATTGCGGTCATCGGTTGCGCCGCCACCTTGCAACAGGCGCGCGGCCTAGAAGTGATGATGCAATTTGCCGAGAAGTTTCTCCGCGCCCACCCAGAGCGCATTACCATCCTCGCGCCGCTAACCACTTGGTTCCTGACGGTCCTGTGCGGTACGGGCCACGTGGTCTACACGATGTTTCCGATCATCGAGGACATTGCCCTGAAGAAGGGCATCCGCCCAGAGCGCCCCATGGCCGTGGCATCAACGTCGGCTCAGATGGGTATTACGGCCTCGCCAGTATCTGTGGCCACCGTATCCCTAGCGTCCATCATCGCGGAAAACGCCGGTGCTATCGATCACGCCTATTCCATTCCGCAGATCCTCATGGTGGCTATGCCCGCCTCGCTTGCCGGTGTCATTCTTGCCTCGCTGTGGTCGCTGCGCCGCGGTAAGGACCTGGACGAGGACCCGGCATTCCAGGAGCGCATGAAGGATCCGGAGTTTGCAGAAAGCATTCACCAGTCCACCGGATCGCTGATGGATGAAGAATTTTCGCCGGAAGCAAAACGAGCAGTGGTTATCTTCCTCGTGGCTATCGCCAGCGTGGTCGCGCTCGGTGCGTTCGAATTCCTGCGCCCCCTCGTCCCAGGCGATGATGGCGAGTTGAGCCCGCTTTCGATGAACCTGGTTATCCAGATGGTCATGCTTGTTGCCGGCGCAATCATCCTGCTCAGCTGCAAGCCAGACCCGAAGAAGATCGCGTCCACGCCAGTCTTTAAGGCCGGTATGACCGCAGTATTCTCCGTCTTTGGTGTGGCATGGATGGCAGATACCTTCTTCGAAGCCCATATCGATGCCCTAGAGTCCAACCTCGGGTCCGTGGTCGAGGCCGCCCCGTGGGCCTACGCCGTGGTGCTGGTCATCGTGTCCAAGCTGGTTAACTCCCAGGCCGCCGCCCTGGTTGCCATCGCTCCGATTGGCCTGCAGCTGGGAATTGACCCCGCCATTATCGTTGGTTTCTACGGCGCAGCGTATGGCTACTTCATCTTGCCAACCTACCCTTCGGACCTGGCCTGCATCGGCTTCGACCGCACGGGCACCACTCACATTGGCAAGTTCGTCATCAACCACTCGTTCCTTGTCCCTGGCGCCATCTCGGTGTTCACCTCCTGCGTGGTGGGCTCGCTACTGGCGCAGGTCCTGCTCTAATCCGAATCCCGTACCAGCACGAAGGCATCCGTGCGGTACGGGATGCGTAGTTTTTGCCCCGGCTTAAACCCCATGTGCTCGTAGAGGTACCAATCCAGGTTGTGGGTCATACGCTCATGGATGGCTTCGCCATTGCGCAGCCAATAGGAGCGGGTATGCATCAATTGGTGAAGCTGCTCCGGGGTAAGTTCGTTCTCCCAGGTCAAGCGCAGCTCTCGGTCCAAAGACCACGGCGCCGTATAGTCCGGGTAAAAGCCTGGCTTATGTACATCGCCGGAGTGCATGATGCGAGACAGCCGCAGGATCCAGGGGTCCGCGTTGACATCAAGCGTGTTCCACACCAGAAGAATCTTCCCTCCCGGCGCGAGGACGCGGTCAAGCTCTGCACAGGCGGCTGGTACGTCGACCCAGTGCCAGGTTTGGGCGAGGCAGGCGGCGTCTAAGGAGGCGTCGGCAAGCGCGGTGTTTTCGGCCGTAGCACGAAGGACCGGAAGGCGGAGGTGGGAAGCGAGAATTCCAGCCATATCGGCGGAAGGCTCTAGCGCAAAAACCTGAGCATTGGGTAGGGACTCGGTGAGTTTTCCGGTACCGGCGCCAATGTCAGCGACGGTAAGGGCGTTAGCAATGAGGGTAAAAACTTCGTCCGGATAGCCGGGGCGCACATCGTGGTAGGTGCTCGCTCCGCGGCGGAAGGCCTGGGCGGAAGCGGTGCGTTGCGCGGCATCGCGGAAGCCGGGGCCTTGTCTAGTGGAGGCCTTGCGGTAGCTAGGGAAGTGGCTGGGATTGGGGCGGCGAGTCGACATAACCCATCTAACCTACCGCGAATTAGAATGGCTGCCTATGAGGACACTTCCTGCACCATCAGATCCCAGGTGGCTGCTAAAGACTGTCTTTTCTCGTCCATCCCTCACTGTGCCGGCCGCACTCTGCATGGCTGTATCTTTTCTGCTTAACGGATCGACTCCAGTGATAGTGGGACATGCCATTGATGAAGCTGTGTCGAAGGGATCCGTCGACCGATTAGGTATGTGGCTGGTGGTATTGGGGGCAGCTTTCGGTCTTAATGCCATAGCCGCATGGTTCGGACGCGGCCTCAACGCGCGAGCCATGCTAGTAATTGGGCACGATGTTCGCATGGCCATCACGGATAGGATTCAGGATCCGCGGGGCATTGCAGGCGAGCCCCGCAGCGCCGGCGAACTGCTGGCCATCGCCTCCACAGACGCACGGCGCGTGCAGAATGCCGTAATGATGACGGTCTTTCCCGTCGCTGAAATCACCGCCATTGTGTATGTGGCGATCATGGCTAGCCGTATTAACCTGCCTTTAGGCATCGTCATTTTGTGTGGCGGTCCGTTAATGGTGTGGGGCTCAGTGCGCGCGGCAAAGCCTCTGCGCACGCGCTCCGGAATCCGCCAAGCGGCGTTGGCCAAAGCCAGCTCCATGGCGACCGATGTGGTCCAGGGCCTGCGGATCCTCAAGGGCCTGGGTGCAGTAGCCACTGTCAGCAACCGATATTCCACGGTGTCTGGTGCCGCCTAGGCGCGAACAGTAGAGGCCAATGCTGCCCAAGCGCGACTTAATGCGGCTACGGAGATTTTGGGCTCGGTGTATGTCATTGCAGTGGGTATTGGTGCAGGAATGATGGCCATGCGCTCCATGATGAGCGTAGGTGAACTCATTACGGTCATCGGCCTTACGCAGTTCATTATCACCCCGATGACGATGCTGGGCCGAAATATCGCCTCGCAGTGGGCAGCCGCACAGGCAAGCGCTGAGCGCATTATTGCGGTCCTCGCCGCCCCCGGGGTGGAGAAGAGTGAACCGGAGGTTCCGGCCCTCGCTCCTGGGGTTAACGTGGTGCCCGAGCCTGTTCCAGAGGATCTCGTCTTCTTGCCGCGCGAGCGATTCCTGGTTGTTCCACACGAAACCATGCTTTTTGAGGGGACCGTGGGGGACAATATTCATCCGGATAGCGCGAGTGCACAACGAGCCCTCTTCGTGGCTGCAGGTGAAGATATCCCGGGCGGGTTGGACCGCGAGGTGGGAGAAGGCGGCCGAAATCTCTCCGGCGGACAGCAACAGCGCGTGGCGCTTGCACGAGCCATAGCTGCGGACGCAGAGATCTTAATTTTGGCCGATCCAACTACTGCGGTGGATTCGGTGACCGAGCAGGAGATTGCACAGCGAGTGGCGCATCACCGCAGGCCTAAGCCCACGCTTGTCTTCACCACTTCGCCGGCGTGGGGAGCAGTGGGGGCGGAGCTATGATGCGTTTTCCCACGGCCTCTTGGCCCCAAGTGCGTAAGGAAGTGGGCCGCCAGCTTTCCGACGTCCCCGGTGCCCGCCCCCAAGCCGCAGCGGCCTTAGCCTTGCTTACCGCAGGCGCCGGCAGCAATGTAGCTATCCCCATCCTGTTGGGAAAGATCGTTGACGCTGTCATTGATCACGGCGCCATCGCACCCATCGGTATCTCGCTGGTGCTGGTGGCTGTGGTCTCCGCACTGTTTTCCGCTGCGGGGTTCTATGTCCTTTCGCGCCTGAGCGAGCGCGTGATCTCCGCTTTGCGGGAAGATATGGTCTCTACCGCTCTCCGCCTGCCTACCCACCGTGTGGAGGAAGCCGGCACTGGGGATTTGGTCTCTCGCTCGACCGACGACGTAGCAGAACTATCGGCAGCCGTAACCGAGACCGTTCCTGTGCTGGCGAAATCCGTCTTCGCCATCGCAACCACCGGGGTGGCACTAGTCAGCCTCAATTGGCAATACTTACTGGTAGTAGGCGCAGTTACGCCGTTATATTTCATTGCTGCGCGCCAGTACCTGCAGCGCGCTCCACAGCGCTATACCGACGAACGCGCTGCCATGGCGGAACGGGCACGCAGGCTTCTGGAGGCAATTCGCGGGCGAGAGACTGTGCGCGCCTTTGGCATGGAAGACCAGATGCATGCCGGTATTGAACGTGCCTCCGCACAGGTGGTGGACAAGGGCTACGCTGCGCGAAGGACAATGATGGTCCTGCAGCTATGGATGACGGTCATTGAGCTAGTCATGCTGGTCTGCGGTCTGGTCGTTAGCTTTTGGGTGGTGCAGTCTGGGGCCCTCACCGTTGGCGCAGTCACCGCGGCCATGCTCCTTCTTATTCGCTTGCGCGGTCCGCTCATGGGATTGATGCGAGTCATCGATACCGTTCAATCCGGCTATGCCTCCCTGTCACGGATAGTTGGGGTGGTCATGGATCCGCCACGGGCGGTGCCAGACTTCGGCGCGCCGGCCCCAGGTGGAGTTGCCGAATTGAAAGAAGTGAGCTTCAGCTACGATGACGGCGGCTGGGCTGTGCAAGACGTGAACCTTAAGCTTCCCGCTGGACACACCGTAGCTTTAGTGGGAGCCTCTGGTGCGGGAAAGACCACGGTTGCTGCTCTTCTGGCCGGACTGCGAGTCCCGGCTGCCGGAACAGTCTTGGTGGATGGAGTAGAGGTATCGGCCCTTTCTGATTCCGAAAGGGTGGCGCGTTTAGCGATGATTTCCCAAGAGGTTCACGTATTCTCAGGAACCCTGCGCGAAGATTTGTCCTTGGCCGCCCCGCAAGCCTCAGACGCACAAATGGAAACTGCACTACAGCGCGTCGGCGCACAGTGGTATCTGCAGCTAGAAGAGGGCCTAGATACGGTCATTGGCGCACAGGGGATTCACCTAGACCCAGTAGCAGCGCAGCAGCTTGCGCTGGCGCGAATATTGCTTTTAGATCCCAAGATCGTCATCATGGATGAGGCCACCGCAGAAGCCGGATCGGTGGGGGCGGAAGCCCTGGAAGAAGCCGCGACAGAGGTCACCCGTAGGCGAACCGCACTGATAGTGGCGCACCGATTAGACCAAGCCGCACGAGCCGATAGCATCGCCGTGATGGATAACGGGCGGGTGGTGGAGCAAGGCAGTCACCACGAACTGTTAGATTATGGTGGCCGCTATAAGCAACTATGGACCGCATGGCAGAAGGGACGACAGAGATGAACGCGAGGTCGCTACGGGCCCTAGTTGGTGCGGTAGCAGTGAGTTTCCTTGCGGTTGCCGGCGCATCATGTTCGGCCGATTCGCCCGACCCCGCGCCCCAAGCAGTCCCAACTGAGACGAAAAACCTAGGGATTCCAACCTCCGCACCGCTAAGCGGACCCGAGCCAGGAAGCTATACCACCGTTAATCTGCCATCGGGCCGTTCCTTCATCCTCAGCGTGCCCAAGGACTACACGGGGGATAAAAAGTGGCCCATCGTCCTGGCCTTTCCAGGCTGGGGACAATCTGCTGAGAATCTCCGCGGCTATTCCCGCCTCGATGCCGCTGATGCCATCACCGTTTTCGCAGAAGGTAAAAAGCAGGCTTGGAGCCCTGCTCCCTATGCCAAGACGTCAACGGCAGAAGACAAGAAATTTGTTCGCGACATCATTGATGCCGTTCGAGCAACGTATCGGGTAGATGACTCGCGGATTTTTGCCACCGGCATGTCGAACGGTGGCGGGTTTGCCGCCTACCTGGCTTGTCAGATGCCCGATGTCTTTAAATCCGTGGCTACAGTTTCCGCCGCCTACTACAAAGATATTCTCAAAGACTGTGCTCATTCCCCCGTGGGCAGGTTAGATATGCACGGCACCGTGGACCCCGTGGTGGGCTACTACGGTGGAACGCGCCATAAGACCAAGTACTATTCCGTGGAATCCGTGCTGGAACAAGACCGTAAACGCAATGGTTGCTCCACCAAGGTCGATACGACCCGCCTGGTCAACAATGCACTCGATATGAAGTGGAGCGGCTGTACCGCACCGCTTGAACACATCCGTATCGCCGGAGGCTCACACGTGTGGCCGGGTGGTACAGCAGATGCACACAATGAAGTAGGCAAATTCTTCGCTACCGATCGCGTCCTAGATTTCTTTGGTATTCCCGGTCGCCCGTCCGGTACCGCACAGACTTAGTCCTGTCTATAGACCTGAAAGTTAGCGCCTGGAACCTTGCGCACCCTTTCAATGCAAATGTCTGCCACGGTAGAAAAGCCCGCTCGGTGAGCAGCGCTACGCGGGGAGGTTGGCTCTGGAATTTGCACAAGGTGGAAGGATCGAGCCCCTCCATCGTCGTTATTGAGCTCCACCACCGCTTGGGCAGTGGTGCCGGAGCCCGCAAAAAAGTCGAGGACGCGTGCATCCTTTCCACCCGCAATGGAAATGAGGTGCTTAATCAAGCGCACCGGTTTGGGAAACTCGAAAACGCCCTCTATCCCCATGACGTCTTCAGCATCGCGCCTGCCAGTGCGGGTCACCCCAAAGCGCTCGCCGTCCAAGATGGAGCGTGGGCGCGCTCCCACCTTCTGATAGTTCTTGGTATAGACAAAACCTCGCCGGAAGACGAGCTCATCGAAGCGCTGTTCAACCTTATCCCGTCCCCAGCGCCAACGGGCGACCTTTTCTTTTCCCACCGGCTGGTCCGGCCAATATTCCTTGCCGTCGGGCCCAGAGATAGGGAAGTCGAGGGAGGGAAGGTACCCAAGGGTCTTAGAGTCTAAACGCACCAAGGAGTACTTCCCTTTGTCATCCTCATGGTTGTATTTGGTAGAAGTGTGACCGTGGAGATCGACATTGAACCCCGGATTGTCGGGAGTACGGGCGTAACACAGAATATATTCGTGTTCTACCACCGCGTACTTAGAATCGTTCTTGCCGGTGCCGGCCTTTTTCCAAATCAATTGGCCGGCAAAGCACTCCTCTCCAAAAACTTCATCGAGTACCTTGCGCGTATTGGCCACTTCGTCTTCTCCGATGGAGACAAAAATGAAACCTTGTGCGGAAAGTACGTCTCGGGCCAAGATGAGTCGGGGAAGCATCATCGACAGCCATTGCGAGTGCCATTCTGCATAGCTTCCGGAACGCATCTGGCGGCGCAATCGGTAGTTATCGCGGTAGACAAAGTCTTTGCCCGTGTTATAAGGCGGGTCGATATAGATGACGTCAAAGAGTTCCCCGCGGTTGGCAAGGCCCTGCAGAACCGGAAGATTATCTGCCGCAATAATCGCGTTGTCCGTGTCACAGGCTGTGCTGAGCGCAGTATCACGCGTGAAACGCTGTGTCACCGGCGCGCTGGCGGCTGCTCGGGCAGCCTCTTTGCCCGGCCATACTAAGCCAAAGAATTCCTTGGCCGTTTCCGAAGTGGACGGTGGCGCTGGGGTAGTTGAAGCCATGGTGCGAAGCCTTCGTTGGTAAATCGTCGATACCGTCTTACGCTATCACTTGCAAGATTGAGGAAATTTGGCCTGAAGCTAAATTGTGCACCCTGATTTTGCTTATACTTCGCTAGGGTAGGGCTAAAGCGGCAGGCCTTATTGGGTGCTCGATAGGCTGCGGGGGTGTCTGGATGCCCCTGAGAACAATCGCGGTGCGGGGCGGTAAAATTTGTTTGGTCTAGTGACCGAAGAGACTTTTCGGTGGCATGTTGGCTCAATTGTCGGTACGTTGGGGTGCGTTGCCGGACACGGCAGCTTTTAGATAAAGCTAGAACTAGAAGAAAGGATAACCACATGGGTATCTTCGATAAGGCAAAGGACGCACTGAACTCCGACAAGGGCGAAGAGCTCAGCGACAAGGGCTTGGACAAGGCAGCTGACGCAGCTAAGGGCAAGCTCGGCGAGGACAAGGCTGACCAGATCGACAAGGCTCGTGACGCAGCTGACGGCAAGCTCGGTAACGAGTAAATAGCTTCGCCCGCTTGAAGGGTGAATGGCTACTTTCTATTTTGGCCCCCAGCCCGTAAGGGCAGGGGGCCAAAGTTATATGAAGACCAGTGGTACAACGCCGGGAAAGGTCTATATTGGTGCTCCCACCTGTTTGTGGGTGACTCAACTAATAAAGTGAACGTATCCCAAGCAAATTTGCATGAAATCGCTAGGATTATATTTGTGAACAATCTTGAAGGCACCGTTTCCCCTGCGGGCTCCACTAAGCAGCGCTTGCTGGAGCAGAGTGCCCGTATCCTGGCTAAGGGTGGGCGCGACGCTTTAAAGGTTTGTGCTGCGGCGGAGCAGATCGCTGTTCCAGTCGATGAAGCTAAGTCTTTCTTTGAAGATGACCACGACCTTTACATTCAGACCAGCCGGTTCTTGGATGAGCGTCTCCGAGTAGCTGCCTACGAGGCGCTCGATAAACTGCCAGATGACGCGACCGCGATTCAGAAACTTCGCGAGTCTGCCAAGGTCTACTTCAACTTGGCTCTTGATAACCCCACCTACTTCGCCGCCTATAACAACTGCGAGACGGCAACGAGCTTTCCCAACTTTGAGGACGGCATCGAAGAGTCGAAAAGCTTTGATGCCTTCCCACCCACTTTCCGCTGGATGCTTGAACACATGCGGGAAGCCGCCATTGCAGCACGCGGCGATTTTGATCACCGTTTGGTAGTGATCCAAGCACTTACTTTCTTGTCTGAGTTGCAGGGCATTACTCACTTGGCCACGTTCGGCATTATGCGTCATCTCTCGCCCACGGCGAAGAAGCAGACCTTTAATGCTTGCATTGAGACTTTGTTCTCTGGCTTGGAAGATAGCTTGCGTGACGGGGAGATTGCGCCCTTTGAACCACAAGCACTCGTTGGCGATCCAGCGGAACCGTTTACTACAGCAGCAAAGGACATGCCAAAGTCTACGATTGAGGAAAAGCGTGCAGCCATCTTCCGTGGTGCGGCCGAAGAGATTGTCTATAACGGTCTTCCTAGCTTGCATCTCGGCTCTGCTGCTGCGCGAGCGGGCGTAGATTTGGCAGACGCGGAGCATCTTTTCGACGGTAATTCTCACCTGCTGCGCTCTTTGGAAGAGTCTTTGGATGAAGCCAATACACTAGCGATCATGCGCCAGAACCAGGCCGTGCCAGAAGGATCCCACGGGCTGGATTATATTAAGGCAACCGGCTTCGGATATTTGGAGTATGCGCTGGAAGATCCCGTCGGCTTTGTTGCCCTCATTGAGGTATCAAGCCGCTCGATTGTCCCCGTCTCTTTCGATGAGTCCGGCGATACTGAGCAACCATTCGATATGGGTAAGGCCTTCACCTTCATCATGAATCTGGTGCGCGATGCCATTTCTGAGTCGAATGGGCCACGATCGCCATGGATTCTCTTCACCCAGATTGCGGCGCTGTGGGCCTCCATCCACGGCCTCTCGCAGTTGAGTACCGTAGGAGCCTTGCGCTATCACTCGGCTGATTTCTACTTCAACCTAGCTTCCAAGGTGATGGACGTAGTCCTTCAGGGCATGGTCAATGTCCTTGAGCTAAAGAAGCCAGAATAGGAAATTAAGTAATAAAGGGGACCCGCAGCGGGCTCCCCTTTTTTCTATATCCATCCCCGGGCACGTGCCATAGTTGCTGCCTCAAAGCGGTTCCCAGTTCCTGTCTTGGCGATGAGCGAAGAGACAATATTGCGCACTGTCCCAGTGCTCAGATGAAGGTGCCCGGCAATCTGGCGGGTGTCGCTACCCTCCAAGACATGACGTGTGACCTCCTTTTCGCGTGCGGTTAGTGGATTGTCGGGCGTGAAAATAGTCTCTTGGGCCAGTGCAGGGTCGATGACCTTTAGACCGGCGTGCACTCGCCTAATGGCTTCAGCAAGTTGTTCGGGTGGGGTGTCTTTGACTACGAAGCCAGCTACGCCCGTTTCCAGCGCACGTTTGACGTAGCCACTGCGACCAAAGGTCGTGACAATCAGGCCGCGGCAACCCGTGCCCTCTAGTTCAGCGGCCGCATCAAGCCCGTTCTTACCGGGCATTTCAATATCGAGTAGCGCAACGTCGACGCCATGCTTGGCGACGAGCCCCGCAACCTGCCCGCCCGTTGCGCACTCTGCTACAACGCTGATATCTGGCTCTGTCTCCAAGAGGGCAACTAGCGCCCCACGCACTAATGATTGGTCCTCAGCAATGAGAACTCGGATGGGATCAGTCATTGCCTGAGCCTCCGGCGGTAGTAAGAGGAAGAAAGTCCGTGTCGCCATTCATAGTAACCAAGGCCAGAGTACAGCCATTGCGGCGCGCAAAGAGCAGGTGTCCGCCAGCATCTGTTATGCGTTTGCGCAAACCGTCAATCCCACCGTGAGCACGAGAAAGGCTTTCGTCAGCGTCAAACCCGCAGCCATCGTCCACCACTTGGAGTTGGTGGCCTGTCACCTGGACCCAACAGTGCGCTGCGCCTGAGTGACGGACCACGTTTGTGGTTAGCTCGCGTAGGGCCCAGGAAAATTCGGCGTCGTAAAGCCCAGCGCTTTTTGCCGCAGAGGGCAAGTACGACACAATGCCGGCAGTGTCGAGAGCCCTGTGAGCCGCGTGGATTTCCCCTTCAAAAGTGGGCATGCGCATCCGGGTTACTGTGGAGCGGACTTCCGCCAAGCCCCTCCGAGAAAGCGCGCTCACCTCCTGGAGCTCCTGCTGTGCCCGTTGTGGATCCGAATCTATTAGACGGCGGGCCAGCTCTGACTTGAGGTTGATAACGGTTAAAGAGTGGCCCAAGAGATCGTGAACATCGGTAGCGATATCCTCACGTTGGCGTGCCAAGTCCAATTCGTGTTCCAATTCAGCGCGGCTGTCTTCGCGCTGGGAAAATGTACCTAGTAGCACTAGTAGTATCGGCCAGGCGAAGAGGACTATCAAGGCCCAGCCGGTGCTTTCAGGAGCGAAGAACCACGTGGTGGTGGCGAGCGCGGTCCCCATTAGCAGGGTAAGCGCTAATGCTCGCCGTAGCGGAAGGTTGAAGCCGAGCAGCGCCGCCAGGTAAGGCACAAACCTGACGGCTATTATCCCGAAGAAATCAATTGATATCGCTGCGATGGCCGCGAGTAACACCCAGTAAAGCCCGACCCGCTGTCCTAACCGCCATCCGCGTGGGTAGTAGCCCACAGCGCCAAAAGAAAGGAAGTAGACAGCACTAAACGCTAGAACGCACGCAGAAGCCCCAATTCGTCCAGTGAGCGTCGTGCCCGGCGCGGCAAAGATCATCACCAACCCGGGAATGAGGAAGACCAACCATACGCCGGCGAAAAGAGCGCTATTGAGGCTAAAACCGCGCCACGGCTCGCGAAAGGGGTCCATTAACGGCGCGCCTTGTCGCGGGAGCGCAGCACCAGGCAAGCGGTGAGAAAGATGGTCGTCCATACCGCGAAGTTTAACCATGCGGCCCACATGGGGTGCGACACGGTGCCTTCCTCCCCGTTAAGAAACTGCATGCCTTCTGCAAGGGGCCACTGGGCGAGCACAACCGGGCCAAAGAGGGGAGTGAAGCGGCCGAATTCCATCAGCGGCTCGGTAAGGGGAGTGAATACATTGGCGGCAAAGAGGAAGAGGACAACGGAGGTCGAGGCGATTGCGACAGAATTGTCGGTGGGCAAAGCCATGGCCCACACCAAGCCATAAAAGCCAAAGGGAATGGAAACTAGGACGCAGGCGATAATGGCTAAAACCCATTGGTGTGGTTGCATTGCAGCTTGTGTCATGGCACCGGTGATAAACACCGCGGTGATGGGGAGCAGCGCCTGAAAGCCGATGGATATCAGGTTTGCCCACAGAATCTGCCGTGGATGCAGGGGAGTAAGTGCTAATTGGCGCGCCCACCCAGTCTTGGTATCTGTCACGGCGGAGCCAGCGGCGGAGACGGAACCAGCGACGCCGCCGTAAAGGGCCATGCTGATCATCTCTAAGGCGGCGAAGTTTCCGCCTTTAAAGGAGGCATTACCAAAATCCATCATGGTGCCAAAGAGCAGGTAGAAAAATACCGGCAAGAACGTGCTGAAAAACAGCGGGGTAAGGTTACGGCGAAGGCGCAACAAGTTATGGATGGCAAACCCGAAAGTGCGCGCACTGGTTGTTGCTGACTGTGCAGTCATTGAATATTCCTTTCACGAAGTAGCCAACGGAGAGACGGGTTAGGACTGGGATGACGTCAAAGCAAGAAATGCGTCCTCTAAGGAATGTGTGCGAATAGTCAGGTCATGGGCCGAGGTGTGATTGAGAAGATAATTCGCAAGTACATCGGAGTCACGGGTGGTCATCCGGACGTAGCCGTTAGACAAGGAAACCTCGGTGACGGTGGGTAGCTCTTTCGCATTTAAAGGTGTGCCGTCGAATTTCGCCTCGACTATGCGCTTGCCCGACTGTTCGCGTAGTTCTGTGGCCTTAGCATCTGCGCGCAGCTTTCCTTCATGCAGGAGAATTATTCTTTCTGCAAAATTGTCTGCCTCTTCGAGGAAGTGCGTAGCGAAGACAATGGTGCGTCCCTGGTCTGCTTGTCTGTGCATGGTGGACCAGAACTCGTGGCGCGCTTGAGCATCCATGCCAGCTGTTGGCTCATCGAGCAATAGGATTTGGGGATTGCCCACAAGAGCTAGGGCGAATCGCACACGTTGTTGCTCGCCACCAGAGCATTTTCCTACTGGGCGGTGCAGGATCCGGTCTAGGTCTGCTTGTTTGGCAACTTCTTCGATGGGAAGGGGATGGGGAAAGGTAGAAGAAATCATCTTTAGGGTGTCCAAGACTGTGAGCTCAGGTAGCAGGCCACCGGTTTGCAGCACGGCGCCAATCTGTGCCGCGCGGATCGCAGCGTGGGGTGTGAGTCCGAGTACGGAAATGTTGCCGGAGGTGGGGGTGGTGAGCCCGAGGATGAGATCGAATAGGGTGGTTTTGCCTGCTCCATTGGTGCCTAATAGGCCTACGATCTCGCCTTGGGCGATGCTGAAGGAAATATCGCTGAGCGCATGGACGGGATGGGAGGATCTCGTGGCGAAGGTTCTACTGACTCCGGATACGTCTATAGCCAGCGGTTGTCCGGTAGATGGATCTGTAGTTCTCATACCTGGAAAGTATCCGTAGCCAGCAAAGATGATGAATAGGATCTGTCAACACATTTTCATGACAAGTGTCATGCCGCGATAAGGTAGGAAAGTGCTTACTACTCTCGCAGCCGCTGCTGGACTATTCGTGGCCACCAATATCGATGACATTGTGGTGTTGTCCCTCTTCTTCGCCCGTGGTGCTGGGCGCAAGGGCACGACGCCCGCGATTCTGGTAGGTCAGTATGTGGGATTTCTCGGAATACTGGCGGCCTCTGCCGCTGTCGGACTGGGCTTTAATGCTGTTTTACCCGAGGAATTGATTCGCTACTTTGGTCTCATTCCATTGTTTTGGGCCTATGGGCAGCGTGGCAAGCATTGCGGGGCGAGGACGACGATGAGGACGTTTCGGGTAAAAGGCTGAGCGCACTTGCGGTAGCCGGGGTGACCTTCGCCAACGGTGGCGACAATATCGGCGTCTATGTACCAGTATTTACTACTTCTTCGCCGGCTGAGGTAGCGATCTATTGCGTGGTCTTCTTAATCCTCGTGGCGCCCCTAGTGTGGGCAGCGCGGTTTGTGGCCACGCGGCCGGGCATTGCAGAAACACTGGAAAAGTGGGAAAGCGTACTGTTTCCAGCGGTCTTAATTCTATTAGGAATTGCGGGTTAAGGGTCAAAAAGTGTGTCCGGAATCGCGGATTTTCACGGATTGACCTGTAGGTTTCCGGAAAGTATATGCTCCGGAAGCATATATCTAGCCCCCGACGGGAAATCCTCGGTGTGGCAGCCGTGATGTGCTATGCGCGGCGTGGTGTGGTGTCGCAATGTCGAAGAACCAACCACGCTGCCACTGCGGCGGTGAAATGAAACGCAACGGCACCACCAGCAAAGGCACCACCAGATGGCGCTGCAAACAATGCGGCGCCTCCAGCGTCAAACGTCGAAACGACATCACCAACGCGGCAGTGTTCACCCAGTTCATCGAGCATTGCACCACCGCAATATCACTCGACGACCTAGCCAAACGAAACGGTGTTAGCCGCGCCACCATGAAGCGGCGCTTCAAGTGGTGCTGGCTCGTTGATGTGCCTGACCCCACCGCCGGCCACCACAAGCGGATCTACGACCAGGTATTTCTCGATGGCACCTACACCGCCGGTGGCTGCCTGATCGTCGCGGCGACCATCGACCACGTGATCGCCTGGCACTGGTGCAAACACGAAACCACCCGCGACTACCAACTGCTGCTTGAACGCATCGAAGCCCCACTCATCGCCGTCATCGACGGCGGCCAAGGCGCATACAGCGCAATCAAAAAGTGCTGGCCGACTACGAAAATTCAACGCTGCCTCGTCCACGCCCAACGCGTGGTCCGCCGCTACACCACCACCAACCCACGCACCGATGCCGGGCGCACCATCTACCGACTTGCGCTGAAACTGACCCGGATCACCACACTGGATGAAGCCGCCGCGTGGGGTGTGCAACTGCACGAGTTTTCAACGATCTACCGGGAATGGATGAACGAGAAAACCATGATCAAAGACCCCAAAACAGGTGCATGGACCCGCGTGTGGACCCACCACAACGTGCGCAAGGCCTACAACAGCCTCAACCATCTTTGGCGGTCCGAGATGCTGTTTGTCTACCTCAACCCGCCAGCAGGAGTCCTTGCGCCCGAGCGGATCAAATCCACCACCAACAGCTTAGAAGGCGGCATCAACGCCCAGCTCAAACTGCTCGCCAGAACCCACCGCGGCAGATCAGGCGAACGACAACGCCGCATGCTGGATTGGTGGCTCTACTTAAAAACGGAACTGCCTGACGATCCAGTACGAATCGCCAGGCAGTCCGACTGGGGCCAGGGCCAACTCGCCAAAGTATCCACCCTGACCCAAACCGAGAACCAAGCCGACCACGAAACAGGACGCCCAGCCCTCTACGACAACGCTATCGACACCGACTACACCCACTCAATCGGCATTCAAAAAGGCCAAATCTAACCCCCGCGACACGCCGAGCCAGACACACATTTTGACCCTTAACCCGGAATTGCGATCTTGCTTGCGGTGTAAACGCATAATAGAAAAAGCCGGCACCTTCACGGTGCCGACTGAACTTTTTGTCGGGCTAACAGGATTTGAACCTGCGACCCCTACACCCCCAGTGTAGTGCGCTACCAAACTGCGCCATAGCCCGCCGTCGAACTGTGCGACTTGTCTAGATTACATCAGTAGGATTCTACTGTGAAATTTGGGGTGTAACCTGCGCTAAAACTCGCCGCTGGAGTAGACCCAAGCGCCGCCCACGCGGCGAAACGAAGAACGCTCGCGTTGTGAGCCAACGGCCGCGCCTTTATAGAAGGCCTCAAACTCCACCACGCCGGAATTATCGAGCAATCCGCCTGCTTGGGTATCCAGGATATCGAGGCGATAAAAACGGACGGGAGAATCTGCCAAGTCAAGGGTTGCAGGGCGAGTATCGGGATCCCACGTACGGAGCAGATAAGCTTCGTCGCCAGTAACAAAGGCGCTAAAGCGCGAGCGCATGAGGGCCTCTGCGGTAGGCGCATTGGTGCCGGCATGGTACTTGCCGCAGCACTCTCCGTAGATCAGGCCGGTGCCGCACGGGCAGCGGCGCGAGGACTCGAAGGCAGCCATTAGTGCGCGTCCACGTCCACGATGGTGACGTTGCCGAGCATGCGCTCCACATCGGTGTC
>CALLKG010000081.1:0-35820 GCA_938008395.1 Corynebacterium tuberculostearicum
GGCCAGCTTAGCTATCTTCGCGCCAGGTGCGCTCGGGCTCGGCGCCATCGGAGACGTCGGAATCGCCCGGCTGGGTCTGCTGCATGTAGAGGAAGGCCAGGTGGCGCTCGTAAAGGTCCAGCACGTTATTGATGATCTGGTTCTCGGAATAGCCGTAGACGTCATAGCCCAGCGAACCGGTCATGTCGTAGACCTCGAGGCGGTAGTACTCGTCGCCCTCGCCCGTGCTGAAGTCCGGGCGCTCGGCCGCAACCGGGAAGAGCTGGTAGCGGAACATGCGTTCGTTGTGCAGCTTTACCTCGAGGTCGAGCTGGGGCAGCTCGACGTCGGGAAGCTCGCTGGTGAGCAAGAGGGCATCGTAGCCGCGGCTGCGCATGTGCGTTGCTACCTGCTCGAGCGCGTAAGTGGCGGTTTCACGCAGGTAGGTATCCATCTCCTTCTTGGAGGGGAAGGTATTGGCACGGTCGAGGCGGTTCTTCCACAGGTTGGAATCCGAAGGCTCGCGCTCAGTACGGGAGGAAATCACGCCGTGTATAGCGGTGGTGCGGGCCTCGCGCTGCACGTTTTCTAGGCGCAGGGACTTCCACAGGGAGAACATGATGAGATACACCACGAAGGCGAAAGGCAGGCCCATCACGACGGTCGCGGACTGCACGGTGGCAATGCCATCGATCTGCAGCAGGGCCAAGGTCAGCGCACCTACGGTTACGGACCAGAAGATGCGCAGCCAGCGGGAACCATCCTGGCGGTTATCCGTGATGCGGGAGGTGAAATTGGACATCACCAACGCGCCGGAATCGGCCGAGGTGATGTAGAGCAGCAGGCCGATAAAGGTGGTCAAGAAGATGACGATGCCAGAGCCCGGGAACTCGTGCAGCATGTCATAGAAGCCCTGTTCCGGCACGTTAATGGCGTTCTCGGCGAATTCGGGGTAGTCACCGGAGCGGACCATGTCCAAGGCGGTGTTGCCGAAGAAGGACATCCACATCAGGATGAATAGGAACGGGAAGGTCAGGGTGCCGAAGATGAACTGGCGCAGGGTGCGGCCGCGGGAGATGCGGGCCAGGAAGAGGCCAACGAAGGTTGCCCAAGCAATCCACCATGCCCAGAAGAACAGGGTCCAGGACTGCATCCAGGTATCGGCGGCAGCCTGGTCCTCTGCGAAGGCAAAGGTCTCCATGGTCCAGGACGGGAACTTCGAGACATAGTCGCCGATATTGGTCACGATGGCATCGAAGAGGTAGGCGGTTTTGCCAAAGACGACGACGTAAATCATCAACGCGATGGCCAGATAGACGTTCAGCTCGGAGAGGAAGCGAATGCCCTTATCGACGCCGGATACAGCAGATAGCGTGGCAATAGCCACGGCGATAATGATGAGCGCAGATTGCAATCCGAGGCCCTGCTCAAAGCCGAAAATGAGGTGGAAGCCATAGGATAGCTGCACCACGCCGATGCCCAGGGAGGCGGTGACACCGAAGACGGTGCCCAGCATGGCCGCGACGTCTACTGCGGAGCCGATAGGGCCGTGCACGCGCTTGCCGATGAGCGGGTAGAGCGCGGAGCGAATAGCCAGCGGCATATTGAGGCGGTAGGCGAAGTATCCGAAAGCCATGCCCATGAGGGCGTAGAGGGCCCAGCCGGTCAGGCCATAGTGGAACATGGCGTAGACCACGGCTTCCTTGGCGGCCTGCATGGTTTCGCCCTCGCCCACGGGCGGCGCCATGTACATGGTGACCGGCTCGGCGACGGCGAAGAACATAAGGTCCACGCCAATGCCGGCGGCAAAGAGCATGGATACCCAGGAGAAAGTATTGAATTTAGGCCGCGAGTGGTCCGGGCCTAAGCGAATATTGCCGGCATTGGAGATGGCAATATAAAGGACGAAGACCACGGCGATGGTGGCGGTGAGAACGTAGAACCAGCCGAGATTAGTGCCGATCCAGCCGGTGACATTGGCCAAAGTTTCTGCCGCGGAATCACGGCCAAACCCGGCGTAGAGTGCCATGGCTACGATGAGCACGCCGGAGATGATAAATACCGGCCAGTTGGTCTTGGGAGCAGGGACCTGGTCCGCGCCTACGGCATCGCCGGTTTCTGCCTTATAGCTGCCGACGAGGGCGCGGACTTGGTAGCGCGGGCTGCGCTTTTTGGTCTCCCCAGAGGGGGTTGCGAGAGAGGTGTTTTTACCCCCTTGTTGGGGGGATGTGCTCGAAGTGTGGGGCTCCTCAGGGTCGTGAGGATCGAAGTTTGCCATCTACTTCTCCTAGTGTTGGTTGGTTTGGGCCGAATCTTTCGCACGAGTGCCCCAAAAGTCTCACAAGATCGCAGGGAGAGATAGGTGAGTGAAATGAATCATATGTGGGTAATTTATGCGAAAAGACTTCGGATTTCATCTGCAGAGACGTCCATCCGAACAAGGCAAATATACATTAATCTGGGCAAACTTCTAGGGGAATGTGTACTCTGGAGATAGTGCCCACACATAAGGCGATGTGGATATTTACAGACTTTTGTATAAATTACAAAATATTCACTTTCGGTGGGGCCATCTTGACGTGTGAAATATTTCACAGAAAGAAGGGGATTTATGGGTTTTATGGACAAGCTGACCAAGAAGCGTTCCGCTAAGAAGGTCACCGATGAAGTAAGCGACGTAGTCGTCGTTGGCGGTGGCTCCGCAGGCTCCGTCATCGCCGCACGCCTGACCGAAGACAAGAACACCCGCGTGCTGGTCCTTGAGGCTGGCCGCCCAGATTCCCTGTGGGATCTGTTCATCCACATGCCATCCGGCTTCTCTTTCCCGATTGGTGCAAAGAACTATGACTGGATGTACGAGTCCGATCCGGAGCCGGAGATGAACGGCCGCCGCGTCTACCATGCCCGTGGCAAGGTCCTCGGCGGATCTTCCTCTATTAACGGCATGATCTTCCAGCGCGGTAACCCGATGGACTATGAGAAGTGGGGCCAGAACCCAGGCATGGAAAACTGGGATTTCGCCCACTGCCTGCCGTACTTCAACCGTATGGAGACCGCCGCTGCGGCCGAGCCGAACGATCCGCGCCGTGGTCACGATGGCCCGCTGTACCTCTCCCGCGGCCCAGCTACTTCCGAGCTTTTCCAGGCCCTGTTCAAGTCTGTGCAGGAGGCCGGCTTTAACCTGACCAATGACGTCAATGGTTACCGCCAGGAGGGCTTCGCTCCGTTCGACCGCAATATTAAGAACGGCAAGCGTTGGTCCGCTGCTCGCGCTTACCTGTACCCCAATATGGATCGCGAGAACCTCGAGATCCGCACCCGCGCTTTCACCACCAAGATCCTCTTCGAGGGCCAGAAGGCCGTTGGCGTTGAGTACGAGTGGCAGGGTGGCGTTCACCGCGTCTACGCCGAGAAGATCGTGCTGTCTGCCGGTGCCATTAACACCCCGCAGCTGCTGGAAATCTCCGGCATTGGTAACCGTGAGATTCTGGAGAAGCACGGAATTGACGTCGTCAAGCACCTGCCAGGTGTGGGCGAGAACCTGCAGGACCACCTTGAGGTCTACATTCAGTACGAGACCACCAAGTCCACCGCCTCCTCCCAGCCTTACCTGGATAAGTGGCGCTGGCCGTTCATGGGTCTGCAGTGGCTGCTGACCCACAAGGGCCCGGTTGCTACCTCCCACTTCGAGGGCGGCGGCTTCGTGCGCTCCAATGAGAATGAGGATTACCCGAACCTCATGTTCCACTTCCTGCCGATGGCCGTGCGTTATGACGGCCAGAAGGCGGATGTAAAGCACGGCTTCCAGTGGCACGTGGGCCCGATGTTCTCCGATACCAAGGGCCACGTTCACATCAAGAGCGCCGATATCCACGACAAGCCGTCCATCCTCTTCAACTACCTGAAGACCGACCAGGACCGCCGCGAGTGGGTTGAGGCCGTACGCGTTGCTCGCTCCCTGCTGGATACCAAGGCCATGGAAGAAGTCGGCGCCCGCGAGTTCAGCCCGGGCTCGGATGTCCAGACCGACGAGGAGATCCTGGAGTGGGTCCGCAACGATGGCGAGACCGCGCTGCACCCATCCTGCACCGCCAAGATGGGCGCGGAGTCTGACCCAATGGCCGTGGTCAACCCGGATACCATGGGCGTATGGGGCGTCGAAGGCCTCTACATTGCGGATGCCTCCGTCTTCCCGTCTGTGACCAACGGCAATATCTACGCCCCAACCATGATGGTGGGCGAGAAGGCTGCCGACCTCATCGCCGGCCGCACCCCGCTCGAGCCGAACCACGCCGAGTGGTACAAGGCTAAGCAGGATATGCCGCTCTACGCTGAAGGCGAGGCAGTCCGCGATCACAAGCACTCCATCCAAGGCGCTGACCACTAAGCAGCCTCCCGCTGGATTGCTCTAGCGCCGCGTTTCCCATCCTTGGGGCGCGGCGCTTTTGCTTGCCGACGTCCCCCCTTGGCCTCACCGTTGCTCCCTATCCGCTGGGCCAGAACCATGGTTTAATCGGCGGGCAAGGAAGCGGCCCCGCTGGATTGAAATGACAGAGTAAAGGAGGACATTGATGCTCAGCATTATCGCTTTAGTCATTAGTATCGTTTTCGCCGTATCCGTTCTGAGAAAGCTCGATGACATCGATACGCATCTAAAGGAGCTGCTCGCCTCGCGCGAAGATGACCAAACACCGTGTTAAGCGTGTGGGTGGCTAAGGAGACGGTGAATAAATTTCGCATTAACCAACTGCAAAAGGCCCATACCGACCGTGAAATGGAATTTTCCTGCGATGTAGCTTGAAGGGCTATGGCTTCGTAGATCAAAGTGGTTTCCAAGCAGCAGTTCCAGTACTTCGTACGCGGGGTAGCCAACACCGCCGACTTCAAGGAAGTATCATTCCCGGATACCAGCGAAAAGAGATAGTCATTTGGCTATTAAAAAGCTTCGCTACGTGTGGTTTGACCCGTACGCAATGTCCGTGAGTGTCTAGCTCTTGATGGAGAACCTTGTGTCAGTGTCGCTGGCCGCACCTACGCCGCCGTCATGTCCGCCGACACCCTGTTCATCACCATCCCCACAGGGTTGGTGTGGACATCCACGTGAAGATTCTGGAGAATTTCGCCGCCCACGTCGCCCCTCGTTGGGTTGGCAGCCGAACCGTGAAGGACTAGTCATCGGCTATCCCATCGACTAATTCTTGCAGGTCGCAGGACTTTCGCGTGACTGTTAGTTCAGCCCATTTTAAATAGTTCACCGCACACTGTATAGTTCAGTACATGCTGACTATTGCTTCGCGCCTCGACGTCATGAACCGGCTCGGCCGGGCCATGGCTGATCCGACGCGCTCCCGAATCCTGATAACCCTACTAGACGGTCCGAGCTACCCGGCTGTGCTCTCGCAAAGCTTGGATCTGACGCGCTCGAACGTTTCGAACCACCTGTCTTGCCTGCGCGATTGTGGCATTGTCGTCGCTGAGCCGGAGG
Source organism: Corynebacterium tuberculostearicum (assembly GCA_938008395.1). Lineage (GTDB taxonomy): Bacteria > Actinomycetota > Actinomycetes > Mycobacteriales > Mycobacteriaceae > Corynebacterium > Corynebacterium tuberculostearicum_L. Next base: position 5,465 of record CALLKG010000081.1, read on the forward strand.
GCCGTAAGACCCGCTACGAAATCGCCGATCCGCACCTCGCGGCAGCGCTCGAAGCGCTAGTCAACGCGACACTGGCCGTCGACGAGAATGCCCCCTGCATCGACACTGAGTGCTCGGTGCCCGGCTGCGGCGAGAAAGGAGCGGACGTATGAGTTCAGCATGTGGATGCGAACACGAACCCGCCACGGAGATCGACGAGCTCGATCGGCCATGGTGGAAGGACCCTGAGCTACTGCTGCCGATCTTCTCCGGCGTAGCCCTCATAACAGGACTGGCGCTGGACTGGTCCGACTTGGAGACGCCCGCGACGGTACTGTATTGGGTTGGGCTGCTGTTGGGCGCTTACACGTTCGCGCCTGGAGCGATCCGGAACCTTGTCACGAAGCGCAAGCTCGGCATTGGCTTGCTAATGACGATCAGCGCGGTCGGTGCGGTGATCCTCGGATTCGTCGGAGAGGCCGCGGCGCTAGCGTTCCTGTATTCGATCGCCGAGGCACTGGAAGACAAGGCGATGGACCGGGCCCAAGGCGGACTGCGGGCGCTGTTGAAGCTGGTACCGCAGACCGCGACGGTGCTGCGCGACGGCACAGCGGCCGAGGTCGAAGCGAAGGACCTCGAGGTTGGCGAGCTAATGCTCGTGCACCCCGGGGAGCGGATCGCCACGGACGGCATCATTCGATCCGGGCGCTCCAGCCTTGACACCTCAGCGATCACCGGAGAATCCATTCCGGAGGAGGTTGCGCCCGGCGACGAAGTGCCTGCGGGAGCGATCAACTCCGCCGGGGTGCTGGAGGTCGAGACGACCGCAGCTGGAACGGACAACTCGCTGACCACACTCGTGGACCTAGTCGAGCAAGCGCAGGCGGAAAAGGGCGACCGCGCCCGGATCGCCGACCGGATTGCCCAACCCCTAGTGCCCGGGGTGATGATCCTGGCGGTGCTGGTCGGCGTGATCGGCTCGCTGCTGGGCGACACTGAGACGTGGATCACCCGTGCGCTGGTAGTCCTGGTCGCAGCGTCGCCGTGCGCGCTGGCAATCTCCGTGCCGCTGACGGTCGTGGCCGCGATTGGCGCGGCCAGCCAGTTCGGAGTGGTCATCAAGTCCGGCGCGGCGTTCGAGCGACTCGGCGGCATCCGTCACCTGGCAGTGGACAAAACCGGAACCCTTACCCGCAACCAGCCTGAGGTTACCGGAGTGGTCCCGGCAGACGGATTCGATCGGGCGCAGGTGCTTTCCTTCGCGGCGGCAGTTGAGCAGCAATCGACACACCCCCTCGCCGCGGCGATCGCGGCAGCGGGGCCCGAATCGCCCACCGCCTCGGACATCAGCGAGGAAGCTGGGCATGGCATCGGCGGCACCGTCGAAGGCCGACGGGTGCTGGTGGGCAGCCCCCGATGGATCGACGCCGGGCCACTGAAAGCGGACGTTGAGCGCATGGAGTCCGAGGGCCAGACCTGCGTCCTGGTCACCGTCGATGACGCTCTCGCCGGGGCGATCGGGGTCCGCGACGAGTTGCGGCCCGAGGTGCCCGAAGCCGTGCAGGCCCTGCACGCCAACGACGTGGAAGTAAGCATGCTCACCGGCGACAACACTCGCACCGCCCGGGCGCTGGCTGGAATCGCCGGAATCGACGACGTGCGCGCCGAGCTGCGCCCTGAGGACAAGGCAAGCATCGTCGCCGAATTCTCCTCCAAGACGCCGACGGCGATGATCGGCGACGGCATCAACGACGCGCCGGCACTGGCGGGCGCGACGGTGGGCATAGCGATGGGAGCGACCGGCTCTGACGCCGCGATCGAGTCCGCTGATGTCGCCTTCACCGGCCACGACCTCCGGCTAATCCCGAAGGCGCTGCAGCACGCCCGCCGAGGAAGCAGGATCATCAACCAGAACATCGTGCTGTCTCTGGCCATCATCATCGTGTTGATGCCACTGGCGATCAGCGGCGTGCTGGGCCTGGCCGCCGTCGTGTTGGTTCACGAGGTCGCCGAAGTGATCGTGATCTTGAACGGCCTGCGGGCTGCGCAAACAAAACGCTGAGGCTGTGACCGGCAAGTCTCATAAGTGTTAAACCACACGCTGAGCGGACACACCTTGGGCCAGGCACGTCATTCTAAAAGATAGATTGAGAAGCTACCTAAATCACAGAACTTACCTGTTTCGCTGCAGGTGAGAGACTTCTTATAGTGGCATGTGTTAATCCAATCGCATGCGAGTATGGAGGTGTTAGGTGGCTATTAGCGCCCTGGTGACCTTAATGGGCGTGTGGTTCGCGGCGATTGCCTCGCCGGGCCCAGACGTAGTGCAAATCATTCGCTTAGGTGCGCGTTCTACGCGCGCAGCCGTATGGGCGGCGCTTGGTAGTACCACCGGCCTTACCATTTGGACCGTGGCCTCCTTGGCGGGTCTATCCGCGCTGATTTCTGCGCATCCGGGGATCCTCGTGGCGCTGCAGGTTCTCGGTGGTTGTTACCTGCTGTGGATGGCCTATACCGCCATTACCGGCGGCATCAAGGAGCGCCGTGCGCCCGCAACCGTCGTGGGCACCGAAACCCGCGCTCCGCAGCCGCGCGGGTTTACGCCGGACGGCATCATCAAGGCGGGCACTGCCTATCGCATGGGATTCATCTGTGATCTTTCGAACCCCAAGGTGGTCATCTTCTTTGGCGCCATCTTTGCCAATTTCATCGATCCCGGCATGGGCATCGGCGCCAATCTCATGGTGGGTGCCGTATTGATTCTGGAAAGCCTCGTGCTTTTTGTCGGCGTGGCTCTGAGTACTCGTGCGGTCTCAAAGTGGATGGCTAAGAACTCCGCCTGGGTGGATATTGTCAGCGGCGTGGTCTTCCTGCTGCTGGGTGTCATCATCCTTTTCGAGGGAGTGCGTGGGCTTATAGCCATGTAATCTGGGTCCATGATTTTTACCACTACTAATACCGTTGATGGCTACGAGATTACGGATTATATCCGCATCATCGCCGGGGAAACCGTCATCGGTATTAATATGCTGAAGGATTTCGGGGCATCCCTCCGCAATATCACCGGTGGACGCTCCGCCGGGTATGAGAGCGAGGCCATCAAGGCGCGCGAGGCAGCACTCGATGAGCTGTGGCGACGCGGGCAGGAGCTCGGGGCCGATGGCGTGGTGGGCATCGCCTTTGATTATTCGCCCATGGGCACCTCGAATGACATGTTGATGGTCACAGCGACCGGCACTGCGGTGAAGCTGCGCGCCCGTGATTAAGGTAGGCAAGAAAGCACTGGCCCTATGCGCTGGGTTATGCGCGGCCGCCGGGCTCATGGCAGGGTGCGAGGAAGAACTGCCGCAGCCGGGCAGCGTGCCGAATGAATCGCAAGGCGCGGCCGATGGCTATATCACCACGCTGCCGGATCAAGGCACAACGGCCAATGGTCAGTACCAGATCATTAACCTGCAAAATCATCGCAGTTTTGTGGTGCACGTGCCGTTTAATGCGGATAAGCGCCACCGATTGCCCGTGGTCGTGGCGATGCACGGCTATGAGATGGATGCCGGCAATATGTTCAAAGGCACCGATCTCTCCCAGGGCGATGCCATCACGGTGTTCGTCCAAGGCGCGGGCAAGGCGTGGGCACCGGCACCCTATGCGGTAACCAGCTTGGAAGATGACCTCAAGTACGTGGATGACACGATTGATTTCGTCCGGCGCCATTATCCCGCCACGGACACCACCTATGGCGTGGGCTTTTCCAATGGCGGCGGATTCGCCCGCGCGGTGACCTGCAAGCGGCCGGGCCTATTCGATGCGGTGGCCACGGTTTCGGCGGCAAAATATGACCGCGTGGAAAAGGACTGTGCCAGCGAGCCCACCGATTACCTGGATATCCACGGCACTAAGGACGCGCTGATGAAATATGGCGGTGGGCGCCAACACGGAGCGCACTACCACTCGGTCAAACAATCGCTGCGCGGGATTGCGAAAGAGAATGGGTGCAATCCGTTTCCAAAGAGGCGTCGGAAAGAAGCAGTGGAGCACTTCACCTGGCGGGTATGTGATGCGCGCACCGAGCAGTACACCATCCACGGCGGCACGCACACGTGGAACGGTGGGGCCACGGACCATTCCGGTTTGGTGAAAGCGGAGTGGACCACCGATACGGTCCTGGATTTCTTCCATATCGCCCACCCGTAGCGATAGCCGCGCGCGGGCTGGGTAAGCTGGGCGGCATGCTAGACATTCCTATCAATGGCGACTCCATCAAACTGGGCCAGTTCATCAAGCTGGCCAGCTTGGTGGCTACCGGCGGCGAGGCTAAAGAGCTCATCGCAGAAGGCGTAGTTACGGTCAATGGCGAGCCCGAGACGCGCCGGGGCGCCACGCTCCACCCAGGCGATGAGGTGTGCATCGAGGATGCCTGCGCGCGCGTGGGCGAGCCGGACGATGACGATGATTACTCTGATGAAGCCACGGCCGACGATGACTTTGATCCGGAAAAGTGGAGGAATATGTAGATGCCAGCATTCGAAGCTGAAGTGGGCATGCCCTACTGGATTGACCTGACCACCTCGGATCCGCGCAAGTCCGCGCACTTCTACGAGCAGGTGCTGGGCTGGGAGATTTCCGCCGAGTCCGCGGAGGAAAAGCCCTATCAGATGGCGCGCCTGCAGGGCCTGCCCATCGCCGGGCTTATCCCGCAGCCGGAAGAGGCACCCATGCCGGATACCTGGGTGACCTACTTCCTCTCCAAGGACATTGCGGGCGATTGCCAGCGCGCCGAGAGCCTAGGCGGGCGCATCCTGGTGGAGCCGCAGCAGGTGCAGCTGGGGCACATGGCCCTGCTTGTCGACGCCGCCGGGGGCATGTTCGGCCTCATCCAACCTGCCGGCCCAGAGCACTTCGTGGCCGCCGGCGAGCCCGGCACCCCGGTCTGGCACGAGCTCACCGCTACCTCGGGCTTCCAGAGCGCGATGGATTTTTATGGCGAGCTATTCAACTGGGAGATCCGCGCCATGCAGTCTGAGGATGAGAACTTCATCTACGCCACCGCGGAAGAAGACGGTGCGCCGTTTGCCGGACTGTGGAACGCCGAGGGGCAGTTCCCGCCGCAGGTTCCTAGCTTTTGGCAGACCTATTTGGGCGTGCGCGATATCGACGCCGCTGCGAAGAAGGCCGTGGAACTAGGCGGCGAGGTCATCCGTGAACCATGGGATTCGCCCTTCGGCCGCATGTGCCTTTTGGCCGATTCCACCGGTGCGACCATCACCCTCACCGAGGTCGAAGACGCCCCCGAAGAGGAGCCGACCGAATCGGATGACGTGCTGGGACTCGACCCGCAGTAATTGCGATGAGTGAGTCGCCACTGGTCAAGCGAGTATTGGCGGTCGTTGCCGTAATCCCACCCGGCAACGTCACCTCTTATGGCGAGGTGGCCAAGGTAGCCGGCTGCGGCGCGCGCAACGTCGGCACAGTGTTAAAGCGCCACGGCGGTGGTGCCGATACCGCCTGGTGGCGCGTCGTCCGCGCGGATGGCGCCTCCCACGATCCCGCCCGCGCCGCAAAGTTCTGGGATCGCGAGACCATCGCGCACGCTGGCGGCCGCGTTAAAATGCACGAGCACGGAATCGACGCCCGCGAATTACAGGAGTTGATGGAGTGAGGGCTTGGGTCATTCTTTTTCTCGCGATTGCCAGCGAAGTCGTGGGCACCGTCGCGCTGAAATACGCCGTGGACCATTTCTGGATCTACGGCGTGGCCGCTTTTTGCTTCATCCTTGCTTTCGTGCTGCTCCACCGCGTGATGCAAGAAGGCGTCAACGTGGGCGTGGCCTATGGTCTCTGGGCATCCGGCGGGGTCATTTCCACCGCGTTGCTGTCCGCCGCGCTATTTGGCGAGCCGCTCGGCGCGGTAAAGCTCGCCGGCATCGTGCTGATTATGGCCGGCGTATTCTGCGTGGAAATGGGTGCGAAACCAGACGAGGATCAAGACCACACGGTGGAGGTGGCGCCGCAATGATCTGGTTTTTGCTTTTCCTCGCCACCGCCATCGAGGTTTCGGGCACGCTGTGCCTGCGCATGTCCGCGGTAACCGGCCGCCGCTTCTGGGTGGTGCTCGTTGCCCTGTGTTATGTCTCTGCCTATGGATTCTTGGCGCTCGTGCTCAAGGCCGGCATGGATCTGGGGGTGGCCTATGGCATTTGGGCGGCCACCGGTGTTGCTTTGACCGCTATCGCCTCCTACCTCCTATTCAAGGAGCCATTTACCTGGTTAAAATCCCTCGGAGTGGTTCTGATAGTCGGAGGAGTGCTGCTCGTAGAAGCGGGGGCGTAGCGCCCGCGGGGAGGCTACGATAATTTCATGATGAAAAAGCTGGCGGTAGGTTCCTTGGTTACCGCACTCTCCCTCGCAATCGCCCCTGCCGCCCAGGCTGTCACCCTCGATCCGCACGCTGTGCCCGCGCGCACCCAGATCACCGTCCGGCATGATTCTGGCGCGACTGTGTCCACCGCTAATGCCCATGAGTCTCGTCCTGCGCTGTCTTTGAGCAAGCTCTACTTGGGCTATTGGGTCCTAAAATACGGTGCGCCGACCGACAAAGCCCGCGTGGAGCATATGATTCGTGTGAGCGATGACAACGTGGCCACCGACTTGGATCGCCGCTACCCGCAAGCCATCCCCAGCACCATCCACGAGTTTGGCCTGCGCGAAACGCACTACACCGGGTATTGGGGAACGACCACGACCTCCACTGAAGATGTAGCGCGTTTTACCTCGCGTATCCAGCACGATCCCCTTGCCGCGCCCATCATGACCGGCATGGCTACCGCCGCCCCTGTGGCTGCCGATGGTTACCGGCAGGATTTTGGCACCTCCCGGATTCCCAGGGTTATCGGTACCAAGTTTGGCTGGTCAGACAATCGCCGCATCCATGCCTCGGTATCCACCGCCCCTGGATTTACCGTAGCCGCCAATACTTACGGTGATGCGGCTACCCATACCGCAGATGTCACCCGCGCCGTACATAATGCCCCAGGCGCAATCCCCGCCGGTTCGAGCGAGGCCATTGGAGCTCGTATCGAGCACGATCTGCACCTGCAAGGCCCAGCGCGACAGGTTATCCGAGATGCCACCCGCACGGCAGCGAACTACGAGCGCCAGGCCTGCGCGAGCGCTAATCAAGCCCTAGCGCAGGTAACACCGATGCGCGTGTGCAACTAGGGCTTTTAGAGGCTCGAGAAAATGCAAAACAAGCACGTTTCGTCTCTCGCGGGGGTGTGAAAAGGGCGAAACGTGCTTGTTGTGCAGAGTGTCGGCGGCTTTAGCGGATGTAGGCGAGGGCGTCGTCGGCAGTGCTGTGGCTATAGCTCTCATCGGACCTGGCGAGCTTATTGCCGCGCAGCACCAGCCACATGCTCAGCGGGTAGAGGATAAGCGCTACCGTGACGGCCTGGATGATGGCGGCCACCTCGGAATCGTGCAGGTAGTTCCAGCAAAAGTGCAGGAGGAAGGCGGCGGCTAGGCAGCCGAGAAAGACGCCGATGCGCCACCACAGCGGTTTGGCGGCGGCATAGAGCGCCCAGCCGATGCCCCAGCCGGCCAGCGCGGTGAGCAAGACGTGTAGGCCAGGACCGGCGATAAGCCGCAGGCCCCACATCTCAAATAAGCCCTGGATATCGCTATCGGGGTGCATGGTGGCGCCCATGGCGCCGTAGAGGATGTTTTCGCAGGCCTCGAAGCCTAGGCCCACCACTGCGCCCACCGTCCAGCCATGCCAGGGGCGGTTGAGCTGGCGGAAGGACATGAGCACGAAGATAACGCCGGTGGCCTTGGAGATTTCCTCTGGGTAGGCGCCGCTCCAGGACATCATGGCATCGACCCAGCCGGTGCCGATGGCGAGCTGCATGACCGGCCCAGCGCTAATAAGCGCCAAGGAAACGGCCACACCGCCGCCCCACAGGAAAGCCAGTAGGGCCCACAGGCGCGCCGGGCGTGCCCACATGGGGCTGCGTTGCAATAGGTAGATGACCAGCGCTACGAGCACGGCGGCGATAAGCAGGCTGAGCAGGCCCATCAGGGGAGAGATTAAGAATGTGCTCAGCGTCTGGACTAAGAACGCGATGAGTCCAATGCCGGAGAGGATCCACAGCGTGGTGCGAAAGAGCTTGGACATCTAGTACATCAACTCCCCGGAGAAGTCAGCGAATTCTGCTTCGGCCCCAGCGGGCAGATCCTCTTGGCCGAAGGCATGCCAGATGCGGGAGGTGGTGGCCCGGGCCTGATCTCCCTTGCCAGTCACGGTGACCACCCAATCCTTGTTTTCGTCTTCGCCGGTGCCGTCGAGGGAGAGGGCGGCGGTGGAGGAGGGGGCGTCGGCAAGCAGGAGCGCTCCATTCGTGCCGTCAAAGGTGGGGGCGTCGGCCGGCAGGGAAGCCATGGCGAGGGCGCGAACCATGCGACGCAAGGTGGTGGCATCGTCCTTGGCATCCTCGGTGAGGGTGGCCTGCACACTGACATCACCGCAGGTCCAGCCGATGCTGGCGAGGGATTCATAATCGCGCTCGCAGTAGAGATCAGCAACGTCAATCTCCCAATCCTGGCTGGGCTCGGTCAGGGTGACCTGCTCGACGTCCGCGGAGGAATCCGCCAGCGCCGCCTGCACAATTGTGGGCAAAGCGAGAACCACCGCCACGAACGCAATGACGGCGAGGAAAAGGCGCCGCGGATGCGCTGGAGGAAAGCGATAAAATTCCATAGACCACACCTTATCTTGCTGCTTTGACCTAGAGTGGCAAGCATGAAAGATCTTTATCAACTAGTCAATGGACCCTGGCTGGAAAGCCACGTCATTCCCGATGATCGCGGCGTGGATGGCACCTTCCACGCGCTGCGCGATGAGGCGGAGGAACTCGTGCACGAGATCGTGGACAAGGACACCGGCCGCCCGGGCAAGCTCTATGCCTCCTTCATGGATACTGAGGGGGTCAACGCGGCCGGCATGGCTCCATTGGACGCGGATCTGGACCGCCTGAGCGCGGCCGACCCCGAGGAACTGGCACAGCGCTTGGGTGAACTTGAGCGCACCGGCGTTGGCTCCCCGGTGACCTTCTGGGTATCCAAGGACTCCGGTTCCGAGGACGCCATTGCTTATGTCATCCAATCCGGCTTGGGCCTGCCGGATGAGGCTTATTACCGCGAGGAAGCCCACGCGGAGACGCTGAGCGCTTATGAAAAGCACGTGGCCGAGATGCTGGAATTCCTCGACCCAGCCCGCCTCTTTGGCCTGGGCGCCGAGGTAGCCGCCCATCGCATCGTCGGCTTGGAAAAGGAGCTGGCCGCTGGCCATTGGGATGTGGTCTCCACCCGCGATGCGGTTAAGACCTATAACCCCTGCGAATTTAGCGAGCTGCCCACCATGACCCGCGCTTTGCTCTCCGGCGGCAACCTGCCAGAGCACCGCGTGGTCAATATGATGCCGTCCTACCTCGAGCACTTTGAGAGCCTCTTTACCTCCGAGCGTATGGCCGATTGGCAGCTGTGGGCCACCTGGCACATCCTGCGCTCCCGCGCGGCCATGCTGCCCGAGGAAGTAGGCGCGAAGAACTTCGAGTTCTATGGCACCAAGCTCTCCGGCGCTACCCAGCAGCGCGACCGCTGGAAGCGCGCCGTGGGCCTAGCCGAGTCCCTCGTGGGCGAAGAGATTGGCCAGGTATTCGTGGATAAGCACTTCCCGGCCTCTTCCAAGCGCGAGATGAATGAGCTGGTGGACTACCTCATCGCCGCCTACCGCGAGCGCATCTCCCAGCTGGAGTGGATGACGCCGGCCACCCGCGAGCGCGCGCTGGAAAAGCTCTCCCAGTTCAAGGCCAAGATTGGCTTCCCGGATTCCTGGCGCGATTACTCCGGGCTCGAGGTCTCTGGCAAGGGCGCGGACCTGCTGGCCAATGCCCGCGCCGGTTCCGCCTTCTCCCATGACTTTGAGCTGGCCAAGATTGGCAAGCCGGCCGACCGCGATGAATGGGTGACCACCCCGCAGACGGTCAACGCCTTCTATAACCCGGTGGTCAATGACATCACCTTCCCGGCCGCCATCCTGCGCCCGCCGTTTTATAACCCCGAGGCCGATGCCGCAGAAAACTTCGGCGCCATCGGTGCCGTTATCGGCCACGAGATCGGACATGGCTTTGATGACCAGGGCTCGCAATTTGATGGCCAGGGCAACCTGAACTCCTGGTGGTCCGAGGAGGACCGCGCGGCCTTTGACAAGCTCACCGCCAAGCTGGTGGAGCAGTTCAATGGACAGGTACCAACGGTGCTCAAGGAGGCCGGCATCGACTCCACCGGTGTCAACGGCAGCTTTACTCTGGGTGAGAATATCGGTGACCTCGGTGGCCTGGGCATCGCCGTGGTGGCTTTCAAGAACTACTGCGCCGATAAGGGCATTGACCTGCAGGGCAAGGAGGAGAAGTTCGAGGTAGACGGCGCCGAGCCGGAGCTGGCCGAGCACACCTACACCGGCCTGCAGCGCTTCTTCCTATCCTGGGCCCGCGTATGGCGCACCGCCATCCGCCCGGAGATGGCCACCCAGTACCTGGCCATTGACCCGCACTCGCCGGCGGAGTTCCGTTGCAACCTCATCGCTGCCAATATCGCGGAGTTCTACGAGGCCTTTGACGTGGCGGAGGATTCCGCGATGTACATTGCGCCGGAGGACCGCGTCACCATCTGGTAGCCCCTTTAGCCGGTAGGCGGTGCGCGTAGGCTCGGTGGCATGACTAACGCAGATGCTAACCAGGACCCGCACCGCCCGCTGGAGCCCGGCCAGGAATGGCACATCGGCGGCCAAGACCGCCAGATGGAGGAAAAGGAACAGCTCGAGCAGCTCGTTGCCTATATCGACGCCCACTATGACACCCCGGATTTCCGCCCGCCGTGGGCCGGGGGCGGCTCGCCTGAGGCAGATCAGTATTGCGCGCTCTTGCCGGATCGCATTACCCATGCGGCAATGATGGTGCTCGGTACTGCGGTGGACCATGCGCTACCGGGTACTGCGTACACCGAGGGCATCAGCGTAGAAGAATCCGAGGTGGGTGCCATTTTCCGGCCCAGCACGCCTACCGGCCGGTGGGCGGTGTCGCTGCATTCGGGTGGCTGGTGGCGCGGCGATGGCCAAGCGCTGGAGATGCAGTGGCGCCCCGAGGTAGCCGCCGCCGCGCAGCTATCCGGCACCACCATCATTGACGTGGATTATCCGCTCGCCCCCGAGCACACCGTGGCGGAGATGGTCACTGCCGTGCAGCAGGCCATCGACTATGCCCGCGCGCAGGATGCTTCCAACGTCACTACCTGGGGATATTCCTCCGGCGGCGCGCTGGCCGCGCTTGCGCCTGCCGACGCCCTCCTGCTCACCTTCCCCGATTTCGGTGCCCTGGAAAATCTGCCGGAGGACCTGCGCGCCGGATACAACATCCCGGCGGAGCTATCTGAGCTAGGTCCGCACACTTTCGTACAGACCGCCACCGAGGATGAGATTGCCGCGCGTGTTTCCGTGCCCGGCGCTGCCGCGCGCGATTACGTCTCCACTCACCGTGTTTCCACCCCAGCGGTGGCGCGGCAGCGCGTGCAGGATGCGGCCGCGTTCCTGGCAGGCGAGCTAGAAAAATAACAGTTTCCTGGCGATTCCATACTAAAAGGGAACTAGTTTCAACAAGGGTGCGACTAGTTCCGCATGACTATATCCACCCATGGCGCGCTATCGCGCCTGCATAAGTTCGCCGGCGTCATCATCGCGCCCTTTCTCATAGTCGCAGCGTTAAGCGGCTTTCTCTATGCCTTGGCACCCACCTTTGAACCGTGGATTTACCACGATGAGGTAACCGCCACCGCGCCAGGTAACCCACGCAGCCTGGACGAGCAGATTGCCGCCGCCCAGCGCGAGCACCCAGCTGGGCACGTGGTTCAGGTCGAGCCTTCCGAGGATCCGCAAGAGACCACTCGCGTGCTTTTCGACGACCCCACCGCTCCCAACTCCAGCTATACCCACGCCGTTTTTGTAGACCCGGTGGACCTACACATCACTGGCGAACTACAACAATATGGCGGCTCGCGGGCGCTGCCTTTCCGTACGTGGGCCTCCGATGGCCACCGCACCCTGTGGCTAGGCGAGCCTGGCCGCCTCTATGCCGAGCTTGCGGCCTCGTGGCTCGGCGCGCTGAGCATCCTCGGTCTGTACCTATGGCTCAAGCGTAAGCAAAGGAATAAGAAGCAGCCCTCCAAGGTGCTGGCGCTGCACGCCCGCGTGGGTGCCTGGTTGCTGCCGGGCTTCCTCTTCTTGACCGTTACTGGCCTGACATGGTCGCTGGTGGCGGGCACAGGTATTGGCAAGGTGCGTGAGGAACTCAATTGGAAGGAACCGTCCGTGGCGACCTCCGTAGCAGAAGCGGAGGCTAGCACTGGGGCGGGGGAGCATGCTGGGCATTCCGGCCACGCTGGTCACAAGGGCCATGCGAGTCATGCGAGTCATGCGGGTCATGCGGGACACGAGGGCGCTGCAGAACTTGCCGGGGCCCAAACCGTATTATCGGCAGCTCGCAGCCAAGGATTGACCGGGGTTCTGGAAATGACCCCACCGGAAAAGCCAGGCGATGCGTGGGGTGTGCGCGAGGCTCGTGCAGCCTTCAAGCTGCGCAGCGATGCCGTAGCAGTAACTCCGAACGGGGAGGTCATCGACCGCATCAATTCTGCCGACTGGCCGCTTGCCGCACAGCTAACCTCTTGGCTCATCCAGTTGCACATGGGTACGCTTTTTGGAATCTATAGCCAGGTTGCATTGGCGGCGCTGGCCTTGGGACTGCTCGTGGTGAGCATTGCAGGCCTGTGGATGTGGTGGATAAAACCGCGTCGCAGCCTGCCCGAGCTAAAAATTACCCCCGCCGTGCTGGCGGGGGTGGTGGCCTACTCAATCATCGCGCCTCTCTTTGGCGCTTCGCTGTTGCTCTTTTTCCTAGGTGATTGGTTCGTGCGGCGCCTGCGCGCCCCGCAGCGAGGCCGGGGCGCGGCTGCTGGGGAGGTTACTCCTCGCCCTCGGGGCGGATTTTCATCTCGGAGTCTTTCCACAGTCCGGAACGGGTAATGTCCTCATAATCAATCTCGGCTGGGACTGGGGCGTTGCCTTGTGAATCGGTACGCAGCTCGTACTTTTCAATGGCGCCCCAATCGCGGGCCCAGTCATTATTGAGGTAGCTCGGGATCTCGTAGGAGTAGTTGACCGCCTCCGCGGTGGACATGGCGCCACCGCCGGAGAAGGACTGGAAGTCCGTCAGGGAGGTCTGTGCCGAGGAATCCGGCAGGATGCGGTACTCCGGGATTTCCGTGACACCGGCAAAGTGGTCAAAGGTGCGCTGGCATGGGAACTGCAGGGCTACGGCCCAGTCCAGCAGCGCCGGGGTGTCCTTGGAGAACTGGTTATTGATGGTATCCAGCTCCGGTACGCGCGGCGGGGTAAAGGCCAGCCAATCTTCCTCATCGGTGGAGTCATCCGTGGCTACCAGGCGCACCACGTTGGCGTCCTGCGGCAGCTTATCCAGCGGAAGGCGCAGGTTGCGCCACTTTGGCGTGGCACCAACGGCGGAGAGTTCTTCCTCGCCGGTATTGGTGACCTTTCCGGAGTCATCGATGGTGCCGTATTCGAGGCTAAGCTCCATGCCTTCCTGCTCCACCCCGTTGACATCGTGGTGGTAGATATTGCCGGCTGCGGACACGGCGAGAACCGGGGTATTGTCCTTGGCCTCTGGCAGGTTGTACCACTTAGTGGTCACCTCAGAGGTGGAGTCTTGGTCTTCGTTATAGGAACCGAGCACCGGCACCTTGGTGTAATCCAGGTTGAACGGCAGGTGCATGGTGGAACCATTGACGCCCTGGGTGCCGCGCACGCCGCCCTCAGAGGTATTGGTGGTTTCCTTGGACTTCTTTTCCTTCTTTTCCTTCGACTCCTGGGAATCGGCGGAACCGCTCGCGCCGCCGGATTCAGCATCCGCGCCGGAGGTAGCGGTCTCGGCGCTATCGGAGGAGGAATCGCTGGAGCCATCGGCGATGGCACCCACGGAGGCGGAGTTCTGGTTTTCCGGCTCGATGGATTCGGGGATGAAGTTCGGATCGAAACCAGTGTGGGTTTCGTCCTCATCCACCAGGGAATCGCCCAAGTCGCCATCCACCGGGGTCAGGAAGGAATCATTGGTATTGGTCTCCACCATGGTCTGATCCGCCAGCGCGCAGGTATTGCCGCGCAGGGAAGCCAGGTTGCCCTTGCCCACGGAGTAGGAATCCGCCTGGGAGACGGTGGCTTTGGCAAAGGAAGCACAAGAAAGGGCTACCACGATGGCGCAGGCCAGGGCGATGGGCGCGGACATGATGCCGGCCGAACGCGAAACCTTGGCGGCGGCATTCTTTTCAAACTCGGCGAGTGCGCCCGCCTCTTCCGCCTGGGACTTGCGGTAGCTATGGCGCAGGGACTGCACCACGCCGATGGCGAAGATGATGAGGGCGATGGCGAGCAGCACCTTATTGGCCTCGATGGCCTTGAGCTGCACCGTGCGGTCCCACCACGGAATGCCAAAGGAGGATACGTACCACCAGGCGTTCCAGCCGGCGAAGGAGATTGCGAGCAGGAAGACCACCGCGGCGATGGCAAAGGTGCGAGCGCGCGGCGAACGCAGCGCAAACTGGGAGAGCACCACAGCACCGAGCGCGGCGATGACACCGGCCACGCCGGCGTAGATGCCAAAGTGGTGGGTCCACTTGGTGGGGGTGAACATGAGGAAGAACATGGACAGCGCCACGATGATGAGCAGGCGCTGGGTCGGGCCGACGGCAGCGCCGACGACGCGACGGTTCTTGATAAAGGCCGCCACGATAAGCACCAGGCAGAAGAGCATGGTGAAGACCGCGAAGCGGCGGGTCAGCGAGCCATCCACGGATTCCTGGAAGAGGGTGGAGTAGCGCGCGTACTCGGCGTACCACGGCAAGGAGGGGCCGACTTCGGAGCGCACGCGGGTGGATTCCAGCACGGTAGACAGCGTCTGGTCGCCAAAGGCGGCGACCATGATGGCGGTGCCAGCGCTCAGGAACGGCGCGATGAGCGAAAGCCAGCCGAGGGCGCCACCGCCCATGGACGGCACGCGCTCGGCCATGGCGCGGAAGAGGTGCGGCAGGCTGACCAGGAAGACGCCCACGGCAAAAAGACCGGTCGGGCCGGCGGCCAGAGTGATGGTTGCGGCGATGGTGCCCACGGCCGCCGGAAGCAGACGGCGGGTGGCAATGGCGCGCTCGAAGGAAGCCCAGGTAAACATCACGCCGAGCGCCACGATGGGCTCCGGGCGAGTGCCGTTGTTATACGGCAGCCAGAAGGCCAGGAACATCAGCGCTGCGGTCCAGTGGGCGACCCGGCGGCCGTCGACAAGCTGGCCAAAGCGCGGCAGCATCTCGCGGGAGAGGATAAACCAGATAATGAGCCCGGAAATCAGGCCCGGCAGGCGCACGAAGACCGAGGCGGTAGAAATCTGGGAGAGTACGGCAACCAAGTCATAGTAAGGAGCGCCAAAGGGCGCCTCCGGCACGCCGTACCAGCGGTAGTAGTTGGCCATGTAGGTCGCGTGATCGAAGACGCGGCTCATGGAGAAGATGAAGCCATCATCCGAGGTATTGGCGCCGAGGATGTACCAGAATCCCAAAATTGCGGCCACCACGCCATCGAGCGGGCGCACCTTCTTCCACGTCTCGGGCATGAAGCCGAAGCGGCGGCCATCGAGGCGGTCGATGCGCCACAGGCAGAATAGGGACACGACCACCATGGCGATGCCCAGCCACATGGCAATGGTCTTGAGCAACGTCGGGGACGAGGTAAAGCGGGAGTTGATATCGACGTGGACATTGAGGCCGTCGTCAAGCAGAGCTTGCACGTCAGCCTTCTCGTCGATTTCGGTATAGACGCCGGTGACCTGCGGGCGCAGATCCTCCTCGGTGGTCTTTTCATGCTCGCCCACGCTCACGGAGGTGCCATCACCCGTAGCGGAAATTTCAATCGTGGCGTCCTTGGGGAGCTTGGCTACCTCTGTGGCGTTGAGGGTAAGCAGCACCTCATCCAAGGACACAACGGACAGGCCCTCGTCATTCGCGCGGACGAAAAGGCCGCGGTTGGAGGCCTTCTTGGATTCCGGCGGGACGGTGCCGTAGACCATGGACTGGCCCTCGCGCAGTTCATCGACTGCGGAGATAGGGATGGTGGCCTTCAGGTCCTCCGGGGCGACGGAAATGAGCGGCGCGTTGATGGACTGCACGGAATCATGCTGCGGCCAATCATAAGAGGACTGGGTTTGGGTCACCGGCAGTAGCGGGGTCGCTACAAAACACAGGAAACCAATCAGCCCGGCAATGATTGCGGTCCACCGCAGGCCCGCAGGGGCGGCGGTGAAGCGGGAGCCGGCAGCGGCAGGTCGCGCTTGGGTGGTATTCGTAGTGAGGCTATCTGACACGGCGATTAGTTTACGTCAGATAACCCCCTAGGCCCGCGGGCACACCCTGCCGCGGGCGGGAAGTGTGGGTGAACTTACTTGGTGCGAACTGCTGTTACAAAGGGGCCGGTTTGCTGCAACTTCCAGCCCTTATCAAAAACGTCGGCATTGAAGAAGACCGCGCGGTAGCGAATATTCGGCTGGTTGGGATAGATATCTTCTGCTAGGTGGAGCTTGAAGCCATCGTCCTTATTTTCCAGATCGCCGCGGAAAATCATGACATCCGGGCCGCGCCAGGGAGCAGAATCCAAGGCCTTGCGGAACTCCTCCGGCTGCATATCCCAGGAATCATTGGCCCAAGTTTCAATCTGCTCGTTGCGGGTGCTGAACTCGCCCAAGGGATTGGCGTAGTGGCTGGTAAAGGCGTTAAAGCCCCAGTAGGGGTAATAAGACATGAAGGTCTTTTCATCCGTGAGCACCACCGTCTCATCCGGCGTGAAGCCCTGGTCCTGAATGAAGTTGTGGATATCCAGATAGTAGTGGGAGGAATCGCTGGTGAAGCGGTCCGCGCGTTCGCCGTAGCCATCGGTGTCGCTATAGGCGTGATCGATGGCGTCCTCGTTGGCCTCTGGGATCTGCTGCGCATAGAAGACGCCGGCCAGGGCCAAGATGATGCCAAAGACCGCGGTGATCTGCTTATTGGTGGTGTGGGAAAAACGCGCGGGGTAGAGACGGTGCACGCCGAGCAGGCGGATCTCTGCCAGGGCCAGGATGCCGGCGGTGGCAAAGAGGAGCACCACGATGACCTCGAGGCGGAAGCTGAGCAGCGTGGTGCCGGCCAGCGTTGCCACCATAGACACCACGGTCCACAGGTAGATGCCAAGGAGGGAGATGCCCAGCGCGCGCACCTCTGCGTCATTGAGGCGGATGACTATGTAAATGAGCCCCATGAGGCAGAGGAAGCCCACAATGCTGAAAGACAAGAAAGGCACTGGAATTTGCGTGCCTTCCTCCGGCAGGTAGTGCTGAGCGGTGGTTTGCAGTGGCGCCGGTGAGTGCATGACCGACCATAGGTAGGGCCCCCAGGCGATAAGCGCGATGGCAATGGAGCCTACCGCCATGATTACCAGGCGCAGGATGGGGCGCCACGTATGCTCATAGAGCGCGGTAAACAGCGCGATGAGGCTGACTACTGTAAGTGCGGCCGCACCGGTGAAAAGGGTATAGAACGTAGCGGAAATGCCTAGGTAGAGCGTTATTCCCAGGGTGGCCAGCCAGGAGCCGCGGAAGGCGCGGGCGCTCAGTACCGCAATGGCGGGCAGCCCCATGGCAATGACCGCGGAATAGGGCTCCTCGGCCGCGATGGTGAGCGTAATTGCGGTGGTCACCAGGGCGATGGCGGTGGCGACCGGCAGGGAACTGGTCAGGCGCTGCCAGATGGGCACCAAAATACAGCCGGCCACGGCAATGGAGATGAGCGCCCAGGGCTGGTAGACCTCCCAGCCCGGAATTCCCATGAGCGCACCCAAGCGGCCGCCCAGCCAGAACCAGCCAATCGGATAGAAGGACGGCATGTCCTGGTAGTTCATGTCCGCATAGCCCATCTCATCCACGGAGCGGGTGAGGAACTGGGTGCGGAAGGCCTGGTCTACCTGCACGCCATCGAGCCACAAGCGGGAGGCGGACAACGGCAGGCCCACGGCGGCCAGGGTCAATAGGGCCGGGGAGAGGTAGGTGACCGCGTAGGTCAGCCAGGACCGCCAGCGCGGCCGGGTAAAGGACTCCTTGTAGTGGTCATAGAGCCACCACACGCACAGCCCGCCGGCCAGGGCCAGCGTGAGCACCACCCCCACCGTGGTCAGCGCGCGGGTGACCATGGAGGTATTAAAGGACGGCAGCGAGACCGTCTTGAAGGCAAACCAGCCCAGCAGCGTTACCACGCCACCGGCCAGGGCGGCCAGCACAAAACCCAGTAGGGTCGCGCGAGGAGTCAGCGCATCGGCGCGGTAGGCCTCGGTGCGGTTATCCTCGCTCACGGGCGTTGACTGGGCGGGTACAGCGGTGCTTGTCATGCCCATTAGTTTCGCATACCCAAGCCCCACAGCCCAGATTTGGCGCGGGCAGGTGAGCACTTGCTTGCCGACGTCCCCCTGATACACCACCGCCCCCGTCACCTCCCTCACCGCGGGGTGCGGCGAGGCGAAAGAGCGGGGGCGAGCCGGCCGGCTAGCGCCAGCGCGGAAAGCTGCGGCGTTTAGAACGGCAGCTTGCGGAAGATGGCCTGCGGGATGAACTTGAATGCCAAAGAAACGTACTCAAATAGCGGGTGTACGAAGATGGACTGCTTGCCATCGAGCACGGCCTTGACGGTGGCCTCGGCAACGTCGGAGACGTTGACGGTCAGTGGGGCGTCGCCAGCCTCGGCGGACATCTTGGTGCGCACCTGGCCCGGGCGCACAACCAGCACGTTGGCGCCGGTGCCGCGTAGGGCCTCGCCCAGGTTGATGTAGAAGCCGTCCACGCCGGCCTTGGAGGCGCCGTAGACAAAGTTGGAACGGCGCACGCGCATGCCTGCCACGGAGGACATAGCGATGATGGTGCCGTGGCCCTGGTGCTTGAACTTCTCGCCCAAGAGCACGCCTACGGACACCGGTGCGGTGTAGTTGGTCTGTGCGGAGGCAACGGCCTTGTCGTGGTTCTGCCACAGCTCTTCCTGGTCACCCAGGGTGCCGAAGGCAACGATGGCCACGTCGACGTCGCCGCGGGCCCAGGCCTTATTAATAACGTCCGGGTGGGAATCGAAGTCGGTGGCATCGAAGTCCAGGACCTCTACGTCAGCGCCACGGGATTCCAGGTCATCCTTGGCCTGGGCGATGCGTGGGGACTCCGGGCGGGCGGCCAGGGTGACCTTGGCCGGGCCGCGCTGCAGGAACTCGGAGACGACGCCGAGGCCGATCTCGGAGGTGCCGCCCAGAAGCAGGATGTGTTGTGCTTGGCCTACTGCATTAAGCATGGTCAGTAAATCTCCTTCAAGGTGTTATTTCCAGTGATTAGTGCAGCTCGAGGCGGCGGGACATATCGGAGGCAAAGACGCCGGTCGGGTCGATCTCGTTGCGGGTCTTCAGCCAGCCTTCCATGCCCGGGTACATCTTGTGGAAGTTCTCCGCGGAGGTGCGGGATTCCTTGGCCAGGTAGAGGCGGCCGCCGAATTCCATCACGCGGCGGTCCAGGTCATCCAGGAACTTGCCCAGGCCCGGACGGATGGGGAAGTCCACGCAGACGTTCCAGCCCGGCATCGGGTAGGACAGCGGCGCGCGGTTGCCTTCACCGAAGAGCTTGAACACGTTGAGGGCGGAGTAGTGGCCGGAGCGCTGCATATCGCGGATGATCTCCTTGAACGGCTCCACGGCCTCGGTCGGTACCACGAACTGGTACTGCAGGAAGCCCTTGGAACCGTAGCCGCGGTTCCACTCGCCGATGAGATCCAGCGGCTGGTAGAACTGCGTCAGGTTCTTGACCTGGTTCTTCGCCGGTGCGCCCATGGTGTAGTACGCCAAGCCCACGGCGGAGAGGGAGAGCTTATTCATGGTCCAAGACGGGAAGATATCCGGCACCGTCATCAGCTGCGGCGCGTTGAACTTCAGTGGATCCTTGGCCAGCTTCGGGGCGAGTTCTTCCAGCTGTGCCAGGGTGGCCAGCGAGCCGCGAGAAATGGTGGAGCGGCCCAGCTTTGGTTCGGGCGAAATGACATCGAACCAGGCGGAAGAATAGGTGTAGTTGTGCTCGGAGCCATCGGAGTGGAAAGCGATGGTCTCATCCAAGTTATCGGTGCGGTCCGTATCCGCGATGAAGTAGGCGGTTTCCGTCTTGGTCATGCGGATGGTGGCGCGCAAGATGATGCCGGTCAGGCCCATGCCGCCAACGGTGGCCCAGAAGAGGTCGCCGCTCGGGTCATCCTCGGAGCCCTCCGGGGTCAGGTGCAGCACGCGGCCATCGACCACGAGCAGCTCCATGGAGACCACGTGGTCACCAAAGGAACCGGCGGAGTGGTGGTTCTTGCCGTGAATATCCGGGCCGATTGCGCCACCGATGGTGACCTGGCGGGTACCCGGCAGAACCGGAACCCACAGGCCATACGGCAGGGCGGCCTTCATCAGCTGGTCCAAGGTGACGCCGCCATCGACGTCCACCAGAGCGGACTCTGGGTCGATGGAGTGGATCTTATTGAGTTTTTGCATGTCGATGACCAGGCCGCCGCCATTTTGGGCGGGGTCACCGTAGGAGCGGCCCATACCGCGGGCGATGACGCCGCGGCGCAGGTGGGCGGGCTTATCCGAGTTATCTTCTGCAACCTGGGCCACGGCCTTCTTGATGACGTCCACGTCTTCGGTGGCGAGCACGTGGGCGGTCGTCGGGGCGGTGCGGCCCCAGCCGTGCAGGGACTTTTCAGTAGTATGTAATTCCATCTCTTACTCTTTGCTCGACGGATTTATGTCGCTTCTCTAGCCTACCTAGCTCACAGGAGGGTGGCTGGAGTGGCGCGAGTGATATTCGGAACAAAACGGACGCTTGTACTGCCCGAATGTGACCGTTTACAGATCCATGAGCGCGCGGATCTCCTCCGGCAGTTCCTCCTGGGATTCAATAATCGGGCCGTCGTACTCCCGCAAAAGCTCATAGACGCGAGCGCGGGAGGAGGAATCCAGCATGGGCAATTCCTCTGCCATCAGGCGAGTCATGAAAGGGCTCAACGGCACATCGGTATGTTCTGTGGCCTCGAAGTGGCCGTTGCGCTTATCGTCCTCTGCGCGCACATCCTGTGCCGCTTGCTGCGCCGGCGTCATATGCTTTGTCTTTTCCGAGTACATGCGCATTAGCTTACCGCCGCTTAAAGTAGTCGCTATGACCAACAACCGTGAGACGCATGATCAGCGCCAAGACAACTACGCCCTCGATGACACGCTGGCTGGCCGCATCACCCAGGCCGCCGCCGTGGGCATTGCGACCTCCTATCCGGATTGGATCAAGTCCAAGGGCGGTTTGATCACCGCGTATACCTTGTCTTTCTTTGGCTTTAGCGCCCTAGTGGCCTATACCAACGCGCACGCCGAGCAGGACGGCGATGAGCCGCGCTCGCCGCAGGATAGTGACGATCAAGGCCTCAAGCCGTGGGCCATTTTTGCCGCAGTGGTGCTGCTGCTCATCCTGGGCGGCTGGATGAACGTTGCCCTTTCCCGCCGCATGGTGAAGTTCCTGCGCAAGCGCGGTGCCAAGCGTCCGTGGACCCTCTTGGGCGCCATTGGGGCGGCGCTGACGTTCCTTATTAGTGAGCTGGAAGCTCGCGATATTGCAAAACTAGCTTCCTAAAATTTGCGTATGGTGGGGCTCATGAATGCAGGGGTCACCGACATCGCACAGGCGCGGGCCAAACGCGCCGATGGCGTGGTATCCCTCAAGCGCGAACCCCTCACCATCATCTGCCAAGCCGCGAATATTCGCGCCGATGGCGAGGTGCACCGACAGATTGGTTTTAGCGATGCCCTGACCTTCACCGAGCTGCACCGCGTACTGCGCATCTGCTTTGGCCTGCCGGAGGAGGAATCTCCCTGGCACTTTTATGAACATACCGAGGCCCGTGGCCCGCGCATCGATCCGGAGCGCCAGGCCTCCGAATTCCTGTGGCGCGAAGGCGATCAAGTCGACTTCGCTTGGGGGCTGTGGGACTTCGAGCTGGTAGTAGCCGAGATTTATCCCCGCGATAATGGCACCCCAGAGGCATTGTGCGTGGGCGGCTCGGGCTCGCTCTTCCAGCCCTTTGAGCTGACCAGCGTGAACCGTGAATTGACCGGCCAAAAGGTTACCGATGAAGTCTTTTCCGCGGTATCGTCCCCCGTGCGCGATTTGATTGAGCGCACCAAACTCTATGACTTCGTCCCGCTGCTGCAAGCGATGGACCTAGGCAGGGAAACCGACCTCACACCGCATGCTTCCCGCGTGCTCGCCAGCCTGCCGCGCGAGGTGACCCATGAAGGAAAAGACGCCTTTTGGTCCATGGCGCTCGCCCTATCCTGCATGGGTGGTGCGGAGCTGACCGATTCCGTCGTGGAAACCACCATGGATGCGCTTGGCTGGGTCAATGATGATGGCACGGCGCTCTCCGGCGCCGACGTGCGGGAACTGTGTGCGGCCTCGTTACAGCAATTGGCCGGGATAGGCGCCTATGGTGCCGAATCCGCCGCGCCGGTGGATCGGTTGGACATGTACCGAGCGCTCTTGCGCGGGTAGGCTACTCACTCGTGACTAATTCCGCTGACGACGCCGTAGAAGTAAAGCCCTCGTCCACCTCGCTGCACACCCAGCTGGTGCGTTTTATTTCCGTGGGCGTATTTACCGCCGCCATTGACTACGGTCTCACGCTTTTATTGACGTATTTAGGCCTGCACCGTTCCGCCGCCAAGGCCATCGGTTGGGTCTTTGGCACCATCGCTGCCTACCTGGCCAATGCGCGGTGGACCTTTGGGGCCAAGGTATCTGGCCGCACGGCCGCGACCGTGGGCATCTTGTACGCCTCTACCTTTGCGGTCCAAAACTTCCTGTACTGGGTGCTCAATGAGCCGCTTATGGCCCTCGGCTTTGAGGGGGCGGTGAAAGACACCATCGCCTTCGTCATCGCCCAAGGCGTGGCCACGGTGACCAACTTTGCCATTCAAAGGGCCTTTATCTTTAAGGAAAGATAGATGGCAGCAGCCTCCCCACGGACGTGGCGCGGCGCGGCCCAGCGGGCTTCGCGCTCGACCAGCCTGCGCGCGCAAAGCGCCAGGTTCGCGGTGACGGGGGCACTTGCCGCGCTTATCGACGTCTCCTTAACCTGGCTCCTGCAGATCGGCTTCGGCCTGCTGAGCGCCGATCCGGCGCGGGCGGTGGGCTTTATCGTCGGTACCTGGGCGGCCTATCTGCTCAATCGCCGTTGGACCTTCCAGGCCAAAGCCACCGCGGTGCGCTTTGCCGGGGTACTTGCCACCTATGGCGTGACCTTCGTGGTCAATATGGTGGCCTATAAGTTCCTCTTTGAGCTTTTCGACGTCCACTGGGAGTGGAACTCCACCCTCTCCCTCGTGGTGGCCTTTGCTATCTCGCAGGGCACCGCCACCGTGGTGAACTTTGCGGTGCAACGCTGGATTATTTTTAGGAAGGCGGGGGTCCGGGTCGTCGCCAAGCAGGATCCGTCCTAGCCCTGGTTAGGCCGGCGGAAATCTTCTTGGCGCCCGCGGTTGTGGAGCTTGAGCCATTCGATAAAGCCGGCCGGGTCGTGGCGCTGGACCAAGAAGAACCAGCCAAAGCGGGCAAATTCCTGGGGCAGTAGCTTGCGCATGCCGCGCTGCCACAGCAGGTAGCCGCGATTGCGGTAGGTGAAAAAGCGCTTGAACTCACCTTCTGGGTACTGGGTATGCATTTTGCCACCCAGGATGGGCTTGAACTCATCCGATCCGTCCGGGTGCAGGTAGCTGGTGGTCAGCGCCGTGCCGAAGGAGAGCCCGGAATTAACCAGCCGGCGGTGGTATTCCACCTCATCGCCGCGGATAAACAGCCGGTAGTCCGGAACGCCAATGATCTCCATGGCCGCGGCGGAAATCAGCGCGCCGTTAAAAAGCGAGGCGATGCCGGGCAGGAAATCGCCCTCCAGCTCGTCCATCCGGCGGCGCCATACCAGCCCCTGGCGCAGGGGGAAGGCCAGGCGGCCGGGATCGTCAATATTGCATACCGCCGGGGAGACCTCATGCAGGCGGTTGGCTTCTGCCACTCGATACAGCTCCGCTAGTACCGCGTGATCGGCGGGGCGGCCGTCATCATCGGCGCACCACACGGCATCGGCGCCCAAAGACAGCGCGGTGAGAAAACCTAGCGCAAAGCCACCGGCGCCGCCCAGGTTGGTTTCCGAAGGTACGTAGACGCCCCGGTCACCCGCCATGGATTCGACGAGTTCGCGCACCGCATCTTCTGCGCCATTATCCACCACGACTACCCACTGCACGGGGTGGGTTTGGTGTACCACCTGTTCAAGCGAGGCCCGCAGTAGCTCGGCGCGCTGATGGGTAACAATGACGGCGGCGGTGGAACCGGTGGAAGTCAGGGTGGCAGTCATGGGTTCCATCTTGCCACCGGGGTAGGGGACCAGCGCAGAAACACTCCGCGCGGGTGAAGCGAAAACTAGATATAACCGCAGCGTTGTGGATACTGTGAAGTGTATGGAAAATATCTGGCCGCCTTTTGCGGTGACCATTCGGGCCAGCGATGATACTGGCCGTGGAGTCGACCTGCGCGTCATGCGCGATGAAGACATCGCGTGCGTGGCCACGGTAGGTGCGGCAGATATCTATGGCACCGACATTCCCGAGCACGCCTTTCCCTGGCTCTTTGATGAAAAGCGGAATACTCCCGCTGCCATGGCGCAGCACCGGTGGGAGCACCGAGCGCAGCTGCGCGCCAATAATTGGACCCTGGATTTCATTGCCCGCGACGCAAAGACCCAAGAATTGGTGGGGGTGGTGGACCTATCGGCCGAAAACTTTGCGGCCGCGCGGGAAGTGCAGACCGCATCATGGGTACTGCGCCGCTTCCAAGGCCAAG
This sequence comes from Corynebacterium tuberculostearicum, assembly GCA_938008395.1. GTDB lineage: Bacteria > Actinomycetota > Actinomycetes > Mycobacteriales > Mycobacteriaceae > Corynebacterium > Corynebacterium tuberculostearicum_L. Next base: position 30,576 of record CALLKG010000081.1, read on the forward strand.
GCTATGGCACGCTTATCCGCCAAGCGGTGGTCGAGTTTTCCTTTACCCACCTCGATGCGCATTCGCTGCGTACTTGTTGGATAGAGACCAATCTTGCCTCGGCCCGGGTGAGTGAGAAGATGGGCTACCGCATAAGCACCGAGAAAAAGGAAGAGCCTGCCGGCCCAGAAAAAATTAACCGGCCGGTGGTCAGCGCGCGCCTTAGCGCCGCGGAGTATCACCGGCCGGATGGCTTGCAGCTGGAGGTAACCGGAGTGGGCGAGCAGCTGCTGCATATGCTCAGCTAGTTGCCGCTGGTGTCCTCATTTTCAAAACGCTCGCGCAGGTCGCGCACATACTCGCCCACCTCAGGGCCTTCGTATTCGCCGACGACCTCGGAAACCTCGCCCACCGAGCGGATCTCGCCATGGTCGATCCATAGCGCGGTATTACACAGCTGCGCCAAAAAGTCATTGGAGTGGGAAGCAAAGACCAGGATGCCGGAGCGCTTCACCAGCTCTTGTAGGCGTACACGGGCCTTGGCCATGAAAGCGGCGTCGACGGCGCCGATGCCCTCATCCAACAGCAGGATTTCCGGCTCAATGGACGTCACTACGCCGAGCGCCAAGCGCACGCGCATACCGGTGGAATAGGTGCGCAGCGGCATGGAGAGATAATCGCCGAGTTCAGAAAACTCCGCAATCTCATCCATCTTTTTCTTCATCTGCTTGATGGACTGGCCCAAAAAGAGGCCACGGATAATGATGTTGTCGTAGCCAGAGACCTCCGGGTCCATGCCTACGCCCAAATCAAAGACGGGGGCCACGCGGCCGCGCACATCGGCAGAACCACGGGTGGGTTCATAAATGCCAGACAAAAGGCGCAGCAGGGTGGACTTGCCGGCGCCGTTATGGCCTACCAAACCCACGCGGTCGCCCTCGCGCAGGTGCAGGTTAATATCCTTTAGCGCCTCCACCACGACGGTGTTCTGGGCATTTTTGCCAATGGCGCCGCCGGCGGAAGAAAGCATGGCCTTCTTGAGCGAGCGGGATTTGGCATCAAAGATGGGAAAGTCCACGCACGCGTTATACGTATCAATCGAGACCATCAGTCTGTATCCTTTCCAGGAATCTCAGGAAGTGCAGGGCGTGGGCTTAAACCCAGTAGCTGACGCGGAAGCGCCACTTGCGCATGACCAAGCCGGCGATGAGCAGGCCGAGTACGGTGCAACCGATGACGATCCACCAGTGGTAGGCGGCCACCGGTTCACCGATCATGGGCGCACGGACGATTTCCAGGTAGTGATAGAGCGGGTTGATTTCCGCGATGCGGGCGCGGCTGGACACCGCACCGCCCTGCTCCTTCAAGGTATTGGTCATCCACACAATCGGGGTGACGTAGAACAGCAGCTGGGTCAGTGCTTCAAGCAGCGGAGCGACGTCACGGAAGCGGGTAGCGATGATGCCAAAGAACATTGTGACCCACACGCCGTTGACCAGCAACAAGGCCAAGCCGGGAAGGAAGAGGAAGAACTCCCAGCCTAGGCTGCGCGGGAAGATAAGGATAAGCAGCAACCAGATGATGAGGTTATGGCCTAAAAACAGCGTCTGGCGCCACACCAAGCGGTAAACGTGCACCGAAAGCGGGGCGGGGAGCTGTTTAATCAAGCCCTCGTTGTCAATGAAGACCGTGGAGCCTTCCTTGATGCAGCCCGAGATGAAGGTCCACATAATAAGGCCCACGGTGACGTGGGGGAGGAACTCCGCGACGGGAATCTGGAAGAGCATGGAATACAACAGGCCCAAGGCAAGGGCCATCACGCCGGTGGCGATGGTGATCCAAAACGGGCCCAGGACAGAGCGGCGGTAGCGCTGCTTAATATCTTGAATGCCCAGTTTGAACCACAGCTCGCGCTGCTGTGCACCCTGCGCCAGGTCCGCGAAGGCGGCCTTGAGGGTCTCGGACTGGGACGCTGGGGTGGCCTCGCCGTCTGGCTGGGAGGTCATGCGGGCGATATCAGCGCGCAGTTGGTTGTTATCTTGCACGCTCAACACCCTAGCGCGCGGGCTGGGCAAACGGGAACTACACGCCGCCAGCCTGCGAAAACAGCAGTATCCAGCGAAAATTCAAATTTGGGAAACTTGGGCCAAACGCGTATACAGTAGGGAACCGACCGCCACTGTGTGGCGATGCCTAGCGCGATAAAGAAGGGGACCGTAATGCCAGCAGGAGCTTCGGCACACTACGACGTATTCAGTGTGCGCGGTTTATACACCGGGCTATCTGATGGTTGGACCTACCTCAACGCGCACGCGGTGCCCCAAATTTCTGAGCGCGTCGCCTCCGGCGTGGCGCGATCCTTCCGGATGTCCACCGCAGTGGCCACCCAGGAGGGGCCAGGCGGCGCCCACTCCGCCACGCCCGCGCCGGGCCGTTTGGAAGGCGAAGGTAATTACACCGCCGCACGCATGGCTGTAGCGGATCTGACCGGGTCCAAGGCGGACCGCGTGGTGCTTGGCCCGTCCTTGCCCGTGTTGTACCAGTCCTTGGCGCAGACGGCCCGTCCGCTGTTGGGCAGCAATTCCTCGGTGGTGCTCTCCAAGCTGGATCCACCGTCTTTGTACTCGGCGTTTTCTGAGGTCAAGGCAGAAACCCGCTGGGCCCAGCCAGACTTGGGCACGGGTGAGCTGCCAGGTTTCCAATTTGCCGAGCTTGTCGATGGCTCCACGCGCCTCGTTGCCTTCTCCGCCGCGCACGAGCTTTTGGGTACGGTATCCCCGGCCGCTGAGATCATTGACACCGTCCATGAGCGGTCCCGCGCCTGGACGCTTCTCGACGTCTCTGCGATCGCTCCCTACCGCCCCATCAACTTCGATGATCTCGGCGCCGATATCTTAGGCCTCGACCTGGGATTGCTGGGCGGACCGCAGCTAGCGGCGCTTGTCTTCCGCGATACCCGCATGTTCCGCCGCCTCGACGCCCTCGATCCGGTGCATACCGGCAAGGGTTCTCGCAAGCTGGAAACACCCATTTCCTCTGGCTTGGCCGGCGGTGTCGGACCGCTCGTGGACCATCTTGCCGCCCTCGCCGGTGGGGAGAGCGGCTCGCGCCGCAAGCGCCTGCGCACCTCCATGGATGCGCTCAGCGTCTACTTGGAGGATCTGCGCGCTGACCTCTATTCCTTCTTGAGCACCCTGCCCGCCGTGCATATTCTTGGCGTGACCGGGGAGGCTGCCGCGGGCGCCTCCGACGATCGCCTGCCGCGCCTCACCTTCGCGGTAAAGGGTGTTCCGGCCGAGACCGTGTACAAGCGCCTTTTTGATAACGGACTTGTTACCACGCTTGCCCCGCAGACCCCGTTGCTCACGGAGATGGGCGTGGAAGAAATTGGCGGTGCCGTTACCGTTGCGCTCGGCCCCTTCAACACCTATCACGACGTTGAGCATCTCATCCGCGTCGTAGCCTCGCTGGCTTAAACGGTAAGAACCAAGGTGCCGGTGACCTCGCCGCTGTCTAGGGCGGTGTGGGCCTGGGCGGCGTCGGCAAGCGGGTAAGTAGCATGCAGCGCGTGCTTTACGCGGCCGTCTTCCAACATGGGCCACACATTTTCTACCGTGCCCGCAACAATCTGTGCCTTATCCTCCAGATCGCGGGCGCGCAACGTTGTGCCCTGGATGGTCAGGCGCTTGGGAAGCATGGCGCCCAAGTTGATTTCCGCCTTGGTGCCGCCCTGCATGCCAATGATGATGAGCTTGCCGTCCTTAGCTAGGCACTTCATATTCTTTTCCAGATATTTCGCGCCGATGATGTCCAAAATGACATCGCAGCTTCCCTTCAACTCTTCTACGAAGTCGTGCTCCTTATAGTTGATGAGAATATCGGCGCCCAGCTCGCGGCAACGCTCCAATTTCTCCTGCGAGCCAGCCGTAACCGCCACCTCTGCGCCGAGGACCTTGGCTACCTGAATGGCAAAAGTGCCAATGCCGCCGCCTCCGCCATGGATGAGGACGCGCTGGCCCTCGTGAAGGCCTGCCTCAATGCCCAGGTTGGACCACACGGTGCATCCGACCTCAACCACCGCTGCAGTTTCCTCGACGCTCAACCCCTTGGGCACGGGAAGCAGCTGGCCCTGCGGAACCGCAACGTATTCGGCGTAGCCACCACCCGCGAGCAGGCAGCCCACCTCGGTGCCTACCTCCCAGTTCGTATCCCCGGCATCGGCGATGGTGCCTGCTGCTTCTAAGCCCAAGATTTTCGACGCCCCCGGTGGTGGCGGATAGGCACCCATCGTCTGCAGGATATCGCCCCGGTTAACGCCGGCTGCCTGCACCTTGACGAGCACTTCGCCGGGGCGCAGCTGCGGGACATCGACTTCGCGGAGCTCTAAGGACCGACGATCCTGCGGGTCGGTCTGAACGATGGCCTTCATGTGTGTTGTAGTCATGGGCCCAATCTAACGAACCTTGTGTGTCCTGTGCCACGAAATTCGGAGTATCCTACGGTGACATTCAGTGCTGCAGGTGGCTTTTTGGGAAACCGGGCTATCAATTTAGTACACTGACTAAGTTGCTTCGTAGGCGCGAAGAGCGTTTATGAAATACAACGTGGAGACGTGGCAGAGCGGCCGAATGCACCGGTCTTGAAAACCGGCGAGGTAATACCTCCGCGGGTTCAAATCCCGCCGTCTCCGCAGCTGCCTAAGCTTCCTTTCTAAATTAAAGGAGCATAGAAGCTTATAGCTTCTGAGTGAGGGAGTGCAGTATTTAAGGCACCCTACCGATTCGGTAGGGTGCCTACTCACGTTGTGGGACGGTTTCGCTGAGCGACAGTGAAACTTAAGTCCACGGCCAGACAGCGTTTACATTGAGCTTCTACCTTGAGGTACGGACTTTCAAACACCGTTAACGTTGAGGCACTATGACAAATTACATTTCCTACTTGGCCGAGGAGCAGATACCGGCATCGTATGACTGGCTATGGAGCGGGTTAGGCGCCGTCATCGTTATTGGTCTGTTGGTCTTTTGGGTGGCCTCCCTCATTTCCATCATCCGTTCGGGATATAGCGGAGGCGTCAAGGTATTGCTGGTGATGGCGGCATTTGCCTACCCGTTCCTCGGGCCACTTGTCTGGTTCCTTTTTGCGCGAAATAAGGAGCATAAGACCCGAATGGGCCGTTAGGCTGCGGTCTTGTCAAGGGGCATTCGGTTACTGCTGCTCGAGCCAGGAATTGATGCCGCCGCGCAAGGAGACGACGTGGGGGAAGCCG
>CALLKG010000082.1:0-2527 GCA_938008395.1 Corynebacterium tuberculostearicum
CTGCCTAAACACTAGGTAGCCCCACTACGTGTCCACGATTTGCGGGCAACCCCACCACCCAGACTTACAACCATGTATTTCCACACGCCGTAAACGGTAGCTTTTTCACGCCACACGCTGGCGATTTGTAAAGCAAGCCTCGAGCAGGATACAGTATCGGAGTGCCCAGCCGAGAGGCTGATAAACACCCTGCCCGGGTGGCGGAATGGCAGACGCGCTAGCTTGAGGTGCTAGTGTCCTATTAACGGACGTGGGGGTTCAAGTCCCCCCTCGGGCACAATTGTGAAGTCTCGCGACATCGTTCCTACGGTGTCGCGACACTTTTCGTTTTGCTACTTAGCCCCTGGTCGATCTGCGTAACTGACGAGGAAGCCGCGTCCGGGGCAGTACCGGTGGGCTTCGTTGTCAGTTGTGCACGTTTCAGCTTCTGCCGTCGGTCCTCGGCGCGATGTGCAGGGCCTTGCGTCGTGTTTGTGGCAGGTGCCGGCTCCGCGGCGTCCTGCTTTGCCCGCTGGATCTGCATAACTGCCAACGAGAGCCTCTGTGAACGCAAAACTGACGCTTTCGTTGTCAACTACGCACATCGCACCGCCACAGCGCATCACTGCACCGGGCGGCCGCCACAAAGAAAGCGCCCATCCCCAAGCTTGGGAACAGGCGCTCAGTTTTGCTGGTGCTGGCGGCCCTACGGCCTCAATGTTGCTTTAAACGGTCTCAGGCTCCGCGGCATCAGGATTGAGCGCTGCTACCTTCGGCTCCTTGGTCGCCTTGAAACGGTCCAAGACGTACTTCACCACGATCGGGAGAACAGACAAGCCAATAATCAGCAGCATGATCTTCTCGATAGAATCTGCGATGCCCGGAATGTTACCCAAGAACATACCAACCAGATTCATGGAGAGCACCCAGGCAATTGCGCCAGAGACGTTCCATACCACGAAGTTCTTGTACGGCATTTCCGCAGTACCGGCAGCAACTGGGATAAAGGTGCGTACAATCGGCACAAAGCGGCCCAAGACCAAAGCTACTGGGCCGTGCTTCTCAAAGAACTCCTCAGCCGACTGCAAGTGCTCGGTCTTAAGAACCTTCGCGTCGTCCTTGAAGAGTCGACGGCCGAATCGGTGTCCCAGGTAGTAACCCACCTGGTCACCCAAAATGGCCGCAACAATTCCTACAGCAAGCAGCGTCCAAATATTGACATCCAGCTGCTCACGCAGGATAGCTGCGGTAACCAGCAGTGAGTCGCCCGGTAGGAACGGGAATAGCACGCCGGACTCAATAAACACGACGATGCCAATGCCGGCAATAACCCAAGGGCCAAAGGCCTCCAAAAGGGTTGCGGCGTCCATATAGGACAAGAGATTGGAAATTGTGTCCACTCGATTCTCCAAAAAATAAGGCGCTGCAGGCCGCAGCGCGAGTAACCGCCTTCTAGTATCGTCTGCAGCTCGCCCATCTCCTAGCTCGACGTGCGATTTCACTGCAAATTGTCGTGATCAACACAGCCTAGCCACAGGTAACCCAATTCCACATCGCAAGTTCCGAGCGCTACTGTTTTAGCCTATGACCCAATTTCTAGGATGGCTGCGCACTTTCGGAGCCTTTCTCGCGGAACTGTCCAAGTCCGCGCTTTCAGCCATCCGCAGTTGGTCGATGACCCGGTGGGCGATGGCTCTAGGAGCGATCATCGCCATTGTGGTCGCAGCATTGCTTGTCGACGTCCCCGACATCGCCGACCTACGTTCCTGGGCGGAGGGCCTTGGGCCCTGGTTCGTCGTTGCCTTTGTCCTAGGTTATGTCATATTTACGCAGTTTCCGCTGCCCCGCACCATTTGGACCGTGGCGGCTGGCGTCTTGTTCGGGGCGTGGTTCGGCCTCGGCCTATCTCTCCTCGCTTTGACGCTCTCGGCGATGATTTCGCTCCTGCTGGTTCGCTGGCTCCTCGGTGACTGGATCCGACCTCACCTCTCCCACCCTGCTGTCTTCAAGATCAATTCGCGGCTGGAAAGGCGCGGGTGGCTCGCTATCGCCAGCCTCAGAATGGTGGCCGGTGTGCCCTTCTCCATCCTCAACTATGTAGCCGCATTGACGCCCATCCCCGTCGGGCAATTTACGCTTGCGACACTGATCGGTTCGATTCCCACGACTGCCCTAGGCGTATTCTTCGGCGACGCCCTCACCGGCAAATCCGAACCGTGGCTTTTCGTTGCCATGGCCATTCTCGCGGTCTTGGGTATCGGAGGATTAGTCCTAGACTCTAAACTGCCGCGACGTCCTTAAATCCTCCGCCGGAGGCGCGGGGTCAAGTTTCATATATAGATTTTGGCGACTATGCTGAAGCGCAAACAGCTACTCGTTGCACTATTTGAGGAGACAGCATGCTCGCTGTACACGCACGTTACCGCGGCCGTTCGGTTCGCCGCGCTGAATTGGTTCAGCGCTCTGCTTCCGCGCTGTCAACATTGGACGGCGTCGGCCTGTCTCTTATACACATCTGACGCTGCCGACGATCTACTCTGTGTAGATC
>CALLKG010000083.1:0-2346 GCA_938008395.1 Corynebacterium tuberculostearicum
GTAGAGGCGTCCCATACCTCGGCCTTGCTCATATCAATCACCACGCGCTGGGTATCCAGCGTGTAATCAAAGGCATAGACCAAGTCATTGGAGGAGGCGAAGAAGAGCTGGCCGCGCACGGCATACTCGGCATCGCCTACGTGCTCCACCTCCACCAGGTGGGCCACGCGGCGGGCAAAGCCGATCGAGGCCGCCACCACGCCGAGCACCACGCCCACCGCCAAGTTATGCGTGGCCAGCGTTCCTACCACCGTCACCAGCATCACCAGTGTTTCTGAGAGCGGCATGAGCTTCAGCGTGCGAGGGCGAACCGAATGCCAATCCACCGTCGTTGCGGCGACGATGATCATCACCGCCACCAGTGCGGCCATCGGAATGCGGCCGACGGTCTCGCCGAAGAGCAGGCAGAGGATAAGGAGGAAGGCGCCCGCGAGGAACGTCGACAAGCGCGTGCGCGCCTGGGATGCCTTCACGCCGATCATGGTCTGGCCAATCATGGCGCACACGCCCATGCCGCCAATGGCCGCGGCGAGGATATTGCCCACGCCCTGGCCAAAGGACTCGCGCGTCTTATCGGAGTGGGTATCCGTAATGTCATCGACCAGCTTGGCCGTCAGCAGCGATTCCATCAGGCCCACCAAAGCCATGCCAAAGGCATACGGAGCAATAAGCTGCAGAGTATCCAGGTTCCACGGAATATCCGGCACGAAAAGCCCCGGCAGCGAGGTGGGCAGCTCGCCCTGGTCCGCCACATCGGGGACCTTCCACCCAGCCGCCACCGCAATGATGCTGACCACCAGAATGGTAATCAGCGGGGCGGGAATCACCGTGGTCAACCGCGGTAGCCCCAGCATGATAGCCAGGCCAATGGCCACCAGCAGATACACCATCCACGGCACATCAATAAGGTGCGGCAGCTGCGTAGTAAACATCATGATGCCCAGCGCATTCACAAATCCCGTCATCACCGAGCGCGGGATAAAGCGCATGAGCTTGGCCACACCCACCGCGGCCAGCACCACCTGCATGATTCCTGCCAAGAGCACCGCGGCGACCACGTAGTCATGCCCATGTTCATGCGCGAGCGGTGAGACAACGAGCGCCACCGCGCCGGCCGCCGCAGAAATCATCGCCGGCCGGCCACCGGTGAAGGCGATGGACATTGCCATCACGACGGAGGAAAACAATCCCACCCGCGGGTCCAAGCCCGCAAGGATGGAAAAGCTTAAGACCTCCGGGATCAAAGCAAGCGCCACCGCCAATCCGCCGAATACCTCCTTGCGCAGGCGAACAGGCGAAGAAAATGCATAGCGGAAACTGGCGATGACGCTGGTAGGAGCAGGCTGTTCTTTAATCACGCCTGCACATACTAGTGGACTTTAAGAGCCTTCCTTAAATGAGCCATCCGCGGTGATCACGGGCAGCACGGACCACGCGAAGTTGATCCACTGATCGGTCTTCTTCCACGAGAAATCCGGCTCAAAGATGGTCTTCGGCTTGGTGTAAATGACAGCCGAGCGCACATCGTCTGCGGTTTCCTTGAGCAGGTTAACCACCAGATCCAAGGTCTTGCCGGAGTCCGCGACGTCATCGACAACAAGGACCTTCTTGCCTTTCAGCGAATCCGTATCCAGCTGCGGGGACAGAATTACGGGCTCGTCTAGGGTCTGGCCGATATCGGTGTAGAACTCCACATTGATAGCACCCATGGCCTTGACACCGATGGCATAACCGATAGCACCGGCTGGGATCAGGCCGCCGCGGGCGACGCCCACGATGAGGTCTGGGAACCAGCCAGATTCCACAATCTGTTCCGATAGGTTTCGGCTCGCCTCGCCGAAGACCTCCCAGGTGAGGTTTTCCCGGTCCGGGTGGATCCAATTGTCAGTCACGATTGTGTGGCTCCTTTTGCGTCATGGGCTTTCTTTGTAGTTTAACGAGCGATGCCTGCCAAAGAAAAGGCAGCTACCGGAAGGGAACCTCGCCCAAAGTCCGACGCAGCTTGCGGGTGCGCAGGCGCTCCGGATTCTCGGCTAGATGCTCCATGGCGCGCACCGCGCACATCACGTGGGCTTCCTTCGAATTGGAATAGAAGGCCTGCGCCTGCGCCGGCAACTTCGGCACCGCGTGCAGCGGCAGGTCAGAGACCGAAAGCAGCGTGCCATAAGGAACGCGGTAGCGGTAGCCATTGGCCGCAAGGGTGCACGATTCCATATCCACGGCCACCGCGGTGGAGGTGCGCAGCCACTCCCACAGATCCCGGTTAGTGCGCCACTCCCAATTGCGATCATCGGTGGAGAGCACCGTGCCGGTGCGCATGAGCGAGTTATCGTCGCCGTATACCGC
>CALLKG010000084.1:0-6788 GCA_938008395.1 Corynebacterium tuberculostearicum
AATCTTGTCACCCGGCTTAGCACCCTCCGGAACCTTAACGCTGATGGAACCATCCTCGTTAACGGTCACACCCTCAGGCGCACCATCACCAGGGGCAAACTTCGTACCCTCAGGAGCAGTGGTCGGGTTACCGTCCTTGTCCTTAAAGGTCGGAGCCGGAACCTTCACATCCTCGCCAGGCTTACCAGAACCATCCTCATACCCAGGCTCGAAAGACTCATTTTCCTTCACAACGGTCGGGTCAGCCAGGAATGAATCTGCCAGGAGGAGCGTGCCCGTTGGGTTGCCCGAAGCATCGGCGGCGAATACCTGGGAAGAGTACACAGTTGCCTTGGATAGATCCTTCGGAACGGTGAAGTCGCAGGAATCCAACTCACCTAGCTTGTTAGCGGTGACAGTGCAAACCTTACCGGTGGATTTACCGTCCGCGAACCACTCGATAGCATACTTCTGATTAGGGACCAGGCCGGTAGTCTTCGACTTGGCGGTATCACCAGGAGCTGCGATGGAAGAAGTGTTGTCGTAGTTGAAGACGTCGTGCATCGGGCGCGGAGTCAACAACGCGAAGTTCTGTTGAGAAATATTATCTGACTCCAACGACTCACCTAGGCCTCCACCATCGGCGGGCTGGAACATATTGTCCTGGTAATTACCCATCCATAGGTCACGGTTATCACCGACTACCGGATACAAGTACATGTAGTCCTTGTTGATGTGGCGGTGACGCTGGCCCAGAGTGCCGTTCCACTGCATTAGATTGTCATGCTTTTCATCGCTTGCGGAGACGAGCTTGCCCCATTCAGCGTCAGTGGTTTTGTTGCCCTTTTTGTCGCGGCTAACACCATACAAGCCGGCAAAGGGAAGGTAGAAGGAACCGTCGTCTTTTACATAAGCTACGCGAGACTCCGCAATATGAGAGCCTGCGCCGTGCTCAGCCTGATATTTGTCAACGATTTCCTTCTGGGCAACACGGAACTGTTCACGACTGTAGTTCTTGTTTGCGGCCTTCCAAGCGTCAAACTGACGTGCTACTTCATCGTTGACATAGGAGCCTACGACCTTAACATTAGTAGCGGCACGATCTGAAGAATCCTTAAAGTATTGGTTGGAAAGTGTGCCCTCGTCCTCATTGTTTTCCCACCAAACCTTGCCCCGTGCGGTACCATAATTACCACCCTCTGGCCACTTCTTATCAGCGGCCGGCGCCTCGGTCCACTCAGCTTCAGGCTTTGCAAGCCAGCCATCTACGTTCGGACGTTCTTGGAAGACAACCTTCGCCCCGACAATGCGATTAATACCAGCTGTGAAATCCCAACTCTCCCATTTACGGGTCAGTCGGTTATGGAAGCGACCGCTGTACATGTCGCCACCGGCCGCTAACGTGTATTTTGCAGGGTCCGGGTTCTCAGCCCACGTGCGGACCTGGAACTTCTCATCGCCTGCCAACTTGAATTCGACCGGATTGCCCAGGCCATCCTTCGGTGCCTTGGACAAGTCGAAGACGAATTTACCCTCGGAATCCGAGGTGGTGTAGTAAATAGGAGAAACCTGCCCCTTACCGTTGACGTATTGCAAGTATACCTTGACGCCAGCCATAGCCTCGTCAGCTTCATCCTGGTCATCTGGCGTTTTATCACGATCCAAGTAGACAGTACCTTGGTAGCCCTTCTTCTGACCCCAAGTACCATCCGCTCGAATTGCAGTTGCTTCCGAAGTACCCTTCGGGTCAACACTGCTGCCCTGCGCAGATGCTGCATCCTGAGCAGCAGCAACCGGCGAGGCCCCCGGATTTACAACTGGGTGAACAAATGGAGTCACGAGAGCTACAGAGAGAGCAGCGGCAGCGATAGTAGTGCCGCGACGGCGAGTTACGCCGTTAATACTCTTTATTTTCATGAAACTGCCTTCCTTATGAAAAATTAGCGAACACAGAGAACAGCACTATGCCCTTCATTCCTTGCAAAGACGTACACACAACTGACTTTTAGCTGATTCCGGACCGTTCTCCACCTGTGACATTATTAAAATAAGCTGACCCCTACAACCGATGTCACTATTTAATTTTATTATTATGGATGGTTAACGATGTCCACATTTCACAATAGGGAAGATTTACCTAGTCAGTGGCCCTTTGGATTTTTGGCTACCTTAAGTTGGTGATAAATCAGCTAAATAGTTTTCTTGGAAATCAATACTGCTTCTCTTAGCTAACTGCGATTTTTCGCATGAAAAAAGCGTGTCTGGAGGTCCAGACACGCTTCTTTTTGTGCAGCAATTACGGCGTTGCTGCCATCACTTCTACCTAGAAGGTGAAGTCCTCATCCAGCGGCACGGAGGCACCGGTGAACTCACCGAAACCATCGTCACCGTAGATAGAATCGCCGTAAGTCGGAATCGAGTATGCAGCGTTGCGCGCAGCCTCAGTCGGCTTGACGGAAATATTGCGGTAACGAGAAATACCGGTACCAGCCGGAATGAGCTTACCGATAATCACGTTCTCCTTGAGACCGATGAGCTTATCGGAGCGCTTATTAATAGCGGCGTCGGTAAGCACACGCGTAGTCTCCTGGAACGATGCAGCAGACAACCAAGACTCAGTAGCCAAGGAAGCCTTAGTAATACCCATAATCTCCGAGCGCAACTGAGCCGGCTCGCCGCCCTCAGCAACCTGGGCAGCGTTGAGCTGCTTAGCCTCAGAGAGGTCAATGAGGTTACCCGGCAGCAAGTCCGTGGTACCAGCGTCGATGACGGTACCGCGGCGCAGCATCTGGCGGATGATGATCTCGATGTGCTTATCGTGGATAGCCACACCCTGGGTACGGTACACAGCCTGCACCTCATTGATGAGGTGCTGCTCCACGCCACGGCGGCCGAGGACCTCGAGCACGTCATGCGGGTCAGCCGCACCACGCATCAGGCGGTCACCGGTCTCGACGTGGTCGCCGTCCTTGAGTGAACGCTCGATCATCGCATCCGGGTTGGACTCCATCGGGCGACGGACCTGAGCCAGGCCCTGACGCTTGGAGAGCTTCTCATAGACCACATCATCAGAACCGTCATCCGGAGTGATGGTCAGGGTCCAGAAGTTGCCCTCATCGGACAGGGAGACGGTGCCGTCAACGGAAGCGATAGGAGCACGGTTCTTCGGGTTACGGGCCTCGAAGAGCTCCTGAACACGCGGCAGGCCGCCGGTAATATCGCCACCGACACCACCCTGGTGGAACGTACGCATGGTCAGCTGGGTACCCGGCTCACCAATGGACTGTGCCGCCACGATGCCGACGGCCTCGCCGATATCGACAAGCTGGCCGGAAGCCATGGACTTGCCGTAGCACTTGGCACACACGCCAGCCGGGGTCTGGCAGGTCAGCACGGAGCGAACCTTGACCTCAGTAACCTTGGCGTCAAGCAGCTTCTGGGTGAGTTCCTCGGTGAGGTCAGAGCCGGCCTCGGCCACGACCTCACCGTTGTCGTCCTTGACATCGGTCGCGAGAACGCGGCCGGAAGCGGAGGTCTCCCACAGCTCGGAGAGAACCACCTTGTCGCCGGAAATCTCGCCGATGGGGACGCGAACGCCCTGGCGGGTGCCACAATCCTCTTCGCGGACGATGACGTCCTGGGCCACGTCCACCAGACGACGGGTGAGGTAGCCGGAGTCAGCGGTACGCAGCGCGGTATCGGCCAGACCCTTACGGGAACCGTGGGAGTTGTTGAAGTACTCCAGCACGGACAGGCCTTCGCGGAAGGAGGTCTTAATCGGACGGGTGATGTAATCACCGTGCGAGTTCACAACCATGCCCTTCATACCGGCCAGCGTCCAGATCTGACGCATGTTACCGGCAGCACCAGACTTCACAATCATCGGAATCGGGTTGTGGTCCGGGTACATGTTCTCGACGGCCTCACCGACGGTATCGGTAGCGTCCTTCCACAGCTCAACCAGGCGATCGTAGCGCTCGCGCTCGGTCAGGGCGCCCTGCTCCCAGTACTTGCGCTCGATGCGCTCTGCTTCCTTCTCATAAGACTCGAGGATCTCGGTCTTATTCGGCAGAACCAGAACGTCAGACATGGTGATGGTCACGCCGGAACGGGTTGCCCAGTAGAAGCCGGCATCCTTCATGTTGTCCAGCACCTGAGCAACGGTGATCATCGGGTACTTATTGGCCAAGTCATTGACCACGTCACCGATGAGAACCTTGTTGCCGGAGCCGCCGCCCTTACGGACCATGATGCCCTCTAGGTACGGGTAGTTCCATGGCAGCAGCTCGTTGAACATGACGCGGCCAATGGTGGTGTATCCCATCCATGCCTGGCCCTTGGACCAGCCATCCGGGAACTGCTCTTCCTCGATCTCCTTCGGCGGGCGAAGGTGATCGATACGAACCTTGATCGGAGCCTGCAGACCAACGGTGCCGCGGTCATAGGCCATGAGGGCCTCAGCGTAGGAGGAGAAGACACCGGTAGCCGGCTTGTCCTTCTCTGCCTCGCGGAAGCGACCATTGCCGCCGATCTCGTCCTCGGACTTGTCCATGGTCAGGTAGTACAGGCCGGTAACCATGTCCAGACGTGGCATGGCCAGCGGCTTACCGGATGCCGGGGACAGAATGTTGTTGGACGCCAGCATCAGGACGCGGGCCTCAGCCTGTGCCTCAGCGGACAGCGGCAGGTGGACTGCCATCTGGTCACCGTCGAAGTCGGCGTTGAACGCCTCACAAGCCAGCGGGTGCAGCTGAATAGCCTTACCCTCAACCAGCTTCGGCTCGAAGGCCTGAATACCCAGGCGGTGCAGCGTAGGTGCACGGTTGAGCATCACTGGGTGCTCAGAAATGGCCTGCTCCAGAACGTCCCACACCTCTGGGCGCTGGCGCTCAACCATGCGCTTGGCGGACTTGATGTTCTGAGCGTAGTCGTTTTCTACCAGGCGCTTCATGACGAACGGCTTGAACAGCTCGAGCGCCATGAGCTTCGGCAGACCACACTCGTGCAGCTTCAGCTGCGGACCAACGATAATAACGGAACGGCCGGAATAGTCCACACGCTTACCCAGCAGGTTCTGGCGGAAGCGGCCCTGCTTGCCCTTGAGCAAGTCAGACAGGGACTTCAGCGGACGGTTGCCCGGGCCGGTAACCGGACGGCCACGGCGGCCGTTATCGAAGAGCGCGTCTACAGACTCCTGCAGCATGCGCTTCTCGTTGTTCACGATGATCTCTGGAGCGCCCAGGTCGATCATGCGCTTCAAACGGTTATTGCGGTTGATTACGCGGCGGTAGAGGTCGTTCAGGTCAGAGGTAGCGAAGCGGCCACCGTCCAGCTGCACCATCGGGCGCAGCTCTGGCGGGATAACCGGGATGGCGTCCAGCACCATGCCAGCCGGATCGTTGCCGGAGCGCAGGAAGGCAGCAACGACCTTCAGGCGCTTCAGGGCACGCATCTTCTTCTGACCCTTGCCGTTGTTGATGATCTCGCGCAGTTCCTCGGCCTCAGCCTCGAGGTCGAAGTTGCGGACCAGGGTCTGGATGGCTTCTGCACCCATGCCGCCGGTGAAGTAATCCTCGTAGCGGTCAACCAGCTCTTCGTAGATGGTCTCATCAATGATCATCTGCTTCGGAGCCAGCTTGATGAAGGTGTTCCAGATTTCATCCAGGCGGGCGATTTCGCGCTCGCCGCGCTCACGGATGTGCTGCATCTCCTTATCGGCAGCGTTTTGTACCTTCTTGCGGGCATCTGCCTTGGCACCGGCTGCTTCCAGCTCAGCCAGGTCAGACTCCAGCTTGGAGGCGCGCTCTGCGATCTCGGACTCGGTATCGTCCTCAACGTCCTTCTTCTCCAGGAGCATCTCTGCTTCCAGGGTGGACTGGTCGTTGTGGCGAGCCTCTTCATCCACGGAGGTGATGATGTTGGCCGCGAAGTAGATGATGCGCTCGAGATCCTTCGGAGCCAGGTCCAGCAGGTAGCCCAGGCGGGAAGGAACGCCCTTGAAGTACCAGATGTGGGTTACCGGAGCAGCCAGCTCGATGTGGCCCATGCGCTCACGGCGAACCTTGGACTTGGTCACCTCAACGCCACAGCGCTCACAGATGATGCCCTTGTAGCGGACGCGCTTGTACTTGCCACAAGCGCACTCCCAGTCACGGGTGGGGCCGAAGATGCGCTCGCAGAAGAGGCCGTCCTTCTCCGGCTTCAGGGTGCGGTAGTTAATGGTCTCGGGCTTTTTGACCTCGCCCTTGGACCAGCGACGAATATCGTCTGCGGTGGCCAGACCGATGCGGAGCTCGTCGAAGAGATTTACGTCAAACACGTAATGTCTCCCTTTCATCCTCGTTGTCGAGGAATTGATGGCTTTCTATGAATGAAACGTTTATGCCCAACCGCGGGAACTTCCCCGCGGTGGACCAAGAAACTAACTAGGCGATGTCAGCGGAAGAACCCTCATCGCGGGACAGGTTAATGCCAAGCGATGGGCTATCCATGTCATCGTCATCAGAGCCAGACAGCTCCATCGGCGTGCCGTCAGTGGAGAGAACCTCCACGTTCAGGCACAGGGACTGCAGCTCCTTGAGCAACACCTTGAAGGACTCAGGGATGCCCGGATCTGGAATATTGTCGCCCTTAACAATGGCTTCGTAGACCTTCACGCGGCCGACGACGTCATCGGACTTGATGGTCAGCAGCTCCTGCAGGGTGTAGGCAGCGCCGTATGCCTGCATTGCCCACACCTCCATCTCGCCGAAGCGCTGGCCACCGAACTGGGCCTTACCACCCAGCGGCTGCTGGGTAATCATGGAGTA
>CALLKG010000085.1:0-1337 GCA_938008395.1 Corynebacterium tuberculostearicum
CGATGCGGGAGCCTGCGGAGCAGACCTGGCCGGAGTGGAAGAAGGCGCCATTGAGGGCGTTGTCCACGGCGACGTCGAAGTCGGCATCGGCGAAGATGACGTTCGGGTTCTTGCCGCCGAGCTCCAGTGCGGTGCGCTTGACGGTCTCCGCAGCGTTCTTGGCGATGATCTTGCCGGTGGCCAGGCCGCCGGTGAAGGAGACCATGTCTACCTCAGGGTGCTGGGACAGTGGGTTTCCGCAGTTAGCGCCAGCGCCGGTGATGAGGTTGCCTACGCCGTCGGGAAGCCCTGCCTGCTTCAGGCCAACCATCAGCAGCATTGCGGTGTGCGGGGTGAGCTCAGCCTGCTTGAGCACGAAGGAGTTGCCTGCCGCAAGAGCCGGGGCAACCTTCCAAGAGACCTGTAGGAGTGGGTAGTTCCACGGAGTGATGAGGCCACACACGCCGACTGGTTCCGCATCGATACGGGAACGCAGGTTCTGGTCGCCCGGATCCACCACGCGGCCGGCCTCGTGCGAGGCCAGGGTGCCGAAGTAATCGAAGGCGTTGGAAATATCGTCCATGTCGCCGAGGGACTCCTCGTAACGCTTGCCTGTATCGGCGGACTCAGCGGAAGCAAAAAGCTCCTTGTTCTCACGGATGAAGTCGGCGACCCTCATCAGCAGCTTGCCGCGCTCAATAGCTGGGGTATTACTCCACACACCCGACTCAAAGGCGGCGCGTGCGGCCTCAATGGCGCGGATGGTGTCTGCATCTGAAGCCTCGGATACCGCACCGACCGTGCTGCCGTCGGCTGGGCAGATGATGGTGCGTGTGGCAGCGTCGGCGGCCGCCTCCCACTGGCCATTGATAAACAGAGACTTCGGGCCATCGCCCGTATGGACGCCTTTGAGGTACTCGGTAGTGGTTGGGTCGAACAAAGTGTTCTGAGTGCTCAAGAAAAGCAACCTTTCTAAAGATGAATTTGAGTTCTATAAATGAACGGGGTCCGCCAGCTTAGCTGTCTTCCTGCCATGTGGGCTCGGGTTCAGCACCATCGGAGACGTCAGAGTCGCCCGGCTGGGTCTGCTGCATGTACAGGAACGCTAGGTGGCGTTCATAGAGATCCAGCACGTTGTTGATGAGCTGGTTCTCCGAGTAGCCGTAGACGTCGTAGCCCAGGGAACCGGTGAGGTCGTAGACCTCAAGGCGGTAGTACTCGTCGTCATCGCCTGGGGTGAAGTCAGGGCTTTCAGCGGTGATTGGGAAGAGCTGGTAGCGGAACTTTCGTTCGTGCTCAAGGGTGACCTGCAAGTCCAGCTGCGGCCTGTCTCTTATACACATCTCCGAGCCCACGAG
>CALLKG010000086.1:0-17146 GCA_938008395.1 Corynebacterium tuberculostearicum
CATAAAGCTCTTGCCCTGGCTCATGGGTGATAACTTCGACGAGATCGTTGGCACGCAGAAACTCATTGAGCCCACTGCAGAACTGGGAGTACTGGTACTTTGTCTTATCCGTCGGACAAGGCTTCGACACGTAGTCCATCCACAGCTTATGCCTGGTCACATGCTTCGTACCTTTCAGCTTGCGTGCAAGAGCATGAAAATCAGGCTGGTCGTAGGGCAACGACCGCTTACTCCGGCCATCACTGAATCGATCATCGAACCATCCCGGTGGGAGCTGACGGAAACGCTCTGGAGTTAGTGCCTCATCGTTGATGACTTTCTTTGCTCGGGATACTTCTCGTCGTGAACATCCCAATGCATGTGTGATCTGCGCGTAGCTAGCACCATCAAGGCACATCGCGATGATCTGTTTGAAGTTAGCCACAAGGACCGGCTCCTTCCAAGTAGAAGTTGACGCAACACCAGCGGATTGTGGTGTCGCCAACATCAACTATGAAAGAAAACCCCTTGCAGTACCGGGTACGCGGAACACCGGTACCAACTACGCAGACTCGCGGTACCAACTACCCCAAATCGACACAGTGGTTCCCAAACGCCTGTGAGGTGTACACACTGCCATGATCAGAATGGAAAATTGCCCCTTTAAGGCTTCCACGGGCCTTTCTGGCTTGAGACAAAGCCTCGATAACCAGCGATACCCGCATGTGATCCGCGAGTGTATGACCGACAAGTTTGCGAGAGTAGACGTCGATGACCGTGGCAAGGTACATGTTCTTGCCACCCTTACACGGCAGGTAGGTGATGTCGCCTACATAGACGTGGTTTGGCCTGTCAGCGGTGAATCTGCGGCCTACTAGATCTGGCATGACTCTGTGGCCAGTCGTGCGCCTAGTGGTGATGCATCGGCGGCGCTTGGTAAAGCCTTTGAAGCCCCATGGATTTCATGATGCGTGCAACCTTCTTGTGATTGATCGGGCCGAAGTCCGTATCGTCGTTGAGGCTTGCAGCGATGCGTTTAGCACCGTAAAGACCATGCTCATCATCGAAGACGGTTGTGATCCGTGCACCAATAGCGGCATCGGAACACATCTTTAACCTACGATTTTCGCGAGTGTTGACCCATTTGTAGAACGAGGAGCGGTTGAGCTTTAACACGTGGCACATCCGTGTAAGCCGAGTATTCGGTTCGGTGGTCATAGACAAACTGGAAGCGGATCACCAGTGAGTCTCTTTAAGCAAAATACTTCGCGGCCTTGCGCAGGATATCGCGTTCTTCGCGCAACTTTGCGTTTTCTTTTGTCTCACTGGCGGATCCGTTCGGAATCATTCGCCGCTTGGGCTTTATCATGCACAGCTTTAATGCGCGCACGCTTTCCGGTGCCGTACTTCTTGATCCAAGAATGCAGCGAGGCACGGTTGATACCAAGCTGTGCTGATGCTGCGTTCAGCGAAAGGTCCTCATTGTTCTCATAGAGGGCCACAGCATCGCGTCTGAACTGTTCGGAGTACTTGGACATGATGGTAGATTACCTTTCTTCCCAGCCCGACTGGGCTGGATATCAGGTGTCCACCAAAAAGGGGTCAGGTCCGTCGTACCAGGATCCAGTTAGAAACAACAGGCCGGCGTGGACGGAGCAAAGACCCGCTCTACCGCAATCGGAAAACGCTGTTGAGCACCGAGCACCTACTCACCGACAAGCAGCGCGGGCGGTTTGAGGAACTATTTGACTTCGACGAGGACTACGCGCCGCTACAAGAGACCTGGACCTACTACCAACAAGTCATTAGCTGCTACAACAATCCCAACAAGCAAGCAGCTAAGAAAGCCATGAGCATGCTCATTGACACGCTTGTTGGCATGAAAGACGCCGAGATCGCTGAGATCGCGCAGCTGGGCAGGACCATGAACAAGCGGCGCAAGGACATCCTCGCCTACTTCGACCACGGAGTATCCAACGGGTCGGTCGAAGCCATCAACGGCCGCCTAGAATTCTTACGCGGCATCGCCCTCCGCTTCCGCAA
The DNA here is from genome assembly GCA_938008395.1 of Corynebacterium tuberculostearicum. Classification (GTDB taxonomy): domain Bacteria; phylum Actinomycetota; class Actinomycetes; order Mycobacteriales; family Mycobacteriaceae; genus Corynebacterium; species Corynebacterium tuberculostearicum_L. The sequence continues at coordinate 2,023 of CALLKG010000086.1, forward strand.
CCTCAACCACTACATCTTGCGATGCCTCGTCCACGCCGCCAACATCCGACACAAAATCAATGCACTCTATAACCCGAAGAGCCTCTTTAGGCAGCATGACTTGTTGGGGCTGTTTATTAGCCCAGTCGACACAGCGCTGGTGCTTAGTCAGGAAAATTGGGACCTGAGCGAACGCTTGAGTTCTGAACAAGCATGGCTAGTTACTCCGCAGGGGAGCGGCTAACAATCAATCCCATTGCTTAGCAACTTCAGATGCGGGAGCAAAGCCGGCTTTTTTGTATTTTTGTTCCTCCGCAGATCCAATGGTCGAGGACTTAACATTTTCTATTATCGCTGCGATTTCTTCTTTAGGGCTTGGTGCATGTCCAGCCGGTCCATCAAATAGTGATATCCATACCCTAGATGTGTCGTCGAGTTCTTCAATGAATGGCTTTAGTTGATGGTTGAGGAAGCTCTGGTCGTTCCCGTTTTGAAGAACCAAGAGATCGAAGTTCTGTCCTGCGTTGACAACATCTGACAGATTGGTATTTACGAAACTGGACTTAACGCGCATTGCCGGTGTTCTACCTTGAACCCTATGGCAAATTCGGAGGTATTGATCCAATGTCGACTTTGGAGACGCATCAAAGTTCAGGCGAGGGTTCATCGCGAGAACGATGGAGTCAGGGAAAAGCGAGCCGAAATTCGTGGCTGCATATCCGCCGCCGGAGCCTCCGAAAAGAATCGTGTGGGAGCTTGAAAGTTGTCTTAGACAGTGGTGGAGAATCGGGGCGAGGAGATTTGGTAGGGGGCCAAAGTCCTTGTCTCCGAGGAACCAAGCACACGAAATTGCTCCTTGGTCGAGGGATGGATCTGCGCAAGCAATTAAGTTTACTCCTGCAGCCTCTGAGAGCGCGTTGCCTTGCAAACAAGGGATCGTCCGTTGGCGTGGTGATAAGGCTCCATGAAAGACGATGAGCGTGGTATCTGACTTCCGATCCTTAATCAAGAGGTCAAGTTGGCGTCCTTTGTGCTCAATTGTATGTAGTCCATCAGAGAGGGGGAGCTCAACGAAGTCTTGAATGGATGCGTAGTACTTGGAAACGCGCCAACGCTTAATGTCTCTTGGACGCTGGAATGGTTCAGCCATAGCGTTCGTTCCTTCCGGGAAGGCAGATTGGAGTTGTTGTTTTCATCATAGATTGGCTCAAGTCGACTTAAAAATCTCTTACTGTCGTTGACTCCACCAGGCATGCGCCGAACACGCGTGATCCACGATATATGTTTATCGCCCAAGACATCTGTCGTTTCCGCTGGATCTATTTCCGGTGAAACACGGACCTGACCCCCGTTAGGTAGACACCCCGGATTTCAGCCAGTGTGGTTGGGAAGGAAAGTAATCTACCACCATACCCGCGTCAAGGTTTACACGGAACAGTTCAAGCGCGACGCCGTAGCGATGTACGAGGCGAGCCCAGATGCTTCGATGCGCAAAGTCGCAGAAGAGCTCGGGATCAATCGCTCGAGCCTGGGATATTGGTACAAGCAGTTTGGTACCAACGTTGCCGCTAATGATGCAGGCTCGTCACCGGCAGCTAAGCTTGCTGATGCGGAGCGAATTCGCCAGCTAGAGCGCGAATACAAGCGGCTTCGTGAAGAGCGTGAAATTCTGCGCACGGCCGCGAAGTATTTTGCAGAAGAGATGACCTGGTGCTCCGCTTCCAGTTCGTCTGTGACCATATCCCCGACTACTCGGTTAAGCGGATGTGCGAAGTTCTAAACCTTCACCGGTCTGCGTACTACAAGTGGAAGGATTCGGCTCCACGTCGTCGTCAGCGCCTTTTAGATGATGCTCTGGTGGGCGCTGAGATCCAGGCCACTTTCGACGCTGAAAACGGCGTCTGGGGTGCTCGTCGCATCACTGCCGAACTCAACGACCCCACACGTCGCGACGGTGCTACAACCCCTGCCAAGCGGATCAATCGCAAAAAGGTGGCCCGCTTGATGCGGGCCCAGAACCTGTTCGGATTTTAGAAGAAGCGCAGGGTCAAGACCACCGCGCGCGACAAAGGCCGGCGCGTGTTTGCAGTCTTGGTGAACCGTGACTTCATCGCCTGCGCTCCGAATCGTGTACTTGTCGACGATATTACGTATCTGCTGATCGCCGACGGAACGAACATGTACTTGGCAACAGCTATTGATTGTTTCTCCTGCAAACTCATGGGGTTTGCTATCGCAGATCACATGTATACCGAACTGGTAGAAGAAGCCCTCGAAAACGCTTCCCACCTGCGAGGAGGTCTTGACGGTGCGATTTTCCACTCAGATCACGGAAGCGTCTACACCTCATCGTAGATCCAAGCAACATACAGGCGCTTAGGCGTTACCTAGCGATGGGCGCGGTGGGAAGCAGCGCGGGTAATTCGCTCGCTGAATCGTTAAACACAGCGTTGAAGTGAGAGATCCTCAATGATACGAAGACGTTCGCCAACCAGCTGATCTGCCGTAGGAATGTCTTCCGCTGGTGCGTGCGCTACAACGCTTGCCGCCGACACACTTGGTGCGGATATCCAACTCCCGATGAGTTTGAAACGCAAACCGCATAAAGAGTGATAGGCTTACACCTACATTTTGTTCACCCCAAGGTGTCTACTTTCTGGTGGTCGGGCCCCACTTATCTTTGCGAGGCGAATATCCGTTTGAAGAGAGTACTAACAGCAAGGCATAAACTTTATATGGGTCGTATGCCCCTGGAAAATCTGTCTAGCAGCTAGAACGCTCGATCAGTATTAGGCCGGTTGTTTTGGATTCTCCTGTACTGTAAGTACTCCATGGAATGACTAAAAGCTTGTAAAGTGCGATTTTTTGCGAGGCGGGCGTCTCAAGTGATGTTGTGAATTCAGTCAACTGATAGACTCTTACAAGCAGAATTTAACCGGAGCAGTACACTGTTTGACGGCTATCACTGTGCAAAACCGGTATTTTACGGGACTGAAAGTTGGGTAACCTTTGTCGTGGTCGGAAAAGGAGAAAAATGAGTGGACGTCAGTTAAAACGCTTTACGAGTGGTAAGGTAAAACGCTTTACGAGTGGTAAGGCTCAGATCTGCCTTTTGATGGCGGCCTGTTTACTGGGGATTCTTTCGATAATTGCGCCAGTAGACGTTCTCAAGAAGTTGTTTGGAGTTTTGGCTCTTGCGCTTTGTTTCTTTTGGGGTGCGGTCTTCGTAACGTGGGCGAAAATGTTGGCAGGAGAGTTTCGCGGCCTGGCTCGGGATATTAGCTCTTCCGAGTGGCGACAATACCAGCAAGATCCATTCTCTGAACAGCTTCGATCCGCACCGCCGCACACTGAGCAAAACAAGGGAAACTCTGAATCGGACAAAAGTGCGGCTTCGTCAGCTGAGCTGAAAACCCCAAGAACAATATCAGCCTTTGCACCTAGCGGAATCCCAGCGATCGATATCCAAGGTCGGCCGTTAGCGGGGGCTGCGGGGCGATTCGCTGCAGATCAAGTGATGGGCGATGATCCAGGCCGTGCTTTCCGTTATTTGATGAGGGAACCTCTTGAAAACGAGGACCGACAGATCCGAATGCTCACGTCTGGACAACTTTTTGAGGCTGTTCGACCTTTGGCCGATGTTTCTCTGATTATGCCTGGCTATGGAACTTTGGAACCAGATCCTGAGGTGGCTTACATCCTCATTGACGAGAGAGAGCTTAAGACCGGAGCATGGGCAGGTGTGCTTACCTCTGCCGGCACCGCAAACTTCTTGTTATTGATGGATCTTTTAAAAGCCCAGAAACAGTTGGGTACCGTCGTAATAGTTATCGAAGACGATGTTCCCGGTCATTTCAATGGAACATTGCGTGAAATGGCGGACGTCGTTGTTTCGAATGGGACAAGTGATCTTCGTTGGGAGAATGACGTTTATTCTCCGATACTGACCGCATGCATCAAACGAAGTGAGGTTAAGAACTAACATGTCCAAAGTAGCGATTTATGGCGATATCAGCCCGAACGTGATTGATGGCTCATCTATTTGGCTAATGTCAATTTCAACCGTTTTGAGTCGGATTTTTGACGAGGTGCACTTGCAGCTGAAAATGCCGCTTGAAAACCGGCGGTTGATTACCTCGCTCGATGACCTTGAAAATGTGGTGGTGCACGAGCCGAACGCGGAGCTTTCTACGAAAGAAGCAGCGTCGGCAGTCGAGAAACTAAACAACAGCGTTGGGCTGAATGCTGTTGTCGTACGAGGCTTCGCAGCTTGCAATGATTTTGCGATGAAATCCGGCATAGCGGGATTGACTTGGGCGTACATTACAGATGTTCCTTTCCCGCCTACGCGCCTTTCAGATAACAACCGGAATCGCCTTGAGCGTATCGCGGCTCGTTGCCGGAGGCTTTTTGCACAAACAGATGCTGCGCGTTCATATCTGGAGGCCATTACGCCTCAAGCCGCTGGCAAGGTTGAGATTATGTCTCCTATGATTCCGGATTCTGCTTTCATCGAACTTGATGTTAAGTCAACTGTTGCACCTTCCGAGCTTGAACTTATCTATTCGGGTAAATTCGCTGAGGGGTGGAAGACTCTTGAGATGCTAGGAATTCCGCAGAGTTTAGAGGCGCTCGGAGTGGAGTCGAAGCTTACCGTTATTGGTGATAAATATAATCGGTCGAAAACAGACCCCTCGTGGCTTCCTCGTATGCAGGAAGCGATTCGCCAGGCAGATGCCGACCTAGCATCGCGAGTAAATTGGCTAGGAGCACTTTCACGGGACGAATCGATTGAGAAAATGAAATTTGCCACCCTTGGATTAGGATGGCGTAGCTCGGAGTTGGATTCGAGCTTGGAGCTCTCAACGAAGGCGCTAGAGTACGGAGCGGTTGGGGTAGTGCCCGTGATAAACAAAACCCAGGACCACTTAGCGCTGTTCGGAGAAGATTATCCGTTCTTTGTCTCGGGAACGGATTCAGTTTGCGAAGTTGCCAAGGTTATTGCCTCAAATCTCGATCGAGTGCATGAAGCACGCTTAGTTGCGCACCGCGTTGCAAAAGAGTATTCGATGGCAAGTGCAGCAGAAAGACTCGAGGGCGTGTTCCAACGCGCTGGGGTCCTTCAAGATGAAAAACCGGGTGATGGCCCGGTGAACCGAGTCCTTATTGCCTCTCATGATATGAAGTTCATGGGTGAGCTGATGGACCATCTTTCTAGAAGTCCATCTTTTGAGGTTGATTTAGATCACTGGGAAACCCTCCACAAACATGATGCCAACGAAAGCAAGCGCTTGGCTCGGCGCGCCGACACGATTTTTTGTGAATGGGCGGGGCCATCACTCGCCTGGTATTCGCACAACAAACCTAAGGGCAAGAAGCTCGTGTCCAGGTTGCATCGTTTTGAGCTCGATGGGCCCTGGATGTCGGACATCGATTGGGACAATGTAGATGCGATGATTTTTGTTTCAGAGTTGTACCGGCGTATGGCTCTTGAGCAGTTATCGCTTAATCCTGAACAATGCTTCGTTATTCCAAACGCGGTGGATTCTTCAGACTTTAATCGTCCGAAATTGCCCAACGCGCAGTTTACCTTGGGCTTTGTCGGGATGGTCCCCTGGCACAAACGTCCGGATCGAGCGCTTGACTTATTGGAACGTCTGCTTGAAGAAGATGACCGATACACGCTGCGTTTCAAAGGCAGAATGCCATGGGAATATCCTTATGAATGGAACAAAGCAGTGCAGAAGCAGCTGTACTTGGAATTCTTTAAGCGGATTGCCGGTTCTACAAAGCTGAGACAGCACGTTGTATTCGATCCGTTTGGAGCCGATATAGCATCGTGGCAGCGTTCAATCGGCTTCATCTTGTCTCCAAGTGAAGTCGAGAGCTTCCACATGGCACCCGCCGAGGGCATGTCAGCAAGGTCAGTTCCTATCTTCTGGTCAAGGCCTGGCGTAGAAGAAATTTTTGGCTCTCAATTCTTATCCCCTGATTTGGATGCCGCTGTAGAGAAAATTCTGAAGTGTCGAGACCTAACGGTCTTTGAAAGCTTAGGCGAAGAAGCTCGCGAGTCAGTTCTTCGCTGGGACCCAACGGTTTTGATGCCGATGTGGGAAGAGATTCTCTCATTAGAAGTCTCCTAGCCGGTCTTATTTCTTAACCAAGTCCGGGGTAACCATTCGGATTACCCCGGACTTGGAATTGTTTTCTTTCGTAGACCCGCTGTGTGAGCGCTACCCAGACGCCTTTGCATTGGTCACCCTAGTATTACGCGCGGAGCGCAGGGTTGCTCTGGGCGCAGGTGCAACGATCTGTAGCCAGCATGCCCGTAGGCTGCGCTGCATCATTGCTTTATTAATTCGAGTTTAGCATCGCTGTTGCTATCTGCGATGTGCGGCTGATTCAGGGAGCCTTACCACCTATCCGGAAACCCCTACCAACTACGCCGAAACGGCAACAATATCTGCTAACGCAGAAAACGTTCGCTAAGCGTTATTACCGAGGGGTTACATTAAATATACGGATTGTGTGCTTAGGCAACGACAAAACTGTCGCTGCCTGTTTGTGAAACTAATCGTCAGTCGAAATGTTCCAGTTTCTTCCTTTCTGGTGCTACTTCCACAATCCCTTGGTGTCGACGAGAACCTTGTTTTCTAGACCTGAGGCGTCAAACTCACGGAATTCCTTGTGATCGACCAGAAGGACGACAACCTCGGAGGTCGCGATTGCCTCTTTGTATTCTTTGAGCTCGACGTTATCGAAGCCCTTCAGTCGCTTGGGGAGTTCAGAAACATTTGGTTCAACGGCTAAGATGGTTTTGCTTTCGAGTTCCTCTGCGAGATCAACCGCAATGTTGAGTGCAGGGGACTCGCGGAGATCATCGATGTCAGGCTTGAACGCTAGGCCGAGTACTGCAACCTTCTTAGCATCCGTCTTGGAGACTGCATCCTTGACCTTGTTGATGACCCAACCTGGCTTGCCGTCGTTTACCTTGCGTGCGGTGTGGATGAGCTTAGAGTTCTCCGGGTCAGCGGCAACGATGAACCACGGATCGACCGCGATGCAGTGGCCACCGACACCCGGGCCAGGCTGCAAGATGTTCACGCGTGGGTGGTGGTTGGCGAGGTTGATGAGCTCCCATACGTCGATGCCGAGCTTGTCGCAGATGAGCGACAGCTCGTTCGCAAAAGCGATATTGACATCACGGAAAGAGTTCTCGGTGAGCTTTGTCATTTCTGCAGTTACGTCGTTGGTAGCAAGTAGCTCACCCTTGCAGAAGGTGGCGTAGATTGCGGTTGCGCGACGAGTAGCCTCAGCGGTTTGGCCGCCGATGATTCGGTCATTAGTACGCAGTTCTTCCATTGCATAGCCCGGAAGAATGCGCTCAGGGCAGTGCGCAAAATAGATAACCGGCTTGTTGTCTGGGTTCTCAGCACCATCTGCAACGAGGTCAGGTCGGCACTCCAAGATGCGCTGTGCCATCTTTGCAGTGGTTTGCGGAGGAGAGGTGGACTCGAGGACGATAAGTTCATCACCGACCAGCTGAGGAGCGATCGCTTCTGCGGCCGAATAGATGTACTTCATATCGACGTCATAGTTGTCGGTGAAGGGGGTAGGGACCGCAATGATGTAGGCGTCAGAGTGAACCTGCTCCGTGGTGGCGCGGAAGCGGCCAGACTCGAGCGCTGCAGTGAGTTCTTCCTGCAGACCTGGCTCGACGATTGTGATTTCACCGCGATTGATCTTTTCTACATTCACCGCATTGACATCAACGCCGACTACGTTCACCCCAGAGTTGGCCATGACGACTGCGGTGGGCAATCCGATATAGCCAAGGCCGACGAACGACACATTAAGACTGGACATTAATGCTCTCCTAAGGGGGCTGGTTGGGTTGAAACTAAATATGATTGTACGAGGTTTGGGGGATTCGGGGTCAAGTTTACAAAGAATGTAGCGGGAACAAATTATTCTTGCTAATTGTTCAGTGGGTCACACCGCTGAGCATGTACTTTCGGGAGGAAATGCTTGGAGAAAAGGCAACGTCGAGGCAATGGAATTGGCCACGAATAGTCTGATGTAGCATGTCTTTAAAGCGTCGGCTTGATCGGCGTTTGGGGGCTATAGCTCAGTCGGTTAAAGCCGCGGATTCATAATCCGCTGGCCCCGGGGCCGAGCCTCGGTGGCCCCACAACATCTTTCATTGACCTCGTTTGCCCATTGTTCGAGGTCTAAAAGGGTAGGTTTAGCGTATGGAAAACTCGGAGCACACTGACACCGCTGTTCAACCAATGACGAAAGCAGCGGGAATTCGAACCGTTGTCGTCCCTGCTGCAGGTATGGGAACGCGGTTCCTTCCGGCAACGAAGACAGTTCCCAAAGAGCTCCTACCCGTGGTGGATACCCCGGGTATTGAGATCATCGCGGAGGAAGCGGCGTCGGTTGGCGCAACGAAGCTCGCGATAATTACTTCGCCGAAGAAACAAGAAGTGATGCGCCACTTTGAGCAGTTTCCTGAGCTGGTGAAAACCCTGTGTGAGCGTGGCAAGGAAGAACAAGCACTGAAGGTTGAGCGAGCTGCTCAAATCATTCAGCCGATCTCCGTACCTCAGGAAAAGCCTTTAGGCCTTGGTCACGCGGTCGGGCTAGCTGAATCTGTTTTGGACGATGATGAGGACTTCTTTGCAGTCATGCTTCCTGACGACGTCATCGAACCGAATACTGCAGTTGCAGAAATGATGGCGGTCCGCGAGCAATGTGGCGGATCCGTCCTTCTTGCCGTTGAAGTGGAACCGGAGGATGTCTCCAACTACGGAGTATTCGATGTCGCCGGCACAGACGACGGTGCTGTGAAGCGCGTTGTCGGCATGGTCGAAAAACCTGAGGTTGAAGAAGCACCTTCCAACTTGGTGGCCACCGGCCGCTATTTGTTGGACCGGAAGATTTTTGATGCCCTCCGCCGAATCAAGCCAGGCAAAGGTGGGGAGCTGCAGCTTACCGATGCCATCGAGCTACTCATCGAAGATGGCGAACCCGTTCACGTCGTAGTGCACGACGGCATTCGTCATGATTTGGGGAACCCTGCCGGTTTCATCCCGGCTAGCGTTGAGTTTGGCCTGCGCCACGAGAAGTACGGTGCGGGACTGTTCGAAGACTTGAAGACGATTATGGCGAAGTATGAGGAGAAGTTTTCCTAAACACTCAACGCATTGAGAGAGAATTGTAATCTGAGAACACATTCATTTCTCTCTTGAAGTGCCCCAGATTTTGTTCCGTCTGAGTAGATGGGAAATTCTTCGACCATGCCGAAGAAGTTTGTACAGGAGGCGAAGGGCCGGGTTGTCCGCTTGGTAGAAGATCGCATTCCGGTGGAGAGTATATCGACGCAGGCAGCGTGCAAGGTCGTGGCACCCAAAGCTCGGCGTGTCGTGGTACACAGCGAGGCAATGGACGCAGGCTGCTCATCGTGAGGGACGCGTTCGTGAACGGTTGCCTGAGGGCCTTGTGGCAGAGGTCGCCAAGCTGCGTCAAGAAATTCACCAGCTGCGCGACACCAACGAGTTGTTAAAGGCTGCTTCGGACCCCGTGCGGCGTTATTGGCTCGATGTTGGGAAAGCCGGATAGCCGCTACTACCGCAGCCTCAAACTCCCGAACTGGCAGCCGCCGGCCATCGCGTTCCCAATTGTCTGGACTGCACTTTATACCGACATTGCGGTCATCAACTCGCTCGTTCTTGCCGACCACATCGAAGAAGACACCGCAAAAACCAAAGCCGCAGCACGCAAGCATGCCGCGGCTCTCGGTGCGAACCTCGCATTGAACGCCGGCTGGAGCGGCGTCTTCTTCCGCCCGAAGCGTAAGAGACGGGCCGCCGCTTGGGCCGGCGCCCTGGCCGCCACCTCCGCTGAGCTCGTGCGCCTCGCCTGGAAGTCCGCGCCCGAGCGCGGTGCGTTACTAGCACCCTATGCGGCATGGACGGGATTTGCCACCGTGCTCAGTGCGGAGATTGCGCGACTAAAGCGCAAGCGTTAGGACTTCGCTAAAATTTCTAACGTGGCAGATTCTCAATTACACCAGCAAATCGCAGTATTTGGTCAAGCCGGAAGCGGAAAGACCGTTCTACTTTCGTCTCTCTACGGACACCTGAATGAGCAGAGTGTTGTGGACTCGAACGGCTACCGCTTCTTGGCGCAAGAATCGACTGATGGAAATCGTCTCCTTCAGCGCTACTACGGCATGAAAGAGAAGAATGTAGCTCCTGCAGCCGATAAGTTTGTGTCCTCGAAGTACGACTTCAAGTTGATGCCGATTTCGGAACCGTTGGGTGAGCGGAGCAAACGACCACGCATCCACATCACTTGGCGTGACTACCCAGGTGAGTGGTTTGAATCGAAGCCCTTGAGCGAAATGGAAAAGGAAGATAGGTCAGCAACTTTCCGTGAGCTCGTCAAATCTGATGTGGCTTTGGTTCTAATTGATGGCCAAAAGCTCCTGGACTATGAAGGCGATGAAGCTCGCTACCTCAAGTCGCTATTCACCACTTTGCGAAATATGCTGCTTACGGTTCGTGAAGAGATTCTCGATGGTTACGAGCAGCTTGGGCAATTCCCTCGCATTTGGGTTATTGCGCTATCGAAGGCTGACTTGCTCCCTGAGATGACAGTGCATGATCTCCAAAAAATGATCATCTTGCATGCAGCAGATGAGCTGAACGGTTTGCGCCAGGTCCTCGCTGACTTGGTAGAGGGAGATAAGGCTCTTTCTGTTGGTGAAGACTACGCAGTACTTTCTTCTGCGAAGTTCGCCCACGGTGAAATCGACGTCGAGCAGCAAAAGGGCTTGAAAGCAATCCTCCCGCTGGCCACCATCTTTCCGATTGAGCGCTACCAACGTTGGGCAAAACTGCGAATCCTTCCAGCCGCTCTCTTGGATGAAAAATTGGCTAAGGCAGGTGTGAGCCTCATTATGACTCTTGCCTCCGGCCTTAACGAAACAAGCTTCGCTCCGAACCTCCTTGAAAAGTTGCCTAGAAGATTGGCAGGTAAGCGGGGAAAGGCTCAGTTGATTGAGCGAATTATCCAAGAGCTTGCTGGTCTAGCTGTGCCAATGCTTGAAGAAAAACGCCAAAAGGCACTGGAGAAACACAACTTCTACGAGATGCTTCTATCCGATTTCGTTCTAAAGATTCGGAAGTCCATTGAGGACGGTTGCCTTAAGAGGTCGCCTCAATGGGGATAATTTGGGCGACTAGGGGAAAGAACTGGGGAAACTGCTTTCTCATGGATGGCGGTTTCCAAGACCCATTGCCGGAGTATCTTTCGGCTTTTTCTGGGCTGGAAAACTCTCGTGAGGTGTTCCAGAAAATGGGAGACCGCGTCATTATGAGGTTCGAAGACCCGGAAGGTCGACGCGATTGTTCCGGCCGACCAATCGAGCATGATTTCGTCATCGATGGCCCAGAGATGGAAGCGAAGTCTACGTTGGAAGAAGCACGCGACTTCGTTTGGCCGTTGGTATCTGGCCAGTATGAAAAATGCTGGGCGGAGGACTCCGTCTAGTTAAGGCGCTGAGAGATACGCACTCTGCTGGCGAACCTACAAACAAAGTGCGGCCCGTAACTGCGGCAAACGGGGAACAGTTCAATGTGGGCTCTTTTCATCAATCGCTCGGCGGTGCAGCGAGCCACAGGCCCTTGACCATGTATGGCCAGGGATGGTCTTGATTGATGAGGGCATACAGTTTGCGTGCCCCGTAGACGTAAAAATTCTGTGTGAGCAGTCTCTGAAGGTAGTCCATGAAAATCCTGTCTCGTACCTCCCTGTTGCTGGGGGTATGGGCTATAAGGGCGTAGTGAGTACTCGACGCAATCTTGATGCCGGCTCTTTCAAAGTCCGGCAGATCAGCTCGACGCCGAAGGTATTTTTATGCTCGGTGATGTAGTCGATTACTACTGACAGGGGCGGTCGAGCTCCGCCGCAAAGAAAGCCGATGCTGACCGCAAAATCGCATTCGCGCGTCGCAGCTCCCGATTCTCTCTTTCCAATTGAGCTAGCCGCTCGGCATCAGACGTTGTCGTTCCTGACTTATCACCGGCATCGACTTTGGCTTGATTGACCCACCCTCGCAGGGTCTCCTTGTTGATCCCGAGCTGCTCGGCGACGCGGCCAAGCGCTCCCATCGCAGTCGAGGGATCACACTGAGCGTCTAACACCAAGCGCACGGCAGGCTGACGGAGCTCATCCCGGCACTTCTTCTGTGCTGGCATAGGAAGCATCCTTCCGCTACTTCCTACCCTCTATCAAAACCGAGCTAGCTCAGAAATATGGTGAGGAAAGCGTAATGGATGGCTCAATCAGCTGGGGATGAGTTCTGTGGACTCAGCGTTCAGGGAATATGCAGTTTTAATGTCTGCGAATAAAAACTTTCTGAATCCTGCCAGAAGGATCCCTTGGATGCGTATCTTTGGATTGGAGAGTTCAAGTCGTGGCCATTTATATTTTGAAAGGAAAGTATACTTCCAATGCTTAAGCTCATTAAAAATTCGGAATTTCGTAACGTTGGGAAGAACGCTTTAAAGAATCTAGAACTCTTTAGGCATTCCGTATTTTTCGGTATCAATGGTACGGGAAAATCAACGATCGGCCGAATCCTTGCGCAGTCCGAACTTTGTAGACTTCAGGACGCAAATGGCCAGCCAGTGAATCCAACGGTGCACCTTTTTAATGATGACTGGATCGAGAACAATGTTGGCGAGTTCGTAGCGGGTGGCGCCTCAAAAGGAGTGTATACGGTTCGAATCGTTAAAGACGTTCAGGAAATTGAATCTCAGATTGAAGAACAAAATGGGCTCTTGAAGGAGACTGAACAAGAGCTAGAAAATTTGAATACTACATTAAAGAATATTGAAGAGGAAGAAAAATCGATTCTGGATGAAGTCGCTAACGGCGAGCGACAACGTCTCGCAGCGCGATGCAACGAGCTTTCCAGTCGTAAATTCAATCGAACCAAAATAAAGTCACTTCTTGACGGGGGCGGCTGCGAACTATTGGCATCGGATGAGGTCGAACGCCGATTGGGCATTGCGACGGCGGATTCTCCTGGAATGCTGCCGCCTCTCGGGGAACCTCCCAGGATTATGGAATTAGAAGCTTCTGTATCAGAGGAGTTAACCAAATCGAATCATTCCACTGACGTTGGACTCATCATCAATAGTTGGGTTAAGGAAGGAATGGATACGCATGAGCCGGGCGATCAGTGCGACTTATGCGGCAATGTTGTCACTGCAGAACGACTGGAAAAACTTAAACAGCAAATTGAAGCGAATGAAACAGCGACTAGTACTGTTATTACTGAGGCTAAAACGGATTTTCAGAACGAACAGGACTTGGTAAAGAAGTATCTGAATAAAATCGATGCTTACCAATTTAGTGATGCCTTGTACAGCCCTGTGTTCGAGGAACCGCGGGCGAAACTTGAGGCATCGCTGAAGCGTTACCAAAGTTACTTAAAAGAGGTCACTGACCTTATCCAATCCCGAATTGATTCAGGAATTCCGATTAAGAGTGATTCACTTCCGAGGCTTAACTTGGAAACCTTAGAGGAGGAGCTAAAGGAGTTTCGAACTTGTTACGATGACGCAGTTAAGCAAACACGTTTGCATAATCTGAACTGCGAGGAAAGCATTACAGCACTGCGATCTCATTGTTGTGCTTCAGTTCAGCGGCGGTGGACAGAGTTGGCTACCCAAAGGAAGACGACGTCCCAAGAACAAGAGACCCAAGGCAAAAATTTTGACGACGCTAGGGCTGCACTTAAAGCGCTCCAAGGGAGCGTAGAAGAATCAACGACGGAAGATGTTGCGGAATTTCTAGATACGAAGTTGCAAGCGATTCTGGGGGACGATGTGCTCAGGATTTCCGTTGCGGACGATAAGAAAGGGTACAAAGTTGAACGTCGTGGAAACACCGCAGGCGATATGTCGAGTGGCGAGCGTAAGCTTATTGCGTTGCTTTACTTCTGTGGAGAATTCTTAGCGGCAGATCGAAAAGAAGACGCTAAGAATTCGGTGGTGATCTTTGACGACATTGGCAGCGAATTGGACGACGGACGCCTGCTTTCAATTGATCGCTTCATCTCTGGGCATTTTGGTAAATTAACCCCATTGTCAATCGTTTATTTGACTCACAGCCATGCTTACCTTCGAATTCTGTTGAACCGATTGGGTGAGAAGACAAAGACGCATGGTTCAGGTAGCCCAAAGGCGGTGTTTTATGAGGTCTACAAGTCACTAAACCCCGAAAAAACAAAGAATACGCAAGTACGTAGTTGGGACAAAGAAGCAATTAATCTCACCAACGACTACTGGTTAGCCTTTTTTATCGTGCTTCGCGACTTCCGTCAGATTATCGACGGGAATCCGCCTTCGTTCGGTGTAGGAAACTTTTGTCGCAAAATACTCGAGGGGTTTACTGAGTTTAGATCCCCGACTAGTGACAGGTTTGGCTCTCGTTTAGATGAGCTTGCTAAGAAGTTCGAAGAAGTTAAGCCTGAGATTTCCAAGCTAGTTAACGACCTTTCTCATACGACTCTAGATCGCAGCGCTGGCGTTTTATCTCGAAATGAAGCTGAGGTCGCTGTACGGAGCACCCTAGGGATAGTTAGGTGTTGCGATGAGGAGCATTTTCATGCGATTTTGAAGAGGTTGGTGCCTGATGACTTAAATATTATCGTGGAAGCGCTTGCGGATTAGTGCTCTGATGCGACGTCGGAAGTTGCTTCTTTGATGATTGCAGGTTGCTTCTCAACTAGAGACTTCAGTCGACGTATTGGCACGTGTCGTATGCAGAATGCGCTAGATTACGCTGCCTTAGTCAGGATGAATCGGCCTGGGTTTGTGGGGGGGTGTTCCTATATAGGTTGTCAACCTCGAGGGTGGAGAAATCGGGGGCGGATTCTCTCTGCGGGGTTGTTTGGTCGTGTTGTTTTCGGGCATGGCTGCTAGCCGACTGGGATTTTACCCGGTCGGCTATCTTTACTCTTAATGTCTAGGCGGCTAGGTCTTCCTGTGATGGTGTGGGATCGTGGTAGTGCTCGTGGTTGCGCATCATGGCGTAGAGGACGTTGAGTCGTCTGCGGGCTAGTGCT
>CALLKG010000087.1:0-17328 GCA_938008395.1 Corynebacterium tuberculostearicum
TGCTCCCCACTAGTAGGTAACTGATTTCTCAGTCCAACTAATGGGGAGCAGTTCACCTTTGATGACCCATAAAAGGAAGCGTCACCAAGAGCGCTCAAGGTACCCTGAACTCATTTAGATTCTCAGCCTTCAACAGCCCACGTACCAAAGAGTTAATAGCGTTAAGATTCCTGACAAGAGCTCTCTACGTACTCTGAGCCTCGTCGACAGCACGAAGAAGCGCCGCATAGGCACCGCCGCACGCAAGCAGCTCGGCGTGGGTGCCGCGCTCGACCACGCGGCCAGCGTCGAGGACGATGATCTGGTCGGCATCGCGGATAGTGGACAGGCGGTGGGCGATGACCAAGCGGGTAGCATCCGCGCCAAGCACTGCCTCCTGGATGGCGCGCTCCGTCTCGTTGTCGAGGGCGGAGGTGGCCTCATCCAAGATGAGCACCCGTGGTTGGCGCAGCAACGTGCGGGCAAGCGAAAGGCGCTGCTGCTCACCGCCGGAGAAGCGGTAGCCGCGCGAGCCCACCACTGTGTCCAGACCTTCCGGCAGCGCGGCGATGACCTTGTCCACGCGCGCGGCGTTAAGCGCCGCCCACATCTGTTCCTCACTCGCATTCGGCTGCGCGAAGAGGAGGTTCTCCCGCACCGTGCCGTGAATCAGGTAGGTCTCCTGGGAGACCACGCCAATGACCTCCGCGCGCTGCTCAGGTGGAATATCGCGCAGGTCGACCCCGCCCAGGTGCACGGTGCCTTCGGTCGGATCGGCAAGGCGCGCAAAAAGTGCGGCCACCGTGGACTTGCCGGACCCGGTATGCCCCACTAGCGCGGTGGTGGTGTGGGCGGGGATGGAAAGGGAGACGTCGGAAAGCGCGTCGGTGTCGGTGCCGGGGTAGCGGTAGGAGACGTGCTGGAGGGTGAGGGAGGCGTCGGCAAGCTGGGCGGGCTGGGTGGCCTCGGTGAGTTCGGGCTCCAGGTCCAGGTACTCGAAGATGCGGCTAAACAGCGCCATCGACGCCACCCACTGCGCGCCCACGTTGAGCAGGCCGGTAATGGGACGGAAGATCTGGGTCTGCAGGGTGGAAAAGGCGATGAGCGTGCCAATCGTAATGCCCGGGCGCAAGCCGGCCGCCAGGTAAATCAGGGCCGGCATCACGCCGAAGATGATTTGCGTCAGCGCCATGCGCCAGCGCCCGGCCAACTGCGATTCCAGCTCCAAACGGATGAGGGAGCGGGAGGTTTTCTCAAAGCCGTCATAGACGCGCTCCTGCGCACCCAGCGTGGCCGCCAGGCGCATGCCGGACACGGACAGGTTCTCCGAAATGGTCTGCTGCAGCGTCGCCTGCGCGCGGCTGTTTTTCTCCATGAGGCTGCGGCGCAGAACGGCGGCGCGGCGGGTCAGCCACACTGCAGGCGGCAGTACCACCAGGGACAAAAGCGAGAGGGTAGGCGAAAGCGCCACCATCGCCACCAACGTAGCCACAGTCATGGTGAGGTTGCTGGCCACGGATGTCGCGGTTGTGGTCACCATGCCGCGCATCGCCGCGATGTCATTGGTCAGGCGCGACTGAATCTCACCGCCGCGGTTATTGGTAAAGAACTGCAGCGACTGGCGCTGCAGGTTGGCAAAGACCTGCGTGCGCAGCTCGTGCATGATGGTGTGCCCCACCCGCGCCGACAGAAAGGACTGGATAACGCCGATGGCCTGGGAGACCACGGTGATGGCCAGCATGCCGCCGACGAGCCACAGCAGCAGCGCGGTGTCGTGTTCAGGAATGGCCTCATCCACGGTGCGGCGCACCAGGAAAGGCTGCACCACCGTCAGCCCGGAGGTGGCGATGATGAGTGCCACCACCAGCAACAGCGTGCCGCGGTGCGGGCGAAACAGGCCGGCGACGCGGCGGAAGGCAACCGGGTGCTGGGCCAGCTGATCGATGTCCGCCGGGTCCTTCACCGCGGTGTGCATCGGCCGGGTCATGGCTTAACCGCAGGTAACGATGGGCTGCGGGTCGTAGACCGTGGTGGTGGTCTCCCGGGAGATCTCCTTGCCGGAGAGGTCCTTGATCACGCGGGTATCCGAGGTGGTGAAGCCCGGCGCGCCAGACGACGGCGAGCAATCCTCGCTCACCGACTTGCGCTGCGGCTCCGTCTTGGCCCAGCGGCCGTTGTTCACAGACTCGACGTCGACGGTCTTGGTGCCCTTCAGGCGCACGGTGATCTTGCCGCCACCAAAGTCGGTCTCAATGCGGACCGGGGTATTGAAGGTATTGGTGAACTGCAGGTCGATGGCGCCCTCGTACACGGTGGCCTCGCGGCCGGCTGGGTAGCGGGAAATGTAGTACGAGTGCGGGGTGTGGGCGGTGTCTTCCATGCCCGCAAAGTAGGCAGCGTTGTACAAGGTGGTGGCGAACTGGGAGATGCCGCCGCCCACGGCGGAGCCGGAGTGGCCATCGATAATGATGCCGGACTCAACGTAGCCTTGCGCCGTGCCGCGAGGGCCCGTGTGGCCGTTGAGGGAGAAGGTCTCGCCTGGGTTGACCACGGCGCCGTTGACCTGTTGGGCTACCAGCTCGATATTCTTGCCGGAGGCAGCGGAGTAGCCCTCAGTGGTGAACTCGCCCACGGTGTCGTTGAAGGTCGCCTTCTTGGCATCGTCGGTAGTGAACTCTGCTGGGTCCGGCTTGTAGGTAGCATCCCACTCGCGGTCGTCGCCGGTCACGCGCTTGTCAAAGTCCTTCATGGTCGGCTCCCAATCGATGATCTCGCCATCTTCGGACGGGGTGATCTGCTTGTCGTTGCCGTTGAAGGAAATCTTGGCATTTACGCCAGGGACATCGGCGCCCTCGGAGCGCTCTGCTAGCAGCTCTTGCGCGCGGTTGGTATCCACGGCGAGCTTAAGCTTGCCGTCCTTCTTTTCAATGCTGGTGAACTGGGAGATTTCCGGCTTATTCAGGGTAGCGCTGACATTATTCTTGGCCTTCAAGGTAATGGGATTATCCAGCGCCTTGGCGGCATCGCCGGTGCGCATGGCCTCGATGGCTTCATCATTGATGGCTGGTTCTACCTCTTGTGGGTCCACGTCTACGCCCTCGGAATCGAGCCAATTATCCGTAACCGCATTGTGCAGGGCGCCGGCATCCACGGTTTGGCCAAGCTTGGGGTCGGTGACCTTGAGCTCACCATTGTTGAGCTCCAGCATGCCATCGACTGGATCGGTAGAGAGATCTTTCTTCACGCGGTCCAGGGCCGGTTGCAGCTGGGCCTCATCCACGTTGGTCTCCACCGGAATATCCCGGGTGGAGCGGAAGAAGCTATACAGGCGGGTAAAAGGATTAAGGGAAGGCTCCTCAATATTGTCCACGGCGCGCTGGTTATCCAGGGCGAGGCCCGACTCGGAGGGAACGAAATCGGTGTGCAGGTCGCCGGAGGTAACGCTCACGGGCTCGGTTTCTACGCCCGCAAGCTCGTCTTCGAGCTTCTCCACGGCGGCGGTGCGATCCATGGCGGAGATATCCACGCCGTTGACGGAAACGGCGCGCGGAATCTTGTCCTGGTTTGCTGCGACATCCCAGGCATAAGCAATGCCCGCGATTAGGACAAGGCCGACCAATACGCCGAGCGCGATGAGCCAGCCTTTAGCACCGTTTTTTCCTTCTGCCTTTTTCACGCCTTAAAGGTTAACGGTTTTAGTGGCATTTTTCCTAGTCCTGTGCGGGCTCGGGTGCAGCGCCGGCCGGGGGAGCGCTGACATGGCGGGCGGCGTCCGCAAGTCGTTCGAGTGGCAGGCGGCCTTGGTCGACGGCGCCAACAACGGCGTCGATCACCGCATTAATGTCACTTTCGGTGGACCACAGGGGCATGTCGGCACCGGCATTGAGGGAGGTCACGACGGCGTCGGCAAGCGGGAGCGAATCCGCGATCGCCTTCATGCCGCCGATGTCATCGGTATAGATGGGCCCGTCGTACTGCAGGGTCTCGCGGGCTAGGCCATAGGCTTCCGGCAGGATGGAAGCGGGAGTCTGACCATCGCCCAGGCCGGGCACGGCGAGGTGGCCCATCATGAGAGCGGCATTGGGCGCTTGGGGAAGGGCAGCCTTAAAGGGAATAAACTCGTGGCCTTCTAGTTCTTCTAGCGGCGGGGTAACGGCCTCGGCCAGGTGGGTATCGCCAGAGGCGCGGCCGTGGCCCGGGAAATGCTTGAACACGGCCTTGACCCCAGCGGAATCCAGCCCGCGGGCAAAGGCCGCGCCATACTCGCCTGCTTGGACCGGATCGGTGGAAAATGATCGATCGCCCACAACTTCTAGGCCGTTGCCATCGACGTCGAGCACCGGTGCAAAGTCCACATTGATACCGTGCACCTTGAGGCTCGTGCCAATCTCGTGCGCGAGCTGCTCCACCTCTTGTGGGGAACGCTCGGCCGCCATCTGTTGCGGCGCGGGATACTCGCCCAGGATCTCCGAGAAACGTTGCACGCGCCCGCCCTCAAAATCGATGGAGACCTCAAAGTCGCGGCCCACCTCCTGGCGCAGGGCATTAATATCGCGGCCCTCTTCCTGCAGCAGGTTTGGATCCGCCCAGCTAGGGATAAAGATTCCGCCCACACCGGCCTCCAGCTTGGCCTTAGCGTCGTCGTAGTTGGTGACCGGCGGCATCAGCACCGAGGCAGCCATGGCGCGGATGTCCTGCTGCGGGGCCTCTTCCTGCGACGTCTCTTCGTGCGTCTCGTGCGTCGCGGCAGGTGAGCTCGACGCAGCCGGAGTGGTGGAGTCCTGGCTCTCGTTGTCCTCCGGGGTGGAAGTAGAGCAGGCGCCTAGGGCCGTCACGAGGGCGAGGCTGGCAAGGATGCGCGGAGTTTTCATGCCTTCTAGTGTGCAATATTCCTCGCGTTCTGTCGCAAGCGGTGGGTAGACTAGTGACATGAGTAACGGCGAGACAATGCTAATTGCCTACGATGGCACCGAACGAGCCGGCCGCGCCCTCGAGTACGCGGCCCAGCTGCTGCGCCCCACCACGGTAGAAATCCTCACCGCCTGGGAGCCGGTAGCCCGGCAGACCGCCCGCGCCGTCAGCCGCACCGGAATACACCAGTCCACCGTCTCCCCGGATGGCGTCGAAGAGGATCCGGCCTATGAAGAGGCGCTAAAGATTTGCCGCCAGGGCATCGAGCTGGCCGAAAGCCTGGGCCTAGCCGGCCGCGCCCACCTAGTGGAATCCGCTACCACCATCTCCTCCGCCATCATTGATGCCGCGCATGAGCTGGACGTAGACGTCATCGTCACCGGTACCCGCGCCCTGACCGGCTTCCGCGCGTGGTGGACCAACTCCACCGCCGACCAGATTGTGCGCAACGCCGGCCTTCCCGTCTTCATCGTGCCGCAGGAAAACGAGGATGACGCGGACGATGATGAGGCAGAATACTTCTAAATAGCTGCTAGTATCTTTAGCCATGGCTCTGGAAACCGATTCTTTGAACAAGCGCACCCTTGGCCCCGCCATCGGTAGCGCTGTTGTGGGCATCGCGCTCGGCGTCATCACCATCATCGGCATCGCACAGTTCTCCGGCACCGATACCGTGCCGGAAGGCAATGCGGTTTCTGCTTCCGATGCGGTTTTGGGCGGCCCTGAGTACGGATCCCGCAACTAGGTGTGCGTACCCTCCGCGGGCGGCTCGCCCGCCCCTACCCGCTGGGGATCTTTGTCCTAGCGCTCATCCTCCTCGTGCAGCCGTGGGGGTTGACGGTCGCCGATACCAAGCATGATCTGGCGGCCGATCCGCTGCACTTTCTCCGCGGGGCGCTAAGCGCCTATACGGATACCTTTACCCTGGGGCAGCTACAGAATCAGGCCTATGGCTATCTCTTTCCCCAGGGACCTTTCTTCGTTTTAACCCAGCCCCTGCCCGATTGGGTGGCCCAGCGCCTCTGGTGGCTACTGGTCTTAAGCGTCGGCTTCATCGGCTTCCATAAGCTCGCCTGCAAGGTGGGCCTGCGCGGAAGGTGGGTCTGGGTGGCAGCGATGCTCTACGCGCTCTCGCCGCGCACGCTTTCTACGCTGACCGCCATTTCTTCTGAGACCTGGCCGGTCATGCTCGCGCCGTGGGTTATCCTGCCCTTCCTCAATGCCAAGCTCACCTGGCGCGATGCCGCCGCTGCCACCATCCCCGTAGCGCTGATGGGTGCGGTCAATGCCACCGCGACCATCGCGGCGTGTATCCCGGCCGCTGTAATCCTGCTCTACCGCCGCGCCTTCAAGCCCGGCGCGGCCTGGCTCCTGGGGTGCCTGGCGGTATCGGCCTGGTGGATCGGTCCCCTTATCGTGCTTGGCCGCTATGCCCCGCCGTTTACGGAATTCATCGAATCCGCCCGCGTGACCACGCGCTGGCTCAACCTGCCCGAGGTCCTGCGCGGCACCACGAGCTGGACGCCGTTTGTCGATACCGAGCGCGTGGCCGGCTATGAGCTAGCCACCGAGTCTTTCTTTGTGCTGGTCACCATGGGTATCGCGGCCGTGGGCATCTACGGTCTTAGCAAGCTGCCGCGCGTGTGGTCCGTCATGCTGGTGGTGGGCATCGCGGTGCTGGGCTGCCAGGTGGCGTGGTATCTCGATGCGCTCGATGGACCGCTGGCCGCGCTGCGCAACCTGCATAAATTTGATCCGCTGGTGCGCATCCCGCTGCTGTTGGGCGTGGCGCGCGCCTGCGCCCATCTTCCGTCACCGAGGAGTTTGCGCCCCACCAAGAAACAGACGCTAGGCGCGCTGACGCTGCTCTTGTGCATCGCGGTGGTCTCCCCGGCATGGTCGCAGCGCTTGCTGCCGCTGGGCGCCTATAAAGAGGTGCCCTCCTATTGGCACGAGGCCACGGACTTTATCAATACCCATGCCGCCGATACCCGCACCCTTATCTACCCGGAGGCGTCCTTTGCCCGGCAGACCTGGGGATGGACGCGCGACGAGCCGGCCCAGCCGCTGCTCGATGTCCCCTGGGCCGTGCGCGATGCCATTCCGCTCGTGCCCCCAGAGGCCATCCGCGGGCTCGACGGCGTGATGGCCGCACTCAAGGAGGACCCAGCCACCGGCGTGCGCTCCCTGCAGCGCCTGGGCATCGGCGCGGTCATGGTGCGCCACGATCTCTTCACCGGCGAGGACGAGGCGCTGGCCAGCAAGTTTGGCGGCGAGGTCCATCGCTTCGGCGACGTCGATGTCATCCTGCTCAACCACGCCGGCATGTCCTTAGGGCCGACAGAGCCAGTGCGCGTGGCCGGCGGTGGGGAAGCCTTGGCGCTTCTCGACGCCCACTCCACCCCTACCACCCGCCAGCTCGTCGATCACGACGCCGATATCGTCACCGATACCCCGACGCTCACGGACCGCAACTACGGCACCCTCGACGGCCCCATCTCCGCGCCCCTGGCGGCGGACGACCCCAGCCACGTGAATAACCGCCTGCGCGATTATCCCTCCGCTGGGCCGCTTACCCAGGTGGAAACCCACGGCGGCTCGGTAGCAGTCTCTTCCTCGGCCGCCGATGCCACGGCCTTTGGCGGGGCCCAGCCGAAAAAGTCCGCCACGGCCGCGGTGGATGGGGAAAACTCCACCGCCTGGTGGCCCGCGCCGGGCGATGACTCCGGGTGGATTGAGCTGCGCGGCTCTTTCACCCAGCCGCGCCTCAAGCTCATAGCCACCAGCGCCACCACGGTGACCGTGCGCTCTGGCAGCGCGTCCGTAGACGTGGACTTACAGCCCTTCCGCTCGCAGGAGGTCCGCGTTCCCGGCGGCGATACCGAGTCCATCCGCGTGGAGCTATCCCACCGCACCGGCATCGCGGAATTAGGGGTGGAAGGCCAGCCGGTCGAGCGCGTGGTGACCGTCCCGGATACCTCCCCCAATGTGCACCAATTCTTCTTCCAGCGCATGCTGCAGGATACCGGCGTGCTCATCCGCGATTTCACGGCGCCGCGCCCGATGAGCGTGACGGTGGACTCCACCAAACCCGTGCTTATCGACGCCCACCGCTACTCCCCCGGCGAATCCCTCACCCTCAGCCCTGGCACGCACCGCGTGCGCACCACGGGGCCGTGGGTGAGCCTGCGCGAGGAGGGCTGGCAACCAGCAGGCTCTTCCGAGCCCACCGGGTACTCGATTGCAGCCGCTGATGAGGATCGCCTCTTGGTCACCGGTCGCGCCTTCAATAAGGGCCTGCGCGGCTACTTAGGCGAGGAAGAGCTCACCCCGCGCGAGATCGATGCGGCCACCCAAGTTTTTGTCATTCCGGCCGGCCACTCCGGTGACTTCCGCATGACCTTTAGCGCCCAACCGGTTTACCGCGCCACCCTCCTCTTCGGCGGCGCCGTGGGCTTGCTCACCCTCGGCCTGTGCATCCTGGCGGCCACGCGGCGCCCGTCCCAGCCCACGTGGCGCGCGCCGCGCGGCGGTGCCGCCTCGGCCGTGGTCGCACTCGGCGCGCTGGCCCTGACCGGCTGGCCGGCCGCGGTAGCGGCCGTTTCCGCTTGGTTAGTGCTGCGCTGGACCACCATCCCGCGCGCCTACCTCGCGCCCGGTGTCGTGGCGGCGGCCGGGGCGATCCTCGCCCGCGCGCCGTGGACATCGGGATCCTATGCGGGCGATTCGCTCCTGCTTAGCTGCTTGTGTGCCGCGGGCGTGGCCTGTCTTTTCGCCTCCGACCGAGGAGAAAATCCCGGCCGGGACGCTCGATGAGTGTATAGCTCGCGGCCGAGACCACCACGGTGGCCACCACCGTTACGGCCAGAATCACCCAAAAGTCCAGGGGCTTCCCGCTAAACAGCGGCACCCCGGTAAGCGGAAACGCCAGTCCCAGAATGGCCACATGCCACAAGAAGATGGAATAGGACCACGCGCCCAGTGCCTGCATGAGCGGAGTGGTCAGCCAGGACTTGTCCCGCGGAGCAAGCGCTACCGGTATCACCACGGCTGCGGCGAAGGCCGCTCCCGCAATGATGCGGCGGGAAAATTCGCCCGGTCCTGGATGCACCAGCCCCTGCGGCCCGAACCACTCGCGGCTGGCAAGCCACAGCACCACCGCCGCCGCGAGCCACCACGCCCAGCGCGGCCGCAGCGCGCGTTGCACGCGCCAGCTAATACCGGCTTCTTCGCATTCCGCGGCCAGCATTCCCACGGCAAACCACGAAGCATACGCCGGCGGCCAGATCTGCGAATTGACCTGATCCTTGGCGTAATCGGCCACAAAGGGAACGAAGCCCCAGGCCCAACTAACAACGGCGCCCAGCGCGATGGCCGCTACCCGCCAGCGTCGCGGCAGCGCCCCAAGAAGCCACACCAACACAGGCAGGGCAAGGTAGAAGAAGAACTCCACGCATAGCGACCACAGGTGGGTAAGCCCCGGCGCTAGCCCGTCCACCACATAGATCTGGGTAGAGGTGAGGTTGCTCAGCAGTTGGGTGAGGGTGAGCGAGTGGGCGTCGGGAAGCAGGAGCATCACCGCCACCACGCAGGCAAAATAGGCTGGCAATAGGCGGGCCACGCGCGAGCGCGCATAGCCGGATAAGGTGTGCAAGCCGCGGCGACGCCACAGCAAGAAGGCACTGAGCGCAAAGAAGACGGCGACGAAATAATCAAAGCGCCCGGCAAACCCCCACCCGGTTCCGGTCTGAAAAGACACGTGGGTGACAATGATTCCAAGGGAGGCGACCGCGCGTAGACCGTCCAGCTCCGGCAGATGCTGGGGTACGCTTTTCACAGATGCCTGCGGCTGCACGCTTGCTCCTAACCCCGGATCGACCTGAAACTGATTGGACATACTACTGCAATGAAACGCTACCTTTGGCCACGCTCGCCACTGGCGTGGGTTGTCATTGCCGCCGTCATTTTCTTGGTGCTGGGTACCGTGGTGCCGCCTCTGTATAACAACCAAACCCGGCCGCTGGCCTTCGACCAAAACATCAACACCGTCACCGCGCCGTCGGCTGGCGTGTGGATGGATGCGCCCGAGTTTATCGCCGGGGCCAAAGCCACCGGCGATAGCAAAGACCCGCAGTGCCAGGAAAAACAGGCACCCATGTGGTGCTACCTGCACCACGACCTGCTTACTATCGAGCGCAATACCACCACCTCTGAGGTGGCAGAAGATGATGCGCTCGCTAACTCCGATTCGCTCTCTCGCCTGCTCGCCGGCAATACTCCCCTTGCCCGAATCACGGAGCATTCCGTGTTGAACCGCGAGTCCACCTACCCAGTTGCTGCGCCAAAGGATAAATGGAAGTTTGTGCTACCGGCGCTGGATACCGGCATGGCCCGCACCGACTTCGAGCGCGATGGAATCAACTACTTCTTTCCCTCCGGTACCGAGCAGCGCTCCTATCCGTTTTTCGATCTAGCGACGCAATCCTCCACGGCGGTGGACTTCACCACGACGGAAAAGCTCGACGGTATCCCTACCTATTCTTTCCACCACGATATCCAGCCCATTTCCTTGGCTGATATGCGCAAAAGCATTACCGCCGAGGTCGATACCGGCACCGGCGATAAGCAGCTAGCGGCCGAGGATTTCCGCATCTCCGGGCCAGCGAAGCGGTTCTACGACGCCGAGTCACGCGAGCTCCTCGGCTTGGATGCCACTGACCGAGTCACGGTCGAGCCCTTCTACACCATCGGCCGCGATATCTCCGTCGAGCCGACCACCGGCACCATGGTGGACCTGCGCGAGAACATCAAAATCTTCTTCGCCGCGGACGAAAAGCAGGCCGGCACCATGGTGGCGAATGACGATACAGAAGACCGCTCCATCCTTGCCGCTGATCTGCGCTGGTCCGATGAGACCCGCGCGGAGCGCCTTAATGGGGTGCGCCCGGTCATTCGCACCATTCGCGCCTTGATGGTGGTCGGATGGGCCGGCAAGGCCATCGGCGTTGGTCTATTGCTCTGTGCCGCCTATATGTACATGCGCCGCCACCGTGAAGGCTAGGCGTCTTTTACTCCTTATCTGGGGCACCCTCCTCGTGGCCGCGGTGTGCTGGCCCTTTGCCTTGCCCGGCGAGTTCTTGTGGCGCGATATGGCGTTGCTTGACCATCCGGCCCTTTCCCCTTCTGCCTTTGGTGGCGGCAGTCTGCCCGCCCGCAACGCACCGCAAGACGGTTTCCTCGCTCTCGTGGGCGGCGCGTGGGCGGCACGGGTGCTCATTTTTGCCGCCGCCGCGTCCTCCGCGCTCACCGCGGCGCGCTGGGCGCGCTCTACGGTCGCCGCGGTGAGCGCGATGGCAGTGGCGGTGGCCAATCCCTTCGTCATCGAGCGTCTCCTGCAGGGCCAGTGGTCGCTTGCGGTCGCTGCGTGGCTGCTGCCGGTCATCGCGTGGGCCGGAAAGCAACGCAGCTGGGTGGCGTGGCTGGCCATGTGGGGAGCATCGCTTACCCCTACGGGTGGTCTCTTTGCCGTGGTGACCGCGGCGGTGACCTGCCGCAAGCGGGTAGCCCTCGGCGGCGTGGTCTTGTGTTTGCCGTGGGCCATTCCGGGCATGTTCAATCCCGCCGCGCCCGGCGATACCGCGGCGGCGGTGGCCGCGTTTGCCCCGCGGGCAGAAGACTACGTCGGCACCGCGGGCGCGCTGCTGCGGCTCGGCGGTATCTGGAATGCGGAGGCGGCCATCGGATTCGCCGTGTGCGGCGTCATCGTGGCGGTCATCGCCCTGCTCGGGGCGTGGCGGGTTCCCGCGCGGTTAAGCGTCCTCGCGGCGATGGGGCTCGGCGGGGCGATGTTCTTCTGGCTGGTTCCCGGTGCTCTGGTGTGGTCCATCGATCACGTACCGGGGGCGGCGCTGCTGCGCGATAGCGGGAAACTGACCATGTTGGCGTTGCCGCTCTATGTGGCCTCACTAGGAGCGCTGCCGAATCTGCCTGCGACACTGGCCACCGTGGCTGCGGCCGTGCAGCTGCTGCCCGTTCCAGGACGCCTCGCGGTGCTCGCGCCGCGGGATACGGGAATAGATGAGCAACTGGTGCGCGCGATTGACGGCCGCGTGGCCTTCTTTCCAGAGCGCACCAACCTCGTGGAGGTGCCCGGCGGCGTAGCCGTCGACCCCTACTCCAAGGCGGTCGCCATGGTCGAATCGGGAGAATTGAGCGTAGACGGGACCGTGGTGGATCAAGCTTCGCCGCAATACCAGGCAGCGCTGCGCGCGTGGGAAGAGCACGATATGAACCGGCTGGCCGAGCTCGGCGTCGGTGTGGTCGTGGTGGGCGGTGCTATAGCCGCGGAAACGAACGCGCCGCGGCCGCAGGTTCCATGGGCTCTTACCGTCTTGTGGATGGCGTGTCCGCTACTAGCCTTTGCAGCAATTCCGCGAATTGCTCGCCGGTCTTCTCCCACGAGAAGCTAGCGGCAAAATCGCGCGCGTTGGAGCCGAGGGTGCGGCGAAGGGGGGCGTCGGCAAGCAGCTGCTTGGTGGCCGCCACGAAGTCCTCTTCGCGCTCTACCAGGATGCCGGTCTTGCCGTTGATAACGCTGTCACGCAGGCCAAATGTATAACCTACGGCGGGCACCCCATGTTGGGCTGCCTCCATTACTGCCAAGCCCCAACCCTCTTTACGCGAGGGCATGAGCAAGGCATCGGCACGGGCCAGCAAAGCGTGCTTATAGTCCTCGGTCACCTGGCCGCGGAAGCGCACGCGATCGCTTACCCCATGCTCCTCGGCATAGGCACGCAGGTTAGCCTCCCACCAGCCGGAGCCGATGACGTCCAGGACCGCGCCCGGGGTCTGCGCCACCGTATCCATGGCATGCTCGATCTGCTTATGCGGCACTAGGCGTGAGAGCGTGACCAGGTGCACCTCGGCCTCTCGTTCCAAGGAAGGAACGTGATCCGGAACCGGGTCCAGGCCATTGGCGATGATGTGCGCGCCCTTAATGCCCAGCGCCTCTAAATCCTGGCGGGAGGCCTCAGACACGGTGACATAGGGAGCGCCGCGATACACGCGCGGGGCCACCCGGGACTCGAGGAACCAACCGAGCCGGCCTAAGAGGGGACCCGCCACCGGCCATTGTTCGCGGTGGCAATGGTGAGTAAGCAACACCGTCGGCGCCCCGGACACCAGGCGAGCGAAGAAGGGGATGCCGTTTTGGGTATCGATTACCGCATCCACCCCGCGCAGGTCTCCCATCCCCAGGCGGCCGGCCAGCATCGCCGCCCAGGCACGCGGATATACGCCGAATTTGGCGCCACCGCGGCTATAGCGCACGCCATCGCGCACCTCGCGGTGGGCGGCATTCATGTGCTTGGAGGTGCGAAAGACCACCTCGTGGCCTTCAGACGCCAGATACTCGCCCACGCGCTCCAAGTAGCGCTCCGAGCCACCGCCTTGCGGGTGGGTGGAATCGCGCCAGCATAGTAAAAGAATCTTCATCGTGAGGTATTAGCCTAGTGGGTTATGAGACATACCCGTGAGATGGCCACGCTCCGCCGCTCTATTCAGCTGCTGCGTTCCTTCCGCTTTGAGCAGACGCGCCCGGAGATTTTCTACGGCGGGCTCGCGGAAGATACGGCCGCGCTGGTGGAGAACCTCGGCCGCGACCTAGGCGTGCCGCTTTCTGGGGCACGGGTGCTCGATGTCGGCGGTGGCCCGGGCTATTTTGCGGATGCCTTTGCCCGGCGCGGCGCCCGCTATGTGGGATTGGAGCCGGATGCCGGCGAAATGTCTGCGGCCGGCATCCACTTGAGCAATTCCGTGCGCGGCGATGGCACCAACCTGCCCTTTGCCGATAATTCCTTTGACGTGGTCTATTCCTCCAACGTGGCCGAGCACATCCCCAATCCCTGGGATATGGGCGAGGAAATGCTGCGCGTAACCCGCCCCGGCGGCCTCACCATTCTGAGCTACACGGTGTGGCTCGGCCCCTTTGGTGGCCACGAAACCGGCCTGTGGGAGCACTACATTGGCGGTGGCTTTGCCCGCGACCGCTATACCCGCCGCCACGGTCACCCGCCCAAGAATGTCTTTGGCACTTCGCTTTTCGACGTCCCCTGTTCCGCCGGCCTCCACTGGGCACAGCGCACCGGCGCACTCAAACTCGCCTTCCCCCGCTACCATCCCAGCTGGGCTTGGTGGCTCACCCGCGTGCCGGGTGTGCGGGAGTTTGCGGTGTCTAACTTGACGTTGGTATTGCAACCTAAAAGTTTCAATGGCAATACGCGCTGAGCTCGAATACCTCGCTACATTGATCCCGGACTCGATCATCGTGGGTAACCACGACGACAGCAGCACCAGCAGCGGCTTGCTCCTGCAGTAGGGACAGCACGCGGTCGCTGTTCTTACTGTCGAGAGCCGCAGTTGGCTCATCCGCCAAGATGAGGCTCGGGGTGCGTACCAAGATACGGGCAAAAGAAGCTCGCTGCTGTTCGCCACCGCTTAAGGAAAATGCTTTCTCCTTCTCTCGCCCAGCTAAGCCCACCTGCTCCAGCGCACCGGAAATAATTTCTGACTTCTTAGCCTGCGGCGTCTTAGGAGGCAATGCTACAGCTAAATTATCGGCAACCGAATCGGTATCAACCAGAGCAAAATCCTGAAATAGATAGCCAATATCGTTGCGACGCACTTTTCGCGCCTGCCTTTCTTTCATACGCGTAGCATCGTGACCGAGCACTTCCATGCTTCCGCCGGTGAGCGAGTCCAGAAGACCTAAGCAATTTAATAGCGTGGTTTTTCCGCAGCCCGAAGGCCCAGTTAAGGCGACTACTTGCCCTGGCGCGATATCTATATCCACGCCGGACCACAAGGTGCGTTTAGCAATGGAGTAGCGACCTTCCCGAATCTTTATTACGGCCTCATTCATTCTTCTATCTCTTTCCTGCCCGATATGAGATGTGCACCATTGTCATTACTGAAACGACAGCCACAAGAATCGAAAGCCCAACCCCGTAGGCCATTGCTTCTGGCGTTACTTTCAGCTGAGCGACGACGGCGGGCATACTACTCATACGTTCTAGCTCTCGTGCTTGGCCGCCTTTAAACCATAGATAAGCGATGGTGACACAACAGATTGCGGCGTCAGCAAGCCATAAATATCGATACGCCCGAGCCATGGGGATTCCCATGAACCGGTAGACGCGAAGCCGCTGTGCAAACAACTTTCGATACAAAAAGCCCGCAATGACCGCCATGGTTAGCGCAATCAAAGCCGCAGCAATGACACCGAGGACCAACGCAACGGTATCGGCACGCAGCGATGCGTTTCCCTTGGCCCAAAGATGTGCAGCCGAGTTGGTCTTCAAAACGAAGTTGCTAAGGTCCGGATCATCGCGAAGCTCAGGCGGAACCCCACCCAGAAAGCCAGTGCCATTCTGAGTCATGCTGGCAACAATGGTTCTATCTGACGGCAACTGGTCATCCGGATAGATGGTCATCACCGGCCCCGCAGTTTTTATCTGTTCTCCCCAACCAGTTTCATCTATCTGCCAAGTAGCTACGTCAAAGTCATCACTATCGAGGATCTCCACTGGGCATTCGTGCTCGCTGCAATAGAAGTCCTTCGGGACCGAATCTGCAATGCCTTCCAGTCCTCGCGGAATATACCTCGTGGGTTCGTGCGGCGGATTATTCTGCAATTCCTCGCGCAGTGGGCCTTCCACCGAACGCATCGCTGCCGTGTAATTGAAACTGAGCATATCCCGGCCGACTCCACCGAACTCTGCCGGTGAGTCCTCAGAAAACTGTACATATTGAAACTGACCAACCGCAGATTTAGCCCGCGCAAGCTCGGCTAACTTGTGTGTTGAATCTACGATGCCTTCGCTATCACGCGCCCCTGAAAGTTCCAGGAGCTGCAGATCATCGGCTTGCTTCCAGAAGTTACCAACGCCATTTTGCACCTCCACTTCATGCAGGTGGTTTAGTGCTGGGGCTATGAGTCCTACAGCTGCAATGCAGGGCACGAGTTTCAACAAAACGACAATTGCCACGGTACTGCGCTGCGGCAGCTTCCCTTTGAGCCGATCCCTCAACGCTAGCTTTTTACACGCCCATGCAGTCAGGAGGAATGCCATCACCATGACAACGAGAAGCGGAAACAGAAATACTGCCGAGTAGCGCATAATCCCTAGCATCACTCGTGGTGAAACTAATATTGCGCATAGCACCAACGCCACCGCCCCGATGGCCAGTGCACTAAGAAATGCATTTGCATAAGAACGCCGAAACTCACGTGCAAATATGACGCTAGGCGATAGTCCCATGAGCTGCCACACGGCATAATCCCTCGTTCGCGCGATCGCGCCGGCCACGACGACAGCAAAGCACGTGGCCAGAATCAAAAAATAAATTCCGGCTAGCGCGGTATCCGTAAAAAGGAACGACCACTCTAGGCTTTCGAGTTCCTGATGCTGCGCGCTGTAAGCATCCAGAATCCCATACACTGTATTTTTGAAATCCTCGCCTCCGGACAGTTGCAGAAGCTGACGCGGATCCTCATCCGGTAATTCCGACAGATCGTGTACGCGAACTGGACTGCCCGGCGCAATCGTGTCGTACCAACTGCTACCAAAGTCCCCTGCGGCGTAGACGTCGGTATGGTCCGGTTGCTCGAGCTCCACTGCAATGCGCTCACCCTTCGATTGCGCAGCCTCATCGAGTGCAGCAAGAATTTCAGAGCCCTGGCCATCATTCGATCCGACGTTAATGAAAGAGCCGGTTTCAAATATTCCCTCCGACTGCGTCATCGCAAACGCCCAATACCCCAAGAACAATGCGGATAGTACGCAAAATGCGGCGAGAATTCGTTGAGAAAGGCTAACGCCTTCTTTCATGAAATACTTCCTTAACTAAAGCAAGGGTCGCCCATGACGGCGACCCTTGTGACGCTTACCTTCTATTAACACAAGCGGTAATAAGCGCCATCCGCCCCGAGCCAACGAGATGATGCCTGCGCACGGGCCCACGTATTCGCTGGCTGGCAGCCAGAGTCAACGTACTTGTGGCCATTCACGGAACTACCGTGATTAACACTGGGATGGTGGTAGTTCGACCACACTCGTCCTCCACCCTTACCGTGTTCCCACATACCTCCATCGACAAGTTCTCCTGCCAAAGCAGTTCCCCCAAGTGCACCAGCACCTAGTACAAAAGCAGCGGCTGCGGAAGCCAGACTTTTTTCCGCATCTATTTCTCTCCTTTTCCGAAATGAAATACCCGTTTTCCGGGCCGATAAAATAATTTCATAATTATTAATAGTTGCCATCGTTAACGATAAAGAGTTTCATTTTTATTAACTAAGATTAACTTATTGTTTACTTTTTATATCTGGCGGATTCTAGTGGTCGTGGAAACACTTCCTATGTTTCGGTTGAGTTTATCAGT
>CALLKG010000088.1:0-17496 GCA_938008395.1 Corynebacterium tuberculostearicum
TCTTCGAGCTCAAGCGCTCCCGCACCGAGATGCCCCAGGTGGAGGAGAACTAAGCGCTTTTCTCACGTCGGCGCAGCTCAATTGCAGCGCCGACGCATAGTGCGATGGTCAGCGGGGTCAAGATGAATGCCGGCAGACCCGCAATATTAATAGAGGGAAGCGCCGTACCGGCCCGGAAGTCGTTCCAGGCGACAAGCGCCCAGGATGCCCACGATGCGCCGGCAAGAAGCGCAATAATGCCGGCCGCAATCGCGCCCCCGTTGGCCCGCGGATTCCCGCGCACCTTTTGCGCAATCCACCACACTCCCAGGCCCAGGTGAGCCAAAGTGGCAAGAATGCTAGTGATAAGCGGGAGGAGGAAGCCCCCGCTGCCGGAAACCTGAACACCAAGCATAATGATGCAGGCGAGAAGGCTCCCGCCGTAGAGCGCGAGGACTGGTTTGGTTATAGGCATGGCTTTCCTCCTTTATAGCGATAGTGGTTGCCCGCGAGCTTATCAGGACAATGTAATACGAAACAGGGTGGGCGCTAAGCCTCCTCAAGGCGCGCCGGGCCGGTAGGATGTGGGCCATGCGCGTATATCTAGGAGCAGACCACGCAGGTTTCGAAACCAAGAACCTGATCGCTGAACACCTCACCAAGCAGGGCCACGAAGTCATTGACTGCGGCGCCCGTACCTACGATGCCGAGGATGATTACCCGGCATTTTGCATCGAAGCGGCACAACGCACCGTCAACGACCCAGGCTCCCTGGGCATCGTGCTCGGCGGCTCCGGCAACGGCGAGCAGATTGCCGCCAATAAGGTCAAGGGTGCTCGCTGCGCACTGGCTTGGTCCGCAGAGACCGCCCGCCTTGCCCGCGAGCACAACAATGCCCAGCTCATCGGCATCGGTGGCCGCATGCACACCGAGGAGCAGGCACTGGAAATCGTGGACGCCTTCTTGGGCCAAGAATGGTCCCGTGCGGAGCGCCACCAGCGTCGCATTGACATCTTGGCGGAATACGAGCGCACCGGCATCGCCCCGGAGCTGCCGGAGGCGTAAGCCACGCAGAATAAACGCCGCGGACCAACGCTGGATCCGCGGCGCTTTTGTGTACGCACCGGCCGGCTCGGCCGAGGCGCTAAGCCTTAGGCGTCATTCATGTCATTCGGGTGCGGACCGCCACGTCCCTCTTCGCCCTCATCCAGGGCGGTGATGGCAGCCATTTCGTCCTCGGTGAGCTCAAAGCCAAAGACATCGAAATTCTCCGCGATGCGCGATGGCGTGGCGGACTTAGGGAAGAGGATGACGCCATTTTGCAGGTGCCAGCGGATGACGACCTGCGCTGGGCTGACATCGTGCGCCGCGGCGGCGTCGGTGACCTCGGGGGCATCCAAAATATCGCTCTTACCCTGTCCCAAAGGCCCCCATGCCTCAATAGCGACGGTGTGGGCGCGGAAGGCGTCCAGCTCGCGCCAGCGCTGCAGATAGGGGTGAAGCTCGACCTGATTGACCGCCGGCTTGACGTCGGTCTTGAGCTCCAGCTGGTCCAGGTGCTCGAGTTCGAAGTTGGAGACGCCGATGGACTTTGCCTTGCCCTGTTTCTGCAGCTCGATGAGCTGCTGCCAGGCCTCGACGTAGGTCCCCTTCGCCGGGGTCGGCCAATGGATGAGGTAGAGATCAACATACTCTAGGCCGAGCTTGTCCAAGGACTCATCGAGTGCTGCGGCGGCATCGGTCTGGCGGTCATTCCACAGCTTGGTGGTGACAAAAAGTTCCTCGCGCGGGATTCCGGACTTGGCAATTGCCCGGCCCACGCCTTCCTCGTTGCTATAGATAGCGGCGGTATCGATATGTCGATAGCCCACGCGCAGGGCCTCGGCTACCAGCTCTTCGGTCTTATCCGGATCCATTTGGAATACGCCAAAGCCCAGCTGCGGGATGGTATTGCCGTCATTAAGAGTGATGTTAGGTACGCTCATGCGCCCCAGACTACCTGCCTACTGCAGTGGGCCGAGCGTGATGAATTTATTCCACGTCTCCCACTCATCTTGCAGGCGGGCGCGCTCGTGGGGTGGAGTAGCGGTGCCGTCGATAAGCGCGGCGTCAATCATGCGCACGCCATTGTCAAAGAACAACGCGGCGTGCCCCGAAGCGCCGTGGCGCAGTACCGGAACCAAGTTCAACCCATCGAAGGACAGGCGCGCATTAGGCCGCACATCCAGCCCGGCAATGGCGGCGAGGGTAGGAGCCAAATCAATAGGGGAGACCAGCTCGTTATTCTCCCCGCTTTCCGCCACACCCGGCCACAGCACCGACATCGGGGCATTTCCGCCCAGCAGGGAGCAGACAGCAATGACGCCTTCAACTTGGTCGAGTTCCTCCAGGCTGGGCTGTTCAAGTAGGCGGAAGACATCGTCACCGGCAGGGTGCGTGTCTTCACGCACCTCATAGCCCACCCCAGCAAAAACCTCACTAATGCGCGTGGTGGCTTGGCGCTGTGGGTACTGTCCGGTCAGAGTACCGCGGCGGGAATCCGCATAGGTTTCCGAAGGCACCCACGTGTTTTTAAAACGAACGCCGCGCAGTGCGGACTCCGGCGCATGGTCAAAGGTCGCAAGAGTGATATCCATGGATTCAATTCTAGGCTTGCCGACGCCCCCTTCGGCCAACTTTGCCTAGTGATATTGGTGAGCGGACGCTCACCGCGGCGATTCAACGATTCTGTCCCTATAAAACGCCTTTTTCGTCGACGGTCGCGGTGGTTTAGATGGACGAAATCGTTGAAAGTAGCTTGCTGATGGGGAGCTGGCTCTAATCGAGCTCCAGGTCCTCAATGCCGTGCACGGTCACGGTCTCTGACAGTGGTGCGCGACCCGGAGCCGTATTAAAGACTGGGATAGATTCATCGGCCGTACCAAAGGTGATGGCGGTGACCAGCTTGTACTCCTCGTCCACGCCTAGGAACTCGCGTGCGGTTGGCGCAATCAAGGAAATCATGCCCTGTGGGATGCCGTGATAGCCGTGTGCTTCCAAGGAAAGCAGGAAGTTTTCGGCGTAGGTTCCCTGGTCAAAGGCGGCACGGATGCGGTCGCCCATCGGCGGGATAAAGAGAAGGACTGCATGAGGCGCGCCGAAGAACCGCAGGTTTTCGCGGACGAATTCCACGCGGCCTGCCTTGTCCTCGCGCTCAATGCCCAGTAGACCGTACATCTTGGCGGCCAGCTCTTGGGAACGCTTGGGATGGATCCCCTCACCATAATCGGTGGTGAAGTCTGGGCTGAGCCCATTGGTGTCGAATTCCTTAATAAGCGCGGCGCTGAGCTCCTTGAGCTTTTCTCCGCCCACCACGTGCACGTTCCACGGCTGGGTATTGGAGTTGGACGGTGCGGATTGAGCGTCCTCCAAGACCTGCTTGATGTCTTCTACCGGCATGGGCTCCGGCAGGAATGCGCGGGGAGAGTGGCGATTGCGGATAGATTCGGAATACTTATTGGTTGAAGTCATGCGCGCCACCCTACACTTCGTTGCACGCGTACGCCGTTTACCATGAGTAGCCAGCGATGATGGATGGAAAACAGAAAATCGCCCACCTAAAAGATGGGCGAAACGTGGAGGGAATGACGGGAATCGAACCCGCGTCTTCAGCTTGGAAGGCTGAGGTATTAGCCACTATACGACATTCCCACAGCGCGCTATTGAAACGCTGCGCCATACTTTAGCGCACGTGGGGGCAAAAATGAAAATAGGGAACTAGGCTGGCGCCTGAGTCGTTGTTATAAGCGGAACGGCCCTATCTATAGAAGGCGATGATCATAGTGGGAATTTTGCTCCTTGTGCTGGCAGTGGGCGGAGGTGCGTGGTTTATGTCTTCGCGCAACTCCCAAAAACGCCGCGAGGAACGAGAATCACAGCAATTGGCCGATGCACAAGCTGACGCTCGCCGGTGGATTGAACGCCTGGGTGGCCAAGTAATGCAGATTTCGGGCACAGACTCTGCCTCCCAGCAGGCAATGGCCGATGCGTCCGAGCGCTTCACGGCAGCTAACTCGGCGATTTCGCGCGCCACCACCGCAAAGCAGGCGAACCTAGCGCGTGAGTCCGCCTTGGAAGGCATGCACTATGTGAATGCCGCGCGCGAGATTATGGGCATGAACCCGGGCCCAGAGCTGCCACCGCTCGAGGGGCAGCGCGCCGCCGGCAAGGTGACAGAAAAGCGCACGGTGGAAGCGAATGGCCAGCAGATCACTGCCTCGCCGTATGCCTCCGCGGATACCCCGAACTACTACCCAGGCGGAACCGTTGCAGGGCGCCCAGTTCCGGCGGGTTGGTACTCGCGTCCGTGGTGGGCGGATGCGTTGCAGACCGGCGTGTGGATGGTTGGCTACTCCATGATGTTTAATGCCCTGTTCTCCGGCATGTCTGGCATTGGTTATTCCGCGGCCGCTGCTGAAAGCGGCGACTGGGGTGGCGGTGATGGCATGGGCGATGCCGGCGAAATGGGCGGTGACGCTGGCGATGCTGGTGACGCCGGAGACATGGGCGGCGGCGATGACGGCGGCGGCCTATTTGATGGCCTTGGCGATGGCGACGGCGGCGGATTCTTTGACGGAATGTTTGATTTCGATTTCTAGCCGCTAGGCTGTCAAAAGTGGCCTCTGTGCTGCGTTGATTCCATTAAGTGGGGGTCCGTTTAGGAGATTTAAAACGGACACGGTACACTGTCTCAGGTATGCAACGCAGCCAAGGCAACTTGGTGGCCTACATACGGGGCGTGGCGCAGTTTGGTAGCGCACCTGCTTTGGGAGCAGGGGGTCGCAGGTTCAAATCCTGTCGCCCCGACGTATGGGGGTCTGGAAATGCCCTAATAAGGATTTCCGGACCCCCTTTAAGTTTATGTACGTAAAACAATGAAGCCAGGGAGATTCACTCGTGAAGACCACCGTAGACAAGCTGAGCGATACCCGCGTTAAGCTCACCGTCAACGTTCCGTTTGCGGAGCTGGACCAGGAAATCGATCAAGCTTACGCGGCAATCGCGCAGCAGGTTTCTATTCCAGGTTTCCGTAAGGGCAAGGCACCGCGCCAGCTTATTGACGCTCGCTTCGGCCGCGGCCCCATCCTGGAGCAGGTTGTCAACGACATGCTGCCTTCCCGCTACGAGCAGGCAGTCAAGGAAAACGATCTGAAGGTCATCGGCCAGCCGGACGTTGACATTTCCAAGATCGAGGACAAGGACTTCGTGGAGTTCACCGCCGAGGTTGATATCCGCCCTGAGTTCGAGATTCCGGACTTCTCCAAGATCTCCGTTACCGTCCCGGCCCTGAAGGCTGACGAAGAGGACGTCGACAAGGCTCTGGAGGAGCTGGCAGAGCGCTTCGGTGAGCTCAAAGACACCAAGCGCAAGATGAAGACCGGCGACTACGCCATCATCGACATCACCGCTGAGATCGACGGCGAGAAGATTGAAGACGCTTCCACCGAGGGCCTTTCCTATCGCATCGGTGACGATGACCTCATCAAGGGTCTAGATACCGCCCTGCGCGGCATGAAGACTGGTGAGGATAACGAGTTCACCTCCACCATCCAGTCCGGTGAGCACAAGGACGAAGAGGCCACCATCAAGGTCCACGTTCAGCAGTCCAAGGAGCGCAAGCTGCCGGCTATGGACGATGAGTTCGCTCAGATGGCTTCTGAGTTCGACACCATGGACGAGCTGCGTGAGTCCACCAAGACCCAGGTGGAGGAGACCAAGAAGGCTGAGCAGGCTGCACAGATCCGCGATGAGGTTCTGAAGTCCGCACTGTCCGAGGTTGAATTCGAGCTGCCGCAGTCCGTAGTGGACGAGCAGGCTCACTCCCAGCTGCACCAGATCTTGGGCCAGCTGGCTCACGATGAGAAGGCACTGGCTCAGCTCCTTGAGGCACAGGGCACCTCTCGCGAGGAGTTTGATAAGCAGACTCGCGAGCAGGCAGAAGAGTCCGTCCGCACCCAGCTGTTCCTTGACGCCGTAGCCGAGAAGGAAGAGCCGGAAGTTTCCCAGCAGGAGCTGACCGACCACATCCTGTTCACCGCTCAGTCCTACGGCATGGACCCGAACCAGTTCATCCAGCAGCTGCAGTCCAACGGCCAGATCGCAAACCTCTTCTCTGACGTGCGCCGTGGCAAGGCACTGGCTGCCGCTATCTGCCGCACCACCGTCAAGGATGAAGAGGGCAACGACGTAGACGTTGACCAGTACTTCGGTGAAATCGAAGAAGAGGACGCTGAAGAAGCTTCCGAGGAGAAGTAATCTCCCGCTTGTAACGCGCTGCTGCCACATGTGTGGTGGCGAGCGCGCATGAAACCCCGGATTCAGGTAACTCAAGGATGAGCCTGAATCCGGGGTTTGTGTCATTGTGAACGCCCTCTAGGAGTCTTTGAGTACTTCGAAGAGGGCGTGATGTGTGTTGGCTGGGGATACCGCTAGCCGTTCTTGGCTCTAAAGGCCTCGTCGGTCAACTGCAGGAAGCGCATAACGTAATCCTTGACAAAGTCTGCGGTACGTTGATTGAGATGTCCGGACTCTTCGAAAAGGGTGGGGGATTGGCCCAGAAATACTTCGGGCTGACCAGGGAGCGGCATGTCGAAGTAGGACAGAGCGAGGCGAAGGTTCTTCTGTGAACTGTAGCCGCCCATGCGGCCTACAGAGTGGCTAATGATACCTGCGGGAAGGTTCTTCCACGCCACATCTGAGTTGGGTTTAGAGCCGATGTCCACTGCGTTTTTGAGGCAGGCAGGGATAGTGCGGTTGTTCTCTGGCGTAATGAAGAGGATCCCGCTCGAGTTCTTGATGGTCTCGCGAAAGGTGGTGTACTCAGCCGGAGTGGGCTTGTCCGTGACGGCGGGGTCATCGTAGTCGAAGTCATAGAGCGGCAAGTCACGGATTTCCACGATGTTTGCCTCGTAGCCTTCAGGGATCATCGTGAGCACCTCGTGTGCAATCTTGCGTGCAAATGACTCTCGGCGCAGGCTGCCGACGATAACGCTGATACGTGGGGTGGTCATGGTAAACCTTCTTTCTTAGTTGGGTGTAGGGAGACGTGGTCAAGGGAGAAAAGGCTTGCAGCCAAAGGCCGGTGGTGGGCCGGCAGCGTGGGCGGCGGTGAGGAAGCCATCTACTTTGTCTCCTTCTTCATGGCGGAAGTACAGATCGATGAGTCCTAGAAGCCCCCCGAGGACGGCCTCTCGTGCGGCGGATGTATTCAACAGCCGCATGGCTGCGGGTTGGTTTCCTTCGCGGATGGCTTCAAACAGCGCGATGGTCTCAAGCCAGCTTCCTTGGTCCGGTCGCGGAAAAGGTTTAGAAATCCCAGTCATCATCACTCGTTTCTTCAGCAGTACCAATGACATAGGAGGAACCAGATCCGGAGAAGAAGTCATGGTTCTCATCTGCTCCGGGGGCTAGGGCCGCGAGGATTTCTGGGTTCACTTCCGTTTCTTCGGGCGGGAAATAATCCGGGTAGCCCAAATTCATGAGTGCCTTATTGGCGTTATAGCGAACGAACACGGCTACATCATCCATGAGTCCCAAAGGCTCATATAGCTCGCCGGAATAGTCCAGCTCTAGTGCATAAAGCTCTTCGAGCAAAGAAATGGTGAAATCATGCATCTCCTTCTGCCGTAGCGGGGTCGTGGATTCCAGACCGCGCTGATATTTGTAACCCGAGTAGTAGCCGTGCACTGCCTTGTCACGCAGAATGAGGCGGATCATGTCTGCCGTATTTGTCAGGGTGGCGTGGACAGAAAAGTGCAAGGGAAGATAGAAACCCGCGTAGAGAAGCAGCGAGGAAAGCAACGTCGATGACACCTTGCGTTTGAGTGGATCCGGCCCAAAATAGTGCGCGAGAACTTTCTTGGCGCGTGCCTGGAGAAGGTCGTTATTCACCGCCCAGCGGTATGCTTCATCAATTTCCTTTGTACTGCTCAGGGTAGAAAACACTGAAGAGTATGAACGGGCATGGACTGACTGCATGAACGCGATGTTGGTATACACGGCCTCCTCGTGTTCGGTGCGGGCATCTTGAATCTGACAGATTTCACCCACGGTGGCCTGGACAGTATCCAGGGTGGTGAGTCCCGTGAACACCCGCATGGTGAGGTTGCGTTCCTCGGGTGTCATCTTCTGCCACGCCGGGAGATCATTAGAAAGCGGGACCTTCTCTGGCAACCAAAAGTTGGTGGTTAGACGGTTCCACACTTCAAGATCCTTGTCATCGCTCACCCGGTTCCAATTGATGGCGCGGATGCGGGCTGAAGGATCATGCCGGTAGCTCGGCGGAGTAACTGAAATGCTGGTTAGTTCAGCACTATTCGATGTTGACGACATAGCTTCTTTCTTTCTGAGTGAATGGTTGTGGACAAGGGGGAGGACCGTGCTCCTACAGAGCACAGGAGACGCAGCCTTCGACCTCGGTTCCTTGGAGCGCGGATTGGCGTAAACGGATGTAGTAGAGGGTCTTGATTCCGGCTTTCCAGGCATAGATTTGTGCCTTGTTGATGTCCCGCGTGGTGGTATCAGCGGTAAAGAACAAGGTCAGGGAAAGCCCTTGGTCCACGTGTTGGGTGGCCATGGCGTAGGTGTCGATGATTTTTTCGTATCCCACGGCGTAGGAGTCATCGAAATACTCCAGGTTGTCGTTGGTCATTTCCGGCGCGGGGTAGTACACGCGCCCCAAGCGGCCTTCCTTGCGTATTTCAATTTTGGAGGCAATTGGGTGGATGGACGCGGTGGAGTCATTGATGTAGGAAATTGATCCAGTGGGTGGAACTGCCTGCAAGTAGGCGTTGTAGATGCCGTCTTGCATCACTTGATTCTTGAGCCGTAGCCAATCCTCGCGTTGAGGGATCTGCACGCCTGCTTCGTGGAAGAGCTGTTTTACGTGTTCAGTGGCTGGCGCCCAGTCTTGGTCGACGTATTTGTCAAAGTAGGCGCCAGTGGCATAGGTGGATTCTTCGAAGCCTGTGAATCGTTGACCTTTTTCAACCGCGAGTGCATGGGATGCGCGGAGCGCATGGTAGGTCACCGTGAGGAAATAGATATTTGTAAAGTCCAGTGCCTCGGCGCAGCCATAAGGAATACGCTGTGAAGCAAGGAAGCCGTGGAGATTCATTTGGCCCAGACCAATGGCATGCATGGAAGCATTTCCGTGAGCGATGGAGGGAACAGCTTCGATATTCGTCAGGTCTGAAACCTTCGTGAGGGCACGCACTGCGGTTTCGACGGTCTCCCCGAAGTCCGGCGATTCAAAAGCCTTCGCAATGTTGAGCGAACCTAGATTGCAGGAAATATCCTGGCCAACAGTGGTGTAGTCACCCGAAGCTCCGTAGGTCGATGGCGTGTTGACCTGGAGGATTTCGCTACACAGGTTGGACATATTGATATGTCCTTTGAGGGGATTAGCGCGGTTGACCGTATCCTCAAAGAGGATGTAGGGGTATCCGGATTCAAACTGAAGCTCAGCCAGCGTGGTGAAAAACTCGCGGGCCTTAATGGTCGTGTGAGAGATTCGCGGATTGGCAACCAGCTCGTCGTAGTACTCGGTGATGGACATGTCAGACATGGCTACGCCGTACTCGCGAGCGATGTCATACGGGCTAAAAAGATGCATATCCTTGTTCTCTTTGGCCAGACGGAAGGTTATATCTGGAATAACAACCCCCAGCGAAAGAGTCTTGATGCGGACTTTCTCATCGGCATTTTCCCGCTTGGTATCCAGGAAGCGAAGAATATCTGGATGGTGCGCATGCAGGTAGACGGCTCCAGCGCCCTGCCGGGAGCCCAATTGGTTGGCATAGCTGAAGCTATCTTCGAGAATCTTCATGACTGGGACTACGCCGGAAGCCTGGTTCTCAATCTTTTTGATCGGGGCTCCGGATTCGCGCAGATTGCTCAGCAACAGGGCCACTCCACCACCGCGCTTTGATAGTTGCAGTGCAGAGTTCACGCAGCGGCCAATGCTCTCCAAATTGTCTTCGATTCGCAGGAGGAAGCAGGAGACCATTTCGCCGCGCTGGGCTTTGCCTGCGTTGAGAAAAGTAGGGGTGGCGGGCTGGAAGCGTCCGGTCATGATGTCATCCACCAGCTTTTCTGCGAGCTCTTCGTCGCCCTGTGCAAGGTATAAAGCTGTGGTGGCGACGCGTTCTTCGTAGCCTTCTAGGAATCGGGAGCCATCAAAGGTTTTCAGTGCATATGAAGTGAAGAACTTAAATGCGCCGAGGAAGGTGCGGAACTGATGCTTAACTCGATGTGCTCTGTCGTACATGGCGCACAGAAAGGCGTCATCATAAAGCTCAAGGAAATCCCGCTCGTAGTACTCGTTATCAACCAACCATTCCAAGCGCTGCTTGGTGGAATCGAACTGATGCATGCGGGGAGCGACATGGTGTGTGACATAGTCTTGTGCTGCCTGAATGTCCTTGTCAAACTGGATTTTTCCAGAAGCGTCGAACAAGTTCAGCTGCGCGTTGAGTGCGTGGTAGCTCTTGCGCTTGCCGACACCGCCGGCATTGTCTGCTGAAGCGGTGCGGGGCGTAGCGCCAATAGTCTGTGTGGGGGTGGCATCAAGAGGCCACATTGTGTTTTCCAATCTGTGTGATGCGGATGTGTTCTTCATCTTGTGGGGGATTAATGGGGTGTCATCGTTAGCTGCTTTTGCTGCTCCCAAAACTTCTGAAGGCCCTGCTTTACGGCGGCGAT
Organism: Corynebacterium tuberculostearicum; assembly: GCA_938008395.1. Lineage (GTDB taxonomy): Bacteria > Actinomycetota > Actinomycetes > Mycobacteriales > Mycobacteriaceae > Corynebacterium > Corynebacterium tuberculostearicum_L. Next base: position 10,720 of record CALLKG010000088.1, read on the forward strand.
GTCCTTCTGGGTGCCGAGAAGCTCGAAGTGATACAGCTCCGGTACGTGGCACTTGGCGGAAATGATGCGTCCGGCGACGCAGTAAGCACTTCCGAAGTTGGTATTCCCTGAGGTAATAACGCCCCGGATAAAGGAGCGGTTGATTGGGTCATTGAGGAAGTCGATGACCTGTTTGGGGACTGCGCGTTTGAGCGAGCCGCCGCCGTAGGTGGGAACGATGAGTACGTACGGGTGTGAAACCTGGATCATCCCGGTTTTCTTGGGGCGCAGTGGAATGCGCACCGCGGGTCTATCTAAGCGTTCGACGAATCTTTTCGTGTTCTCTGAAACGCTGGAAAAGTACACCAAATCTGGTGAGTCTGACATGGCAATCCTGCTCATCCTGGCCTTAGCCATAAGTGGGGTAGGTGATATTCGAAAAGACTAACTACGTAATGCCGTAGTTGCAACTACGGTCTAACGTAGTTTTGAAAAGGGCAGGTGAGAGCAGGATTAATGCAAAGGGGAATGTCTAAAGGTTGTGGTGTGCTACAAACACTGCGTCGGTAGCTGGGCGTCCAAGTACTACCCACTGAGTGCCGCCGGCCACCTGTATTTCGAGAGAATCTGAAAAGGGCGCTCCCTCGCGCGTGCTAAGAACAGCCCCAGTGACAATGCCGCGCTCTTCAAGGAACTTCAGCAGTTGTGGGTCGGAATCAGAAATGCGTTCCACGGTCACCTGCGATTGTGCACCGCTGTCGGTGAGGCGATGCGCACTGGGGATGGTGATCTGTCCATCAACCGTAGGGATAGGATCGCCGTGCGGATCCCTAGTGGGGTAATCAAGGAACTTATCCACACGTTCTATGAGCATGTCAGACACCGCGTGTTCGAGATTTTCGGCTTCATTATGGACTTCGTCCCAGGTGTAGCCCAATGCTTGAACCAAAAAAGACTCAAGCAATCGGTGACGGCGCACCATGACCAATGCGTACTGCCTGCCAAGTTCGGTTAACTCCACAGAGCCATAGGGCGTGTGTGACACGAGCCCTTGCTTCGCCATTTTGCGCACTGCATCGGAAACCGAGGAGAGCTTGAGTCCCAGCTGTTTCGCTATAAGCGTGGCGGTAACGGGCTCGGATGACCATTCCTTTAGCCCCCAGATAGCTTTCAAATAGTTCTGGGTACTGGTGGACAGCTCGGAAACAGACATGAGTAAATGTTAACCCAGCTTCCGTGTGCGCCTTTGGCGCTGTGGCCCAACGCTCATAGCGAACAGGGGCCAAGTTTGAGAGGAATGCCGGTAAGGTGGGGCCAGTTAAAGCATTCTTCACTTGAAGGAGAACCACTAATGTCTGAGAAGATTTCAATGAACTCGTCGTCTACGGGTATGAATCTGAGCGATAGCGTGTACGAGCGCCTGTTGCGCGAGCGCATTATCTTCCTGGGAACCCAGGTCGATGATGAGATTGCGAACAAGCTGTGCGCCCAGATCCTCCTGCTGTCCGCCGAGGACCCCACTCGCGACATTTCGCTCTACATCAACTCCCCGGGTGGCTCTGTCACTGCGGGCATGGCTATTTATGACACCATGAAGTACTCGCCGTGCGATATTGCCACGTACGGCATGGGCCTGGCTGCCTCCATGGGTCAGTTCCTGCTTTCCGGCGGCACCAAGGGCAAGCGCTACGCTCTGCCGCACGCGCGCATTATGATGCACCAGCCTTCCGCTGGTGTCGGTGGTACCGCTGCGGATATCGCGATCCAGGCTGAGCAGTTTGCTCAGACTAAGCGCGAGATGGCCGAGCTCATTGCAGAGCACACCGGCCAGACCTTTGAGCAGATCACCAAGGACTCCGACCGTGACCGTTGGATGACCGCCCAACAGGCCAAGGACTACGGCATTGTTGACCACGTCATTGAGTCCGTTAACGGCCCGCTGAGCAACTAGGGAATAAGGAGAAAATCACTATGAATCAGTCCCAGATGCCAAGTTCCCGCTACGTTCTGCCGTCCTTCATTGAGCAGTCCGCACAGGGCACTAAGGAAACCAACCCATACTCCAAGCTTTTTGAAGAGCGCATCATCTTCCTGGGGACCCAGGTGGATGATACTTCCGCCAATGACATCATGGCGCAGTTGCTAGTCCTGGAAAGCCAAGACCCGGACCGTGACATCACCATGTACATCAACTCGCCGGGTGGTTCCTTTACCGCGCTGATGGCTATTTATGACACCATGCGCTACGTGCGTCCTGACGTTCAGACCGTGTGCTTGGGCCAGGCTGCTTCCGCAGCAGCAGTGCTCCTAGCTGCGGGGGCACCGGGCAAGCGCGCAGCGCTGCCAAACTCCCGCGTGCTTATCCACCAGCCGGCGACCCAGGGTACCCAAGGCCAGGTTTCTGACTTGGAGATCCAGGCCGCCGAGATTGAGCGCATGCGTAAGCTGATGGAAACCACCCTGTCTGAGCACACTGGTCGTACCGCTGAGCAGATCCGCATTGACACTGACCGCGATAAGATTCTGACCGCTCAGGAGGCCGTCGAATACGGCATCATCGATACGGTCTTTGATTACCGCAAGCTCAATGCATAATTTGGAATAACGCTTTCCACGTGGCCCCTGCCATTCAACCGGCACTCCGGTTGCATGGCAGGGGTTTTCTGCTTTTAAAGCAGAGAAGGGGTGTCCTGTTGGCTCGCGCTGCACCCGAAGGGGGGGGTATCTCTCTTCATACAATTTCTGCAGGTCGTTAGGTTAATTTCTATCGTGCGACACTAAACCTATAATGGTCGATTTGTGATTTAGACCTCTAAGTGGTCATATATTTTTATGGAGAAACACACATCTGACGCGGCGGCCCAGGCTGCTGCGCCCACACCGCAGAGCGGCGAACGTACATTCTTTGGCCACCCATGGGGCTTGGCCAACCTCTTTGGCGTGGAAATGTGGGAGCGATTTAGCTTCTACGGTATGCAGGCACTTGTCTTGCTGTACATGTATTACGCCACTACCGATGGCGGTCTTGGTCTAGACCGCGCGGACGCGACGTCCATCGTGGGTGCCTATGGCGGCTTGGTGTACATGGCTTGCTTGTTGGCTTCCCTTGTTGCCGACCGAGTCTTGGGTGCAGAGCGCACTTTGTTTTATTCGGCCGTTCTGGTCATGGCTGGTCACCTCGCCTTGGCATTTATCCCCGCGGTAACTGGTTTGGCCATTGGTCTTGTCCTCATTGCGGTTGGTTCCGGTGGCGTTAAGACCACTGCGCAGGTTGTGCTTGGCTCCATGTACTCCCGCGATGACCCGCGCCGCGATGGTGGTTTCTCCATCTTCTATATGGGCGTTAATATCGGCGCGCTTGTTGGTCCGCTGCTCACCACCGCGCTGTGGGGCTGGCAGGGTTTCCATTGGGGTTTCGGTATTGCAGCAATTGGCATGGCGCTCGGCCTGATCCAGTATTCGCTCATGCGCAAGACCACCATTAAGGATGCGGGGCACGAGGTTCCAAACCCGGCTAGCCGGAAGCAATTGCTCATGGGTGTGGTGGTAGTTGCAGCCATCATCGTGGTTATGGTGGTGGCATTGGCTACCGGCGCTATTCAGGTTGATTGGCTGTCCAATATTGTCACCGCGGTTGCTCTGGTTGCAGCAATCTATCTGTGGGCACAGATGTATACCTCGAAGTTGGTGACCCGCGAGGAAAAGAACCGCCTGTTGGGCTTTATTCCGATGTTTATTTCCGGTGTTTTGTTCTTCGGAATCTTCCAGCAGCAGTTTACGGTGATGACGATTTATTCGGATGTGCGCCTGGACCGCCACATGTTTGGCTGGGAAATCCCGCCATCACTGGTGCAGTCCATTAACCCGATCTTTATTGTTATTTTCTCCGCTGTCTTCGCAACGATGTGGACGAAGCTAGGGGATAGGCAGTGGTCCACCCCAGTAAAGTTCGGCGTAGCCAATATCGTCATCGGCATCTCCTTGTTCTTCTTCCTTCCTTTCTCGGGTGCGGAAGCGAACTCCACCCCGATGTTTGTCATCGTTTTCATCCTCTTCCTTTTCACCATGGCGGAGCTCCTTCTTTCGCCGGTGGGCAATGCGCTTGCCACCAAGGTGGCGCCGGTGGCATTCCCGTCCCGCATGATGGCGGTGTGGATGATGGCGGTGGCTATGGGTACCTCGCTGGCCGGCTCCTTGGCTAGCTTCTATAACCCGGATGATGCAGGCGCGGAGAATACCTTCTTCATCTCCCTTGGTGTTGTATCCATCGTGTTGGGTGCCATCCTGCTTGTTCTAAGCCGCTGGGTGGTAAAGAAGTTCTCTACCTTCCGCTAGGCGCTGTAAAGCACCCTTAAATGGGAGGTATGTCGGCGTGATGTTGGCATACCTCCCTAAGTGGTTTTATCACTCGGGTTAAGCGGGGGCAGGTGGGGTATTTAATTGGCATTAGCTGGGGAATTTTTATCCCTTCGGAATCCTCTTGGGCTCGATTCTGAGCCCCAGCAGGTTAACAAAAGGTTAACCAAAGGAAATATTAAAGAAAAGCAATTGTCTGCGGATAGGCGCAGGAGTAATCTGCATTTCGTCCGCGACGCGTGAAAGCGTCGTAGGTGCGTACCGTGTTCATCTGTTTTCTTTCCAAGGGGCCAACGCTGTGACAGCGACTCTGATTATCCTCGGCATTGTGGTGGTAACCGCCCTTGCCTTTGACTTTACGAACGGATTTCATGACACTGCCAACGCGATGGCTACGTCCATTGCCACCGGTGCTTTGAAGCCTTTTACTGCGGTTGCAATCTCCGCAGTCCTCAACCTTGTCGGTGCTTTCCTTTCGGTCAACGTTGCTGCGACCGTGGCAAAGGGCATTGTTAACCTCGATTCCTACGATCTGACTGGAGCCGCCGCCGATACCGACGGCCAGGCACTGTTGATGGTCGTCTTCACTGGCCTTATCGGCGGCATCATCTGGAACCTGTTCACCTGGTTGCTGGGTATGCCATCCAGTTCCTCTCACGCACTCTTTGGCGGCCTCATTGGTGCCGCCTTCGCTGCGATGGGCTCTACCGGTGTGGAGTGGTCCTCCATTGCCGGCAAGATCATTATCCCGGCCGTTGCCTCGCCGATTATCGCGGCGCTGGTATCCGCATGTGCGACCTTCCTTATCTACTGGGTTACCAACACCATTCCCAACAAGGCGAAGAACGAGCACTTCCGCCACGGTCAGATTGTTACCGCTTGCTTGGTGTCCCTGGCACACGGCGCTGGCGATGCGCAGAAGACCATGGGTGTTATCTTCCTGGCATTGGTTGCTTCCGGGCATGCGGTTGCTGACGCCCGCATTCCTACCTGGGTTATCGTTTCCTGTGCTGTGGCTATCGCGGCCGGCACCATGTCCGGCGGCTGGCGCGTTATCCGCACCCTGGGCAAGGGTCTGGTGGAGATTGAGTCCCCACAGGGCATGGCCGCTGAAGCTACTTCTGCAGCGATCATCTTGACCTCTGCTACCGGTGGTATGGCACTGTCCACTACCCACGTGTCCACCGGTTCCATTCTTGGTACCGGCCTGGGTCGTCGCGGTGCTGAGGTTCGCTGGGGTGTGGCCATGCGCATGGTGTCCGCATGGCTCATTACCTTGCCGTGCGCTGCGTTCGTGGGCTTTGCTACCTGGTGGTTGGCGCACGGCGTCTCCTCCTTTACCAACGTGGCAACCGGTGCCATTGTGGACTTCGTCCTGCTGCTGGCAATGGCCGCGCTCATTGTCATCCGCTCCCGCATGAACCCGGTGGATGCTTCCAACGTCAACAACGACTGGGATCCAAACTCCGAGTCCGTGGATTCCTCCATGGGTGCGGGCTCTGACCGCAAGGAGCCAGTTGCTGCCGGTGCCGCACCAGTATCCGCAACCAAGGCGGAGGATGCCTCCGCGCCGTCTACTGCTCAAGAGGAGCGCTAAACCATGACTGCTGCAGAAATCTTCCAGTCCCTCATTCACGTTGCAGGCTTGGCGCTGGTCTTCGGCGCTGGCATTCCGCTCCTGTTCTCTCTGGGCATGCGGTGCATGACCGGTGATCCAATTCGTGACGACAACGGCGTTGTCGTGGGCGATACTCCGGCAAGTACGCAGATGAAGGTACTGGGCTGGACCGTCTATGCGGTGTTGGCCGTAGTCATTCTCGTGGCCATCATGTGGATTGCTCGCGATACGCTGGACCACTACTTCGGCTTTACGCCGTTCGGTGACCTATAAAGAATCCTCTTGCCTGAGGGTAAACCTTCCGTGTGATGCGCGGCACACTTTCTTAAAGTTAACAAAAGGTTAACTTTAAGCGACCTAGGGGTTGCTTAGTGGAAGTGTGCCGCGTATATTCTTCTCTATCAAACAGAGAGAAAGCCACATGGAGGTGTGAGAAATGAACAAGATGCGTACATTGATGGACGGCATCGCTGATGCGTTCAAGGGCTCCACCACTGGAACCGGCCTGGACACCGTTTCAGAAGCTCCGGTTCGCGCTTTGGTGGCAGAAACCCTGCTTGACGCTGATAAGACCCCTGCTACTACTAAGGACGTAGCAGAGGCGCTAGAAACCGTCACCGGTCATGCTCCGGATGAACACGAGATGCTCGATGCGGAACTTTTCCTGCTCGACTTCGATTGGCTGCAGTAAGCAGCAACTGAATGAAATCCCCACGAGGCCCCTTGCCGTACAGTGTGCAGCAGGGGGCTTTGTGCTGCGTGGGGTACAGGCGGATTCTAGGGGTCGTTGCAACGATGATGGTTAGTTTGGTTTGATGCTACCG
>CALLKG010000089.1:0-16299 GCA_938008395.1 Corynebacterium tuberculostearicum
GCGCGGGTAGCGCGGTTAGCCTCAGAGGTCACGGTCTCCTCGAGAACGAGGGAGATCTGGGACATCGGGGCGTTGTCACCGGCGCGGTTGTCCAGCTTGATGGTGCGGGTGTAGCCACCCTCACGGTTCTCAAACTTCGGGGCAACCTCGTCGAACAGGTAGGAAACAACATCCTTGCGCGGGATGAGCTTCAGAACTGCGCGGCGGTCAGCAATGGTGCCGGACTTAGCCTTGGTGATGATCTTCTCGATGTACGGGCGAAGAACCTTCGCCTTGGCATCGGTGGTCTTGATAGCGCCGTGCTCGATCAGGCTGGCTGCCAAGTTGCTCAGCATGTGAGCCTGCTGCTTGGCGGAGCCGCCGAGACGGGCACCCTTCTTAGGGGTTGGCATTGTGTACTCCTCGTATGCGGTAAAAGTTGAGCGCGCGGCAATTAGGTTATTGCCGCAAGTCAGCGGGGTTCTTTACTCGGAATCCTCGGCAGCCGGATCCTTGAAGTCACCGGTTTCTGCGTCGTAGCCCTCGAGCTGGGTCGGGTCGAAGTCCTCAGGGGTGTCCTTGAGAGCCAGGCCCAGGTTAGCCAGCTTGATCTTTACCTCATTGATCGACTTCTGGCCGAAGTTGCGGATATCCAGCAGGTCGGACTCGGTGCATTCAGCGAGCTCGCCCACGGTGTGGATCTCCTGACGCTTCAGGCAGTTATAAGAGCGGACGGAGAAGTTCAGGTCCTCGATCGGCATGCCATAAGCAGCGATGTACTCGGTCTCCTGCGGGGAGGGTCCGATCTCGATGCCTTCGGCAGCGTTGTTCAGCTCGCGAGCCAAGCCGAAAAGCTCGACCAGGGTGCCGCCGGCGGAAGCCAGGGCGTCGCGTGCAGAAATCGAGTTCTTGGTTTCGACGTCGATGGTCAGCTTGTCAAAGTCGGTGCGCTGCTCAACACGAGTTGCCTCGACCTTGTAGGAGACCTTGAGAACCGGGGAGTAAATCTGGTCGACCGGGATACGGCCGATCTCACCGGAGGTAGGAGCGGCTGGGACATAGCCACGGCCGCGCTCGACGACGAGCTCAATGTCCAGCTTGGCGGTGTCATTCAGGGAAGCGATGTGCAGATCCGGGTTGTGGATCTCCACACCAGCCGGAGGCTGGATATCGCCCGCGGTGACATCGCCCGGGCCTTCCTTGCTCAGGTACATAACAACCGGCTCATCGGAGTCGGAAGAAAGCACCATGCTCTTGATGTTCAAGATGATCTCGGAAACGTCTTCCTTCACACCGTTGATGGTGGTGAACTCGTGGAGAACACCATCGATCTTGATGGAGGTTACCGCTGCACCCGGAATGGAAGACAGCAGCGTACGACGCAGCGAGTTACCGAGGGTGTAGCCAAAGCCCGGCTCGAGCGGTTCGATGACGAACTTGGAACGAGACGAGTCGATGAATTCCTCGGTGAGCTGAGGACGCTGGGAAATGAGCATTGAAATTCTCCTTTTCGGCGACCGCTATTTGACGCCGGTAGAGGGGTAAAAATCTTCGGGATTGAAGATTCCTGGTTATCCGCCAGGCCATTACAGGCCGTGCGGTATAACAGTTTACTTCGAGTAAAGCTCGACGATGAGCTGCTCCTGCAGCGGAATGTCGATCTGAGCGCGCTCGGGCAGCTGGTGCACGAGGATGCGCAGGGTATCAGGAACAACCTGCAGCCATGCCGGTACGTTGGCATCGATGAGGGCGTCCTGAGCATCTTCGAACCATTCCATCTTCTTGGAGCGGTCACGGACATCGATGATGTCGTACTGGGTGACCTTGTAGGAAGGAACGTTGATGTTCTTGCCGTTCACGGTGAAGTGACCGTGGGAGACAAGCTGGCGAGCCTGGCGGCGGGTGCGTGCCAGACCTGCACGGTAAACTACGTTGTCCAGGCGGGACTCGAGCAGGATAACCAGGTTATCGCCGGTCTTGCCCGGGAGGCGGTTAGCCTCTGCGTAGTAGCGACGGAACTGACGCTCCAGCACACCGTAGGTGTACTTTGCCTTCTGCTTCTCCTGGAGCTGCAGCAGGTACTCAGATTCCTTGATGCGGTTGCGGCCAGCCTGTCCCGGTGGGTACGGGCGGCGCTCGAATGCCATATCGCCGCCGACCAAGTCGACGCGAAGACGGCGGGATACGCGGGTAGCGGGGCCAGTGTAACGAGCCATTTTCTTACCTCTTCCTTTCCCTTAAACCTTGCGGCGCTTGGTCGGACGGCAGCCGTTGTGCGGCTGTGGGGTTGCATCCGTGATCGAGGAAACCTCGAGGCCTGCAGCCTGCAGGGAACGGATGGCGGTCTCGCGGCCGGAGCCCGGACCCTTGACGAATACGTCAACCTTCTTCATGCCGTGATCCATTGCCTTGCGTGCAGCGTTCTCGGCTGCCATCTGAGCGGCGAACGGAGTCGACTTACGGGAACCCTTGAAGCCAACGTGGCCGGAGGATGCCCAAGAGATAACAGCACCGGTCTGATCGGTGATCGAGACGATGGTGTTATTGAAGGTGGACTTGATGTATGCGTGGCCGAGGGCCACATTCTTCTTTACGACGCGACGGCCGGAACGGCGCGCGCCGGAACGAGTCTTTGGAGGCATGAATTACTTCTTCTTTCCTGCGATCGTCTTCTTCGGACCCTTACGAGTGCGCGCATTGGTCTTGGTGCGCTGGCCACGTACAGGCAGGCCACGGCGGTGGCGCAGACCCTTGTAGCTTCCGATTTCAATCTTGCGGCGGATATCAGCCTGAACCTGACGGCGGAGGTCACCCTCAACCTTCCAGGTAGCCTCAATTGCGTCACGGAGCGCCGACAGCTGGTCATCATCCAGGTTGTCAGTGCGCAGGTCAGGAGAAATGCCAGTCTTTTCTAGCAGTTCCTTGGCACGGGTTGGACCGATGCCGTAGATGTAGGTGAGAGCGACCTCCATGCGCTTATTGCGGGGAAGGTCAACACCAGCTAGACGTGCCATATGGCGTGTCCTTTCGGGTTGTTACGGCGGTTTTCTCCCCATCCGTCCCGCTCCATGCAACGCTTCGCCCGGACCGTGCCGGGAATCCTTGGGTTGCTTACCAGTGCGGGCTCAGGCCACCGTAGCCTGAGGTGGACAGGGTGAACCTACAGGTTCACCCTTGGGTGAGGAGGCTTACTGTCTTTACTTGTAGCGGTAGACGATGCGTCCGCGGGTCAGGTCATAAGGAGACAGCTCTACAACCACGCGATCCTCTGGGAGGATGCGAATGTAGTGCTGACGCATCTTGCCAGAAATGTGTGCAAGAACCTTGTGTCCATTGTCGAGCTCGACACGGAACATTGCGTTGGGCAAAGGCTCGATAATGCGGCCTTCTACCTCGATTGCGCCTTCCTTAGCCATAACCTCTACTTTTCTGGCGACGGACAAGTGCGCCGTCACCTGCATGTTTGTTGTCTACTGCGGTGGCGTATCCGCGCCAGCCTCGCTGACGCTATACACCGACTTAACAGCATACGCTGCAGCGACACGTTTTCCAAACCGCTGCGCTTTCCGACGCCCCGCTCACTCGCCCGCCACTCACCCTAAGCCAGCAAAATCCCCCGAACCAGGTCTCCTTCTCGGGAGCCGGTTCGGGGGATGAGGCTTTCGCTTAAGCGCGGGCCTTAGTAGATAAAGACCTTATCGCCAACCTGTACATTATCCCAGTAGCGCTTTGCAGCGTCTGGCGGAAGGTGAACGCAGCCATTGGAATCAACAGCCGGGTCATCCAAGTGGAAGGCGTGACCGTTATTGGTGAAGTAGATGGAGTACGGCATCGGCGCGTTGTTGAACTCGCGGGAAATCTCATGCTCTACCTTGCGGGTCACATGGAAAGTACCGCGTGGGGTTTCCTGACCGCGCATGCCGGCGGACATTGCCGGGGACACGTAGGACACCTTGCCGCCATCCTGCAGCCAGGTGCGTCGACCATTGAGGTCGACACAAACCTTCGCATCGGCCGGGCACGGGCCACGGTCGAACTGGTTAGCACGACGCTGTGCTTCCGCCTTGCGTGCCGCAGCCTCAGAACGAGCCTTCTCAGCAGCGACGCGCTCAGCGTTGGCGCGAGCAGCGGCCTCGCGGGCCTTGCGCGCTTCCTCATTCTTCTGTGCAATCAAGCCTGGGAAGAGGAATTCTACGGCGCCGTCCACAGCGGTCTGGACGCTAGGTGCCAGTTCCGGAGAGAACTTCTCTGCCTGGTCCAGGATCTGGTTGCGGGTATTCCAGGCCTGCTCGCGGGATTGGCCGTAGAAGTTATCCAGCTGCTTCTTTGCCTCAGCGGTGAGCTGGTCCAAGCCGGACTGGGAAGAGAACTGAGCGAGGTCGGAATTTGCCTTGGAGCTGAGCTGATCCAGGTTCGGAATCTCCTGGGCGGAAGCGGCAGGAGCCGCAACGGTGGTGCTCAATGCCATCACGCCAGCGACTGCGGGCGCTGCAACCGTGGCACGGATCTTGCGGAAGCTAAATTTAGACATGGCTGTGAGTATAAACCTTTCAGGGGCATATGCCTAGTGCAACAGGCAATATCGGGGAATAAATGTCAGTAGCGGCGGGTAAGAATACGGGGACCATCGGCGGTCGCGGCCACCGTATGCTCCCAGTGAGCGGCAAAGGAGCCATCGAGGGTAACGACCGTCCAGTCATCCTCTAGCACGGCGGAATCCTCTGTGCCCAAAGTTAGCATGGGTTCAATGGCCAGCACAGAGCCTTCTTGGATCAGCGGGCCACGGCCCGGGCGTCCCTCATTGGCCAGGTAAGGATCCTCGTGCATGGTTCGCCCGATGCCGTGACCGCCGTAGCCATCCACGATGAATAGATCCACGCCGAACTTCTGCTCGGCCCGGCGGGTGGCTTGCTCTAGGGCATGGGAGACGTCGGTAAGCAGATTGCCCGGAACCATAGCCTGCATGCCCTCCATAAGGACATACTCGGTGGCCTTGTTGAGGGCCGCGACATCAGCATCCAGCTCGCCTACTGCAAAGGACCAGGCACTATCGCCTACCCAACCGTCCAGCGTGGCACCGCAATCGATGGACACCAAGTCGCCTTCTGCCAGGATGGTTTCCTTATCCGGAATGCCGTGCACGATGACGTCATTAACGGAAGCACAAATGGAGCCCGGGAAGCCCTCGTACCCCTTGAAGGTGGGATAGGCGCCGGCATCGCGAATGGTCTGCTCAGCCACCGCATCCAGTTCGAGGGTAGATACGCCAGACGCCGCAGCAGCGCGGACTTCCTGCAGTGCCTTGCCAACAATCTCGCCGGCGGCCTGCATGGCGTCTAGCTCGCCCGGGGTGCGGGCTGGGATGCGCTTACTGCGGCGTCGAAAAGCCATGCTTACTTACCCAGTGCTTCCATCGCACGGGCGTTGATTTCCTCCACGGTGCCTTCGGCCTTAATGGAGATGATGGCATCGCCGTAGTGCTCGATAAGCGGGAAGGTTTCCTCGCGGTAGACACCGAGGCGGGTGCGGATGGTCTCCTCGTTGTCGTCGGCGCGGCCACGGGCCATCATGCGCTCAACCACAACATCCTCAGAGACCTCGAAGTTGAGAACTCCGTCGAGCTTCTCGCCCTTCTTAGCCAGCAGCTCCTCCAGGATGTCTGCTTGCTCGGTGGTACGTGGGAAGCCGTCCAGCAGGAAGCCATTCTTGGCGTCATCCTGGTTAAGGCGGTCCTCGACCATGCGGGCAGTGACGTCGGTAGGTACCAGCTTGCCTGCATCGATGTAGGACTTTGCCTCTACACCCAACGGGGTGCCCTCGCCGATATTGGCGCGGAACAGGTCGCCGGTGGAGATGTGCGGAACGTTTAGCTTCTCGCTGAGGATAGCTGCCTGGGTGCCCTTGCCGGCACCGGGAGGTCCTAGAAGTACAAGACGCATTACTTAAGTAGTCCTTCGTAGTTGGATTGCAGTAGCTGGGACTCGATCTGCTTGACCGTAGTCAAAGCGACGGAGACCATAATCAGGATGGCCGTACCACCAAAGGCGGACGTGCCGCTGGCGGAGGAGCGGCCCACGCCGAGATCCAAGAGGATATTCGGCAGGATGGCAATAACTGCCAGGTACAGGGCGCCCACGCACAGCAGACGGTTCATCACATAACCAAGGTACTCCGCGGTCGGACGGCCCGGGCGAATACCCGGAATAAAGCCGCCGTACTTCTTCATATTATCCGCCTGCTCTGCCGGATCGTACTGAACCGAGACATAGAAGTAAGCGAAGAAGATGGTCAGGACGAAGTACAGCACGATGTACTGCCAGGAGGAAGGTGCCTGCAGGTGCGCGATGACATTGCGCTGCCACCAGTTATCTGGGGTGCCGGGGGAGCCAGAGTTCACAATCTGGGTAATGAGGACCGGCATGTAGATAAGGGAGGAAGCGAAGATGACCGGGATAACGCCGGCCTGGTTGACCTTCAGCGGCAGGTAGGTAGAGGAACCGCCGTACTGGCGGCGGCCGACCATGCGCTTTGCGTACTGAACCGGAATGCGGCGCTGGCCCTGCTCGATGAAGGTAATGCCAACAACCAAGACGACCAAGCCGGCTACGACCATGGCGAAGACGAGTCCACCATTGTTCTGCAGGATGCTTACACCATCGGTTGGCAGGCGGGTTGCGATACCAGCGAAGATGAGCAGGGACATGCCGTTACCGATGCCCTTTTCGGTGATGAGCTCACCCATCCACATCACCAGCACAGCGCCGGAGGTCATGGTGATGACCAAGACGATGAGGGTAAAGAAGTTACGATCAGCTGCCAGGACCTGTACACCCTGACCCAGCAGCTGCTCGCGGTCTGCCAGCGCGACAATGCCGGAGGATTGCAGCAACGCCAACGCGAGGGTCAGGTAGCGGGTGTACTGGGTCATCTTGGCCTGACCGGACTGGCCTTCCTTCTTCAATTCCTCAAAGCGGGGAATGACCACGGTCAGCAGCTGCACAATAATCGACGCCGTAATGTACGGCATGATGCCGATGGCGAAGATCGACAGCTGCAACAGCGCACCACCCGAGAAGAGGTTGATGACGGAGTAAAGGTCACCGGACTGCTCGGTCAACTGGCGCAAGCGGCCAGCAATAGACGCATAGTCAACACCCGGGGACGGGATCTGTGCACCGACGCGGTACGCGATGATCATCACGATGGTGAAGATGATCTTCTTACGTAGGTCGGCATCCTTAAAAGCCTGGACAATGGCGGACACTACAAAATCCTCCTGGCCTACCGCTGCCGAACGCGAAATCTAGGGAGGGTTTCGCATTCATTCACGGAGGTGGAAACTCATCTACCCCTAGGAAACCGCACCCCCCTGCGCCAGAAAGCTTAGGGGAAATTCAGGTTTCCTTCAGGGACGGTTGAACACTTATGACCCCATTACCCTACCAGCCTTGCTCCGCATAGCCACATTAAGCCCCAATAGTGTGACCATGATTGCTTGTCCTTTCGCGCGTTTTGCATCCGGGGTTTACCATGAGGGGGTATTGCGCACACGCAATTCTCCTGAAATATCTCCGACCTCACAGCGCTATGCGCTCCGAGGCCGTTATTGGTGTGAACCAAATGTTTCGAAAGAAGTACTTATGAGCAAGAAATTCACGCCGATGACCGTTGCTGAGATCATCGACGTTTTTGTCCCTAGCCCCAACCCCTTCCGCTGGGAGGCCTTCGATGGGTCCGCGACCGGACCGGAAGACGCCCAGTACAAGGTGACTATTAATAGTCTCGAGGGCCTCTCCTTTATCGCTACCCACCCCGGCGACGTGGGATTTGCGCGAGCTTATGTCACGGACGGCATTACGGTGCATGGCGATCACCCGGCCCACCCCTATGGCATTTTTGACGCGCTGCATGCCATGTATGACAAATTCCAAAAGCCGGACGCCAAGACCCTGGCCCGCGTTGTTCGTTCCCTAGCTTCCATGGGCGCCTTCCAGATCCAGCCGGTCCCTGAGGTGGAGCGCGCTTCCTGGTTGCGCCGCAAGCTACACGACGGCCTATCCAAGCACTCGAAACAGCGCGATGCCGATGTCATTTCTGATCACTATGACGTTGGCAATGATTTCTACGAGCTTTTCTTGGGCGATTCGATGACCTATACCTGCGCCTACTACCCCTCCCCGGATGCCACCCTGGAGGAAGCGCAGGAGAACAAGTACCGCCTCATCTTTGACAAACTCCGCCTCAAGGAAGGCGACCGCCACTTGGATGTGGGCTGCGGCTGGGGCGGTATGGTGCGCTATGCGGCGCGCCGGGGCGTGAAGTCCGTCGGCGTCACCCTATCCAAGGAACAGGCCGAGTGGGGCCAGCGCAAGATTGAGGAGGAAGGCCTCCAAGACTTGGCGGAGGTCCGCTTCATGGATTACCGCGATATCACCGAAGAGGGCTTCGATGCTATCTCCGCCATCGGCATTATTGAGCACATTGGCGTGAAGAACTACAACGACTTCTTCAAGTTCCTGCACGGCAAGTTGAAGGTCGGCGGCCTGATGCTCAACCACAACATCACCTACCCGGATAATCACAAGACCCCCAAGGGCGGCTTCATTGACCGCTATATCTTCCCGGACGGCGAGCTCACCGGCTCCGGTAACGTCACCAAGGCGATGCAAGACAATGGCTTCGAAGTCATCCACACCGAGTCCCTCCGCTTTGACTACATGCGCACGCTGCATGACTGGTGCGAGAACCTGAAGGAGAATTGGGACGAGGCCTGCGCAACCGTAGGACTGCCCACCGCTCGCCTCTATGGCATTTATATGGCCGGTTCCGAGTGGGGCTTTGAGCGCAATATCATCAACCTGTACCACTTCCTCGGCGTCAAGCTGGGTGAGGCCGGCTCCCGCGCCGGCGTGCCCGAGCGCCGCTGGTGGGAAGATAGCCGCTTTTAAGGAGGGGTGCCATGACTCTCATTGATAACCTGCGCGAACGGCTCGCCGCCGCCCAGCCGCGGCCGGTGGATGCCATGCCCATTGAGCCGGTGGGGTGGCAGGCGCACCAGGAGGGCGTCGATAAGCTGCTGGCAAGCTTCCGTGCCGTCCCGGCCGGAAAGCGCGTACGCCTCGCCAAGAAGACCTCCAATCTCTTCCGTAGCCGCAGCGAGGAGCAGGAAGGCCTCGATGTATCCGGCCTTAGCGGCGTCATTGAGGTCGATCCAGTTGCCCGCACGGCCGATGTGCAGGGCATGTGCACCTATGAGGACCTCGTCGATGCCACCCTTCCTCATGGCCTGATGCCCTTTGTTGTACCGCAGCTCAAGACCATTACTTTGGGCGGTGCGGTCACCGGCATGGGCGTGGAATCCACCAGCTTCCGTAACGGTCTCCCACACGAGTCCGTGCTGGAGATGGATGTCCTTACCGGCACCGGCGAGATTCTCACCTGCTCCCGCGAGGAGAATGTGGATCTCTTCCGCCTCTTCCCTAACTCTTATGGCTCGCTGGGCTACGCGGTGCGCCTCAAGATTGAGCTGGAACCCGTGCCCGCCTATGTAGAGCTGCGCGAGGAGCGTTTCCACACCGTGGAGGATGCCAGCCGCGTGCTTGCCGACGTCGCCTCTTCCCACACCCACCGCGGCGAGCCGGTACACGGCCTCGACGGCGTGGTCTTCTCCGAGGACGAGGCCTACCTTGTCTTCGCCCGCTTTACCGATGAAGAGGGTCCAACCTCCGATTACACGCGGGACAAGATTTACTACCGCAGCCTGCAGCACGCCTCTGGCATCCGCCGCGATCGCCTCACCATCCGCGATTACATCTGGCGCTGGGATACCGACTGGTTCTGGTGCTCGCGCGCTTTTGGTGCGCAGAACCCGAAGGTGCGTAAGGTGTGGCCGCGCGAGCTTCGCCGCAGCTCTTTCTACTGGAAGCTGGTCCGCCTCGACCGCAAGTACGAGCTGGAATATAACTTCATCAAAAAGCCGCACGGCAAGCCGCGCGCCGAGCGCGTGGTGCAGGATATTGAGGTCACACCGGAGAACCTGCCGGAATTCCTCCACTGGTTCTTTAACGCCTCCGATATTCAACCGGTGTGGCTGTGCCCCATCCGTCTGCGCGATGGCGTGGACGAGCTCGTAGGCACCGGCGACATTGCCTCTGACTCCGGCGACCCATGGCCCCTCTACCCGCTGCGCCCCGGACAAACCTGGGTCAACGTCGGCTTCTGGTCCGGCGTGGACGGCGACCACGTCGATCCATCCGCGCCGAATAATGGCGCCTTCAACAAAGTTATCGAATCCAAGGTCAACGAGCTAGGCGGGCACAAATCCCTCTACTCCGAGGCCTTCTATTCCCGGGAGAAGTTCGAAGAGCTCTACGGTGGCAGCCTTCCTTCGACTATTAAGGCGGTTACCGACCCAGATGACCGCTTCCCTGGCCTATACGAAAAGACCGTGGACGAGGCCTAGCCCCCCACCCCGCACGGCCTGATACGCACAGAGGGTGGAACGCCTTTCCCAGGCGTTCCACCCTCTTCTTTGCCTTTATCTAGGATTCCCGCGCTTTAGTAGGCAGCGGTGATGTTCTCGTAACCGTTAACCTTCAGCGCATCCATGACGCGCTGCACAGCGGCCTCATCCTTGTCCGGGTTATAGGTCTCCGGGAAGGTCAAGTGGGCGGAGTGATCGTCCTTGAACTCAATATTCATGAACTCGTGGCCGGCCTCCTGGGTAGCAAGTGCCAGCTCGCGCTGCACGGCTAGCTTGCCGCTCTGCAGGTTGCCGCCGTTGAACCCTGGATCGACCTCTTCGGTGCCCTCTGCGTCACCGTTGATGACATCTTCCTTGTCACCGGTAATACGACCCTTCTCAGCGTGCGCACCCGGCTGCTGGTCCTGAGCGGTCTGCTCGCCAGCCTCGGCCGGTGCGGTTTGAGCGTTTTCCGCAGGATCCGGCTGGGACAGCTGGTCTTGGGCATCGACCGGTCCGGTGGAGCCCGCAAACGGCATAATCGCAGCAATTGTGGTAGCGAGCAGGGAAGAAATAGACGACATAAGAGTCTCCTTAACGTTTGATGATTTTCAACTAAGGGAGACTCTAACATTCGTGAATATAAATCTCTATACACGCAGCCTTATTTATTAATAAAGGTTTCCTGTCAACTATTTATGGCGGCAATTGCTGACATTTGCCCGCCCCCACTATTCGCTCCGACCCCAGTGTGCCCGCCAAGAAGCGCAAAAATCCCCCTGCCCCGCGTGTGCGGAGAGGGGGATGAAATCTACCTAGAGGAGATTACTTGGTGTTGGCGGAACCGCCAGCAGCCTCGATCTTCTCTACAGCAGACTTGGAGAACTTGTCAGCGGTGACGTTCAACTTAACGTTGATGTCGCCGTTGCCCAGAACCTTGACCGGCTTGTTAGCGCGGACCAGGCCAGCAGCTGCGATGTCAGCAACGGTGATGTCGCCGCCATCTGCGAACTTCTCAGCCAGGTCAGCAACGTTAACTACCTGGTACTCAACATGGTTCGGGTTCTTGAAGCCCTTCAACTTAGGCAGACGCATGTGGATCGGCATCTGGCCACCCTCGAAAGCAGCGGAAACCTGCTTACGAGCACCGGTGCCCTTGGTACCGCGACCAGCGGTCTTACCCTTGGATGCCTCACCGCGGCCGACGCGGGTCTTAGGCTTGTTTGCTCCTGCGGTTGGGCGCAGGTCGTGCAGCTTGATGATATCAGCCATGGTTTACTCCCCTGCCACTTCTTCGACGGTGACCAGGTGGCGAACCTTGTGAACCATACCGCGAACGACCGGGGTGTCCTGCTTAACTACGGACTGACCGATGCGCTTGAGGCCGAGAGCCTCAATGTTCTTGCGGTGGTTCGGCTTGGTGCCCACCAGGCCCTTTACCTGTGTAATCTTCAGAGCCATTGCTTATGCCTCCTGACCTGCGCGCTTGCGCAGCATACGGGCCGGGGTGACCTCTTCGATGGACTTGCCACGACGTGCGGCAACCTCTTCAGGGCGGACCAGCTGCTTGAGGCCGTCCACGGTAGCGCGGACGACGTTGAGTGCGTTGTCGGAGCCCAGGGACTTCGACAGAATGTCCTGCACGCCAGCGCATTCGAGCACTGGACGAGCAGCACCACCAGCGATAACACCGGTACCAGGTGCGGCAGGCTTCATCATGACGATGCCAGCTGCGTCGCGACCCTCAACCGGGTGGGTGATGGTGCCGGCAATCATCGGAACGCGGAAGAAGTTCTTGCGAGCCTCTTCAGCGCCCTTCTGGATTGCGGCCGGGACTTCCTTAGCCTTGCCGTAGCCAACGCCAACCTGACCCTGGCCATCACCGACGACGACGAGGGCGGTGAAGGACATGTTGCGGCCACCCTTAACGGTCTTGGAGACGCGGTTGATGGTCACAACGCGCTCGATGTACTTATCGCGCTCGTTGTCCTGCTGATTACGACGATCGTTGCGGCGGCCGTTGCCACCGCGGTTGTTCTTGTTGTTCTCGGCGGAGCGTCCGCCGTCACGCTGTTCACGGTCCGACATTAGGCGTTCCTTCCGTTGATGTTTCCGTTGACGATGATCATTAGAACTTCAGACCACCTTCACGTGCGGCGTCAGCCAGCGCAGCGACGCGGCCGTGGTACTTGTAGCCTGCGCGGTCAAATACGACGTGCTCGATGCCAGCGGCCTTAGCGCGCTCGGCAACCAGCTCGCCTACCTTGGCAGCCTTGGCCTTCTTATCGCCCTCGAGTGCACGAACGTCCGCCTCCATGGAGGATGCGGAGACCAGGGTGTGGCCTGCCAGGTCATCGATGACCTGCACGTGCATGTGACGGGAGGAGCGGTGAAGAACCAGACGTGGTGCCTCAGGGGTGCCACGCAGGGTCTTACGGATACGGAAGTGACGGCGTGCGCGTGCTTCGCGACGACGGGAGGAAATGTCCTTGCCGACTGGAGTGCGCTTGGTGTTTTCAGTGTTTGCCATTGCTTACTTACCCGTCTTTCCGATCTTGCGACGGATCTGCTCGCCCTCGTAGCGAATACCCTTGCCCTTGTAAGGATCGTCCTTACGCAGACGACGGATATTAGCGGCGATCTGTCCGACTAGTTGCTTGTCAATACCGGTAATGGACAGCTTGGTTGCGCCGTCCACTGCGAAGGTAA
Source organism: Corynebacterium tuberculostearicum (assembly GCA_938008395.1). Taxonomy (GTDB): domain Bacteria; phylum Actinomycetota; class Actinomycetes; order Mycobacteriales; family Mycobacteriaceae; genus Corynebacterium; species Corynebacterium tuberculostearicum_L. The sequence goes on from CALLKG010000089.1 coordinate 13,151, forward strand.
TTCCCTCCGGAGCCTCGATGAGGATCGGGTGGGAGTAGCCCAGGCTGAATTCCAGGTCCTTACCCTTCTGCTGGACACGGTAGCCGACACCGAAGATTTCCATCTTGATGGTGTAGCCCTCGGTCACGCCAACAACGGCGTTGTTCAGCAGGGAGCGGGACAGGCCGTGCAGAGCACGGTGCTTGCGGTGGTCATCAGGGCGGGAGACGGACAGTACACCGTCTTCCAGGTTGATGGCGATAGGCTCTGGAACGTTAACGCTCTGGGTGCCCTTTGGGCCCTTAACCTCAACGTCTTGGCCGTTGATCTTGATTTCGACGCCGTTCGGTACGGCGATTGGTGCTAGACCGACTCGAGACATGTGTCAAACCTCCCTTTACCAGACGTAGGCGAGAACTTCTCCGCCTACACCCTTCTCCTCAGCCTGACGGTCAGTCAGCACGCCGTGGGACGTGGAAATGATAGCCACGCCCAGGCCGCCCAAGACCTGTGGCAGTTCGGTGGACTTTGCGTACACACGCAGACCCGGCTTAGACACGCGACGCAGGCCAGACAGGGAGCGCTCGCGGTTGTTGTACTTCAGCTCGAGGGACAGGGTGTGGCCCTCGACGGTGTAGTCAGCGATGTAGCCTTCCTGCTTCAAGATGTCGGCAATGTTTGCCTTCAGCTTGGAGGTAGGCATCGACACGGTGTCATGGTGCGCATTACTTGCGTTGCGCACGCGCGACAGCATGTCGGCAATAGGATCAGTCATAGTCATATGAGTGACCGTGTACCTTTCTCGTTGCGGTTCCCGTGCTCACCAAAGCGTTCTCCGTGTGATTTCGGGCTACTCACGCTCCCTACGGTCAATACCGTAAGGCGCTCGCCACCCTTTGATTCAGACAACGGTCCGCTATCTACGGCGAGGGGCCTACAACAAAGTTGATGTTCAGTTCTTGCATCGGCTCGGCGCTTTCTGCAGCTCAGCGCACCAAAATCCGCAATGATTGGGGCACGCTGACGCCTCGGCGCAAGCACGAGGTACTATGCTACGCCATAACCTGCGGTTTTCCAAATAGTCTCGCGCCTTCATTAGAGTCGAGACCAGCACGAACGTGAATAAGGAGATGGTGATGAGCCAAACACACGAGGACCCCATCCAATCCGCACACGAGTGGCTCGAAGAAGCCGCCCGTCATCTCGGCCTCGATCCTCAGGAGGCAACCGCACTCACCCGCGAGATCCTGGACCTTACCAAGGACGTTGCGCACAATCGCTCCCGCCCCGCGGCCCCACTTACTGCTTTCCTCGTGGGTCTAGCCTCCGGCAACGTAGAGGAAGCCCGCAGCAATATCGATGTCCTGAAGCAGGAGCTGCAGTAATGGCCGGCCGCAAAAATTCCACCTTTGCCGTCACCAAGGTCCGCCTGGGAGATGGCCTGCAGGTCGATACCCGCGCCGATACCGTCGCCGGCGAGGAGCCCCTGGAAATCCGCGCGGGTGGGCAGACCATTACCACCACCATGCGCACCCCCGGCCATGACATTGAGCTGGCGCATGGATTCTTGCATTCAGAGGGCCATATTGCTTCGCTTAGCGACGTCACCGAGGCCCGCTACTGCGCCGGCGCCACCGTCAACGGCATGAATACCTACAACCTGCTCGACATCGATCTGGCGAAGAAGAATGTGCTGGATCTGAGCGATCTTCGGTTGACCACCACCACTTCCGCCTGCGGAGTATGCGGCACCTCTTCTATCGAGGCTTTGACTAAGCAGACCCGCTACCCGATTCCGCATATACCAGTGGACCCCTATGTCGTCGCCAAGCTGCCGGACAAGCTCCGGGCCGAGCAGAAGCAATTTAAAAAGACCGGCGGCATTCACGCCGCCGGTGCCTTCACCTTGGACGGTGAACCGGTAGTCATACGCGAGGATATCGGCCGCCACAATGCTGCGGATAAGGTCATCGGCCACCTCCTATTAGAGGACAAACTCCCCGCCAATGACCTCATTTTGGTGATGAGCTCGCGCGCCAGCTTCGAGCTCGTCCAAAAAGCCGCAATGGCCGGATTCGGCATACTCGTTGCCGTGAGCGCCGCCTCCTCCCTAGCGGTGGAAACGGCCCGCGAAACCGGCATGGCGCTCGTCGGCTTCGCTCGCGGCGACCGCTTTAATCTGTATTCCGGCGGGCTCGCCTAGTCGCGGTAGGCCTCCGGCCCACGGTTGAGCCAGGCGTATACGCCGCCAATCAGCAGACCGCCGCCAATCAAATTGCCGATCCACACCAGGATCCAATTGAGCGCCACATTGCCCACAGTCAGGGTTGCAGGCAACGGATCGGATCCAAAGAGGGTGAGACTAAACAGGCAGAAGTTCGCAATTACGTGCTCCAGGCCCAGGCCAACAAAGGCGCCAATAATCGGAATGATGACGAAGAACTTAGAGACAATGTCCTTAGCAAAGATGGCGCCGACGATGCCCATATTGACCACAAAGTTCGCCGCGATTCCCTCTACCAGCATTCCCTGCGGGGACTTGGTCAGCTTCCCCTCAGAAAGGGTGACCAACAGATGCGAAGGATCCATGTCAGCGAATTTTGCGGACATACCCATGATGGCCGCAAAGATGACTGCGCCCACCAGATTGAAGAGAGTCGTGATGAGCAAAAGGTAGAAGGCTTTGCCCCACGAGACCTGCTTATTGCTTGCGGCATAGACCATATACATCATGTTTCCCGTGGCCAGATCTGCGCCCAGAATCAAAATGGCGAAGAGCCCGAGGCCAAAGAATAGAGCAAAGGTCACCGCACCCAAGCCTGGTGCTACACCATTGACGGCTTGGCCAACCACACCAGCAAATGCGGTACCGATGCACAGGTACACGCCGGCCAAGGTGGAGCGCACCGCGAAGCGAGAGAAGGATTCATCCAACAAGGTGACCTTTTTGACAGCTGCCGCCTTGGCAGCATCATTGAGAGACATCTTTTACCTCATTAATTAGAGCGAATTAAATCCTTCTAATCCTATCCTGACCACCTATTTCCGAGCCAATTCCGGGAATGCATACCCCTGCGTTGTAAGCTAGAGCTTTCCTATAACCCTTAATTTCTCTTCGGAGGTCGCATGGATTCCCACTACCGGCCGCGGAGGGAACCGAATCGGCTTCC
>CALLKG010000090.1:0-15988 GCA_938008395.1 Corynebacterium tuberculostearicum
CAGAGTAGATCGTCGGCAGCGTCAGATGTGTATAAGAGACAGTCGTCGTCCAGGTCGGCATCGTCGCCGTCCAAGTAATCCTCATCTTCGTCCTCGTCGTCTTCGCCGAAGATGTCGTAGACATCGGGCTCTTCGTAGTCTTCGTCATCGAAGGAAACGAGCTGTGCTTCCCAGTCCAGGGCCTGCTCGGAGACGAGGCCTAGGACATCAAAGAGGCGATCGAAGTCGGTGTAGGTACCAAGCTCGAGGGCCTCGGCGGGAACCTCCACGATGGGAACGTCATCAAACTCGGCGTTATCAAAGAGGGCGAGGCGGTCAGCCTCGTCCAGGTCCTCATCCTCTTCGTCCACTTCCCAGGCGAGGGCGACTGCCTCATCCTCCATGTCATCGAGATCGTCTTCGTCGAAGTCGAAGGCAAGGAAGCGCACGATGGCGGACGGGACGCCGTCGATGGTTTCCACGAGCACGCGCAGCTCCGAGTCGTTGGCCACTTCAGCCACGACGAGGTGCGGGTTGAGCTCATCTTGGGAAAATTCTAGTTCCGCGATGCGCTCATCGGTGCCCTCCAGCAGGTCCCGCAGGACGGTGACCACCTGGTCGGTAGCGATGTGGCGGGACACCGCCTCCACGGCATCGTCTACAGAGAAGGCGACGGAGACAAGGACTGCCTCAAATTCTTCATCGTCTTCATCAACATCCGCCGCGGCAATGTAGACATTCGCTGCGGGGAGAAGCGGATCGATTTCAATAAATTGGATTTCCAGATCAGAGGTGATTGGAACGAACATGACGTCATCGTTGACGCGGGACTCGATGCCCTCGGCATCCAATGCAGAAGCAATATCTTCGAAAAAGCTCATGGTGGTTTAAAATCCATCCTTCGGAAGCAGAGGTTCCCACGGTAGGCAAGCCGCCGCCCGCGGTCACTGTGGAGTCTACCGTTATTCCCACCCGGATGGTTGGAAGCCCAAAGATCTCACCAGCTCCGGGCGCCCACTTCCCCACTCCAACATGTGGTATCCCTCCCAGGCTTGCCGCTTGAGCTCGTGCGGGGCGTGCTCAATATAGGCCTCGGCATCGAAGATCATGGTGGCGCGCTGAGTGGATCCGTAGCGCGGCCAACTCATCTCCGGGCGGCCGCCGTGGATAAAGGCGGACCAGTGTTGCTGCATGGTGGCGGTAAGTTCCTCCATCTCCGCGCGCGAGCCCCAGTTGGTAAGGAAGGACGCACGCGAAGAGTAGGGGTCACCGAAGACATTGCCGAGCTCCATCGAATGCATCGCGCCGAGGCCCAGCCACTTGAGCACGGCAGAGGCGAAGTCGAAGCGATACATCCACGTCGGTGCCACTTTTGCATGGGCGGCGGCGATGCGGGTGGAGGGTGCCCAAAAGAGGGCGTCGGCAAGCAGGTGCGCAAAGTCCTCCCGGGCCACCGCGCCGTCATAGGCAGCGACGACCTCGGGGGCGTGCTGGGGATCGAAGGAAGCCAGGAGGCGCAAGGCGGCGCGCTCGCGGGAGCTTTGGCGCTGGAAGAGGAATTTGCCAAAGCTAGCCTCGTCCGAGTTCGTGCCGATGAGCAGCGGAATCTGGTGCTGATGCCCGTTTTCGAAGGCGACGATGGGGTGTTCCGGAATGAGCTCATCATCCACCGTGGGCGCGTAGCAGGAATTGAGGTGAATGAGCTCGCCGGCCCGCCACATCATGGATTGGCCCGAACGCACCAGATCGGCAAAGTTTTCCTGGCGCAGGTCCTCCACCGAGGTACGCCGGGGCAAGGCCATGCGGTGGACCAGCTCGCGCGCCCACAAGGTGGACTGGGCGCGGGAATGGATCATGGCAATCGGCGGGGACTGGGCGATGGCGCGGTGGAAGAGGCCCTCCGCGGCCGGGCTCGCCATGAGGGTGAGCACCGCCGCGCCACCGGCCGATTCGCCCATGAGGGTGACGGAATCAGGATCACCGCCAAAGGCCGCGATATTGTCGCGCACCCACTGCAGCGCCAGGATCTGATCGGCCACCGCCGGGTTAGCGCTGCAGTCCCCGCCCAGGCTGCGCAGATCCAAGTAGCCCAGGGAATTGAGGCGGAAGTTAATGGATACGTAGACCACGTCCATGCGGGTGGCCAGCTCAAAGCCGCGGAGCATGAGCATATGGGACGAGCCCATAATGAAGCTGCCACCGTGCAGGTAGACCACCACGGGAAGCTTCTCTTCAGTGCGCGGGCGCACGATGTCCAAGTGCAGGCAGTCCTCGGAGCCGATAATGCGGTCGGTCCAGGAATACGTAGGCTGCGGGGCCGGCGGGCCGAATTGGCTGCAATCGCGCACCCCCTCCCAGGCCGGTGCGGGCTGCGGGGCGCGGAAGCGGTTGTCCCCGGCGGTGGTATCACCAAACGGGATACCCCGCCAGGTAAGCACCGGCCCGGCGCTAATGGGGCGATCGGTGCGCAGGTCTTCCTCTATAACGCCGCGCACCCACCCGGAGGTAGTGCGCACGGTGAGCTCATCTGCCAGGGCGTTTTGGGCCTCTTCGTGCGCGCGGCGGGCGCGTTCGTGCGCTTGTTTCGCTTTAAGGCGCGCCGCCGCGGAAGACTCCTCCAGAGGGAAACCCTCGGAGTCGCGGTTGTTCTCGTGCGGCGTAACCATACCCACTAGCTTAGGTCGCTTGCACGCCCTCGGCGATCTCATTACGGCGCGGCGGCGCATTAATAGAGCCTTTACTATGCTGGGCGCAGATAAGTTTTAGCGAAAGAGAAGGACACATGGGCTTATTTACTAAAGACAAAAAGGACAACTCCACCGAGGTCGACACCGTCGATACCTATGACATCGATCCGGAAGATACCAACCGCTTTACCTCTGCCCTGCTCAATTCCCTGGACCGCGCAGTGGCCGTACAGTCCGGTGTCATCATCAAGTACGTCGAGAACTTAAAGAAGCACAATAAGGACGCGAGCCCGCAGCAGCTGCAGGAGCTCATTGACAAACACTTCCTCAATATCACCTCCGGCACGGGTGCGGCCGCGGGCGCTTCCGCTGCCATCCCAGGTGTTGGCTTGGTAACCGGCGCAGCTACCATCGCCGGCGAATCCGTGGTCTTTTTGGAGGCGACCGCGTGGTACATCTTGGCTTCGGCCTACCTGCATGGCGATGACATCAAGTCCCCCGAGCGCCGCCGCGCCCTTGTACTTTTGGTGCTGACCGGTTCGAAGGGCTCCGCTTTGGTGGATACCTTTGTGGGTGATCTCAATAGCGTGGCGGGCATGCGCTCGGCCGCTAGCCTGTCCCGTTTCTCCGGCCCGACGCTGTCTGGAATCAACGGCCGCCTGACCAAGCTTTTTACCAAGCAGATCACCAAGCGCCTGGAGTGGGCGTGGATCAGCAAGCTCATGCCCATGGGCATCGGCGCCGTGCTCGGCACTACCGCCAACCGCAAGCTGGCCAAGCAGGTCATCGAGCACGCCAGCGAGCAGCTTTCTCCCCTCACCCAAGCCTAGGGGTAGCCGGGAACCGATAAGTGGGGCAATTGATACCCCTAACATAGTGAGTTTAGGGGTATGACCCGTATCATGTAGGCAGACTCTTTGGCGAGTGACGCATGCGCTCGTGCAAAGGCCGCACTAAAGTCGAATAAACGACCATTTTAAAGCAGAGAAATGAGGCGAATACCTGCCGTGAGCACATCGAATATCTTCGGCCCCAATGCGTGGCTGATAGACGAGCAGTTCCAGCAGTACTCCAAGGACCCTAGCTCCGTAGATAAGGAGTGGCGCGACTACTTCGAAGCAAACGGCGCGCCTAAGTCTAAGGCCCCAGCCAAGGAGGCCGCGAAGAAGCCGTCTAAGCCTGCCGCGAAGAAGACTGAGGGTACGACTACCGCCCGCAAGCAGGAGGCCCGCGAGACCAACGTGGATAAGTCCGTGGCCAAGGCGCAGGAAAAGTCCGCTAAGGCCAAGCAGTCCGTGAAGAAGTCCGAGTCCCCGCTCGACCGCATCGAAGACTACAAGGGCGGCGAGGAGCACCAGCTCAAGGGCATGTTCAAGGCCATTGCGAAGAACATGGAGGAATCCCTGGAGATTCCTACCGCTACCACCGTGCGCGATATGCCGGTCAAGCTCATGTGGGAAAACCGCTCCATGATCAATGACCACCTCAAGCGCACTCGCGGTGGCAAGATCTCCTTTACCCACATCATCGGCTACGCCATGGTTAAGGCCGTACAGCTGCACCCTGACATGAACGTGCGCTACGAGGAAAAGGATGGCAAGCCTTATGTCATCCAGCCGGAGCACATTAACCTGGGTCTGGCCATTGACCTGCCGCAGAAAGATGGCTCCCGCGCGTTGGTCGTCGCCGCCATCAAGGAGTGCGAGACCAAGTCCTTCTCCGAGTTTGTTGAGGCCTACGAGGACATCGTTACCCGTTCTCGCAAGAACAAGCTCACCATGGATGACTTCTCTGGTGTGACCATTAACCTCACCAACCCAGGCGGCATCGGCACCCGCCACTCCATCGCCCGCCTGACTAAGGGCGCCGGCTCCATCATCGGCGTGGGCTCTATGGATTACCCGGCCGAGTTCGCTGGCGCTTCCGCGGACCGCTTGGCAGACCTGGGCGTCGGCCGCCTGGTTACCCTGACCTCCACCTATGACCACCGCGTCATCCAGGGTGCAGAGTCCGGCGAGTTCTTGCGCACCATTGGCCAGCTGCTTGTCGACGGCGCCTTTTGGGACGACCTCTTCTCCTCCATGGGCGTGCCTTATGAGCCGTTCCGTTGGGCACAGGACGTGCCGAACTCCGGCGTGGACAAGAACACCCGCGTCATGCAGCTCATCGAGTCTTACCGCTCCCGCGGCCACCTGCTGGCCGATACCAACCCGCTGGGCTGGGTACAGCCGGGCCTGCCTAACCCGGACCACCGCGACCTCGACATCGCGACCCACGGCCTGACCATTTGGGATCTGGACCGCACCTTCAACGTCGGTGGCTTTGGTGGCAAGGAGCAGATGACCCTGCGCGAGGTGCTGTCCCGCCTGCGCGCCGCCTACACCCTGAAGGTCGGCTCCGAATACACCCACATCCTGGACCGCGATGAGCGCGGCTGGCTGCAGGACCGCCTGGAGGCAGGCATGCCGAAGCCGACCAACGCGGAGCAGAAGTACATCCTCCAAAAGGTCAATGCCGCAGAAGCATTCGAGAACTTCCTGCAGACCAAGTACGTGGGCCAGAAGCGCTTCTCCCTCGAGGGCGCCGAGACCCTCATCCCGCTGCTGGATTCCATCATCGATACCGCCGCCGGCCAGGATCTGGACGAGGTCGTCATCGGCATGCCGCACCGCGGCCGCCTCAACGTCCTGTTCAATATCGTGGGCAAGCCACTGGCCGATATCTTCGGCGAGTTCGACGGCAACTACAAGGGCGGCCAGCTCGGCGGCTCCGGTGACGTGAAGTACCACCTGGGCTCCGAGGGCCACCACCTGCAGATGTTTGGCGATGGCGAAATCAAGGTCACCCTCGCCGCCAACCCATCCCACCTTGAGGCCGTGGATCCGGTCATGGAGGGCATCGCCCGCGCTAAGCAGGACATCTTGGACAAGGGCCCAGAGGGCCACACCGTTGTTCCGGTCATGCTCCATGGCGATGCCTCCTTCACCGGCCTGGGCATTGTTCAGGAGACCATCAACCTGTCCCAGCTGCGCGGTTACACCAACGGCGGCACCGTCCACATCGTGGTCAACAACCAGGTGGGCTTCACCACCACCCCGGACTCCGGCCGTTCCACCCACTACGCCACCGACCTGGCCAAGGGCTTCGACTGCCCAGTCTTCCACGTCAACGGCGATGACCCAGAGGCAGTTGTCTGGGTAGGCCAGATGGCAGCCGAGTACCGCCGCCAGTTTGGCAAGGACGTCTTCATTGACCTCATGGTCTACCGCCTGCGCGGTCACAACGAGGCCGATGACCCGTCCATGACCCAGCCGGAGCTCTACTCCGTCATCGACGAGCACAAGGCAGTGCGCGAGCACTACACCAACGACCTCATCGGCCGTGGTGACCTTTCCGCTGAGGATGCCGAGGCAGCCGCTCGCGACTTCCACGACCAGATGGAATCCGTCTTTGCTGAGCACAAGGAAGCCGGCAAGGCTCGCCCGAAGGAGCAGACCGGCATCACCTCCTCCCAGGAGCTCACCCGCGGCCTGGATACCTCCATTACCGCCGAGGAGCTCGCCGAGCTGGGTGCCGCTTATGGCAACCCACCAGAGGACTTTGAGTACCACAAGCGCGTGGGCAAGGTAGCCAAGGAGCGCGAGAAGTCCTCCCGTGAGGGCGGCATCGACTGGGGCTGGGGCGAGCTCATCGCCTTCGGTTCCCTGGCCGGCGAGGGCAAGGTTGTCCGCCTGGCTGGTGAGGATTCCCGTCGCGGTACCTTCACCCAGCGCCACGCCGTCACCTTCGACCCGCGCAACGGCAACGAGTACAACCCGATGCACGCCATCGCCACCTCCAAGGGCAACGGCGGCAAGTTCATGGTTTATAACTCCGCGCTGACCGAGTACGCCGGCATGGGCTTCGAGTACGGCTACACCGTGGGCAACCCAGACGCCCTCGTGGCCTGGGAGGCACAGTTCGGTGACTTCGCCAACGGCGCCCAGACCATCATCGACGAGTACATCTCCTCCGGTGAGGCGAAGTGGGGCCAGCTGTCCAGCCTGGTACTCCTCCTGCCACACGGCTACGAAGGCCAGGGCCCGGACCACTCCTCCGCCCGCATCGAGCGCTACCTGCAGCTGTGCGCTGAGGGCTCCATGACCGTGGCTCAGCCTTCCACCCCGGCTAACCACTTCCACCTCCTGCGCCGCCAGGCACTCGGTGAAATGAAGCGCCCGCTGGTCGTCTTCACCCCGAAGTCCATGCTGCGCAACAAGGCAGCTACCTCCGCCGTGGAAGACTTCACCGAGGTCAAGCGCTTCCAGTCCGTTATCAACGACCCGAACTTCGTTGACGTCAACGGCAAGAAGGTCGGCGATACCGACAAGGTCAAGACCATCATGCTGGTCTCCGGCAAACTGTACTGGGATCTGGAAAAGAAGCGCGAGGCCGACGGCCGCGATGACATCGCCATCGTCCGCGTGGAGATGCTCCACCCGATTCCGTTCAACCGCCTGCGCGAGGCATTCGAGGCTTACCCGAATGCCACCCAGGTCCGCTTCGTTCAGGACGAGCCGGCCAACCAGGGCCCATGGCCGTTCTACAACGAGCACCTGCGCACCCTGATTCCGGATATGCCGGAGCTGGTACGCGTTTCCCGCCGTGCTCAGTCCTCTACTGCCACCGGTAACGCCAAGGTGCACCAGATTGAGCAGAAGAACCTGCTGGAAGAGGCCTTCGACATCTAGTCGCCTCTACCCCGTTTAAACCCCAGTGAGGACCTCCTCGCTGGGGTTTACTCATGCCGACGTCAGCATTAGTAAAACTTCAGTTCTTGCTTCTGCCGGAGCACTCCCTCGGCGTTCTTGCCCTCTCACGTCTTTTCTCATCTCCGATTCCTTCGCGCTCACCAGCGGAACACTGTTGTCTTGGCGGTCGCTTTCCCATGAGCGCCAAGGGAGCGGGTTAAGAAGTAACGCGCTTACTCGATATGTCCAATCGTGTCGCGGATGCTTGTCACTCAAACCCGGGAGCAATGAAAAGCACTAGCGTCGGTATTCACGAGCCCAGAATGGTTCCATATCGAGTCACACGTGTCCTTGATCCTGTGGAGGTGTTGGTCTGCCGGTTGCTAACCATCAGGAGCTCCAAGTTGCCAACAAGCCCGGGAAACTCACACAAACCTGCCAACGGTCAAATATTAAGAACCAGTGAGATTCGACCCGCCGGAAGAATCGGAGTCGCCTTCTTCATGGGCGATGTCGCCACCGGAGGAATTCATCCAGGAGCGTACGACCTTCTCCGCGCTGGAGTCGTCGTTTTCTACCTCTTCGACCATGTCAGAGAGGTCTTTTTGGGTAATGAACTTAGTCAGCGAGGCCACGGCCTGGCGCTCTTCACGGTCGAAAAGATCGTCTTGATAGAGCACCACGAAATTTTCTGGCAACTCGGGCTCGGCGTCCTCGCAGCCGCTGGCACCGGAAGGCTCGACCGTGGAGGTATCCGTGGGCAAGCTCGACATGAGCGCAATGTGGGTGCGGGCCAGGTAGTCCTCGCCGCCGGGCTCGGAGGCTTTCTGTGCCTTTTTGTAATCCTTAGAAATCGCCCGCGCCTCACCGGGATTGAGGATATTAAGGAACGCGCCGGTGCAGCCCACATAGAAATTGCCGCCCGGGTTCATGGAACGCCCACCCTTGGTCTCTTGGAAGATGTCTTCCTTCACAATGGACGCCTCGCGGCCCTGCCCCATCAGCTCCTGGCGGAAGATTTCCGCAAGGACAAGCTGGTCGGTCTCATTGGTATCCACCAAAATGCCAATGGGCTCGCTCTGGGGACTCTCGGCAAAGGGGTTGGTATCGAACTGGGAAGAGCAGCCGGAAAGCAGCGTTGCGGACAGCACCACACCGACAATGGCGCGGGCGGGACGGGCAAAGCTGCGCATAGCGATACTCTTCTCCTTTTAGTTAGCGGCGCGTGAGCGTCTAGCTGATTCTACACCGAGGGTGTGTTTACCTCCTGTTGCGGCGTGACTAAGATGGCAAGAGTTATGTCTAGCGTTATTACTGAATCCGCCGTACGCGAGGCACTCTCCCGCGTCGAAGACCCCGAAATCGGCCGCCCCATCACCGAGCTCAACATGGTGAAGTCCGTTACCGTCACTGGTAATGACGTAGCCGTGGAAATTTACCTCACCATCGCTGGCTGCCCCATGAAGTCCACCATCGAGTCCAATACCCGCGCCGCGGTAGAGGATATCGAGGGCGTTGGAAACGTCACGGTGACGATGGAAGCCATGAGCGATGAGCAGCGTCGCGAGCTCAAGAAGAAGCTCCGCGGCGGCCAGGCCGAGCCGGAAATCCCGTTTGCAAAGCCGGATTCCACCACTCGCGTTTTCGCGGTGGCCTCCGGCAAGGGCGGGGTGGGCAAATCCTCCATGACCGTCAACCTGGCTGCAGCGCTGGTCCAGAAGGGCCTCAAGGTTGGTATTGTGGACGCCGATATCTACGGCCACTCCGTCCCTAACCTCTTGGGCTGCACCGACGGGCCGACTGTGCTCGATGATGAGATGCTGCTGCCGCCGATTTCTCATGGCATTAAGCACATTTCCATCGGGCAGTTTGTGGAGGGCAATGCCCCGGTGGTCTGGCGCGGACCCATGCTCCACCGCGCGCTGCAGCAGTTCCTGGCTGACGTTTTCTGGGGCGACCTCGACGTGCTGCTCTTGGACCTGCCTCCGGGCACTGGCGACGTCGCCTTGTCCGTAGCCCAGCTCATTCCCAATGCGGAGCTACTCATTGTCACCACCCCGCAGGCCGCAGCCGCCGAGGTGGCAGAGCGCGCCGGTTCCATCTCCCAGCAGACCCGCCAGCGCGTGGCCGGCGTCATTGAAAACATGGGCGCCATGGTGATGCCGGATGGCTCCACCATGGATGTCTTTGGCTCCGGCGGCGGACAGATTGTGGCCGATCGCCTAGGCGTCATCTTGGGCCATGAGGTGCCACTGCTGGCCTCCGTGCCGTTGGATCCCACCCTGCGCAGCGGTGGCGATGCCGGCACACCGATTGTTCTCGATTCCCCCGAGTCCCCCGCCGCCCAACAGATCCAGGCAGTGGCCGATAAGCTGGCCATACGTTCTGATTCCCTGGTGGGCAAAAACCTCAACTTGGGCGTGAACTAACGCCTTAGGTTACATCGCCCCACAAGCCGCCGCCGGTGGATTCTTCCCCACCACGTGGCGGCTTTTTCTCTGGCGCGGGCTGCTCCGTTGGCTGGGGCGCTTGAGGGCGTTGCTGAGGCTCTGGCTGCGGCTGCTCGGCATAGATCTGGGAGTAGTCGAAGCTCGGGCGCTGCTGCTGCGGTTGAGACTGCGGCTGCTCCTCCGGCTCCTGTGGAGCGGTAGCGGTCTTGACGTTCTCTGCCATCTTCTTGGGGTTGAAATCGTCCCAGGCGGAATCGTCGCCGTCGAAAAGCGCCTTGGTAATTGCGCCCTTCGGGCCGAGGCGCGTCCACTGGGCTGCTTGGGTGAGCGGGCCGCGGATATCATCGAATTCCGAGGTAATCGCGCCCATCTCTCCGTTGAGCTCCGCCTTGGCGTTATTGATGGCCTTGCGCGCCGCGTAGATGGCCGCGCGCACATCCTTAATCACCTCGGGCATGCGCTCCGGGCCGATGACAATGATGCCCAAAACCACGATGACGAAAATCTCGGGCCAACCAATGGAAGAAAACACGGTTAAATACTAGTCCCTCACTCTTAGCCGCGCTGATTGTGCTTGATTGCGCGAACCACCATCTCCACCTTGTCCAAGAAATCCTGCTGCGGCCGGTGCACGGGCGTTGCCGCATCCGGCCCGGGCGCAACCTCTTCGGTGGCAATGCCCGCGAGCTTTGCCAGCAGGGATTGCGGCGCCTTGACCTTAGCGGAATCCGCGCAGTGGCGAACCCACTCTGAGGCATGGCGCTGCTGGTGCACATCCGCGCGGCACTCGGCGCAGTGCACCAAGTGGATGCGCACGCGGTGCATGAATTTCGGCTCCATTTCGCCGTCCACAAAGGCAACCACAGCCTCTGGGCCAAGGTGCCCGATGGTATCGCTGCGCCGCGCCTTGGCTTTCGCCTTATCGCGGGCCTTGGCCTGGGCGGCATCGAATCCGCCGCGCACGCTCAGCGTGGACACGGTCCGGCGTCCTCGCAGCGAGTCCATCGACACCCTCCTCCAGTAGTTGCTCGGCCTTCAGTGACACGGAAAGTCCCCGCCGGCGGCGGGGACTATGCAGTTTCTTTAAAGTCTAGCGCGCGATGGTTTAACGCGTGCGCAGCAGCATGCGGGTTTCCGCATTGGTTTGCGCTTCTTTTTCGAGCGCCGCACGCAGCTGCGAGCGGCCGCGGTGGATGCGGGAGCGAACCGTACCCATCTTGACGCCGAGGGTCTCCGCAATCTCGTCATAGCTCATACCTACGACATCACACAGCACCACGGCCACGCGGAAATCGGGAGCCAAGCCATCGAGCGCGGACTGCAGCGCCGGGTCCAGGTTGGCCACGGTATAGGCCTGCTCCGGGGTCATATCCGTTCCGGGCACGCGCTCATAATCCTCCGGCAGGGCCTCCATGCGGATCTTGGAGCGATGGCGAACCATGTCCAAGAAGAGGTTGGTGGTAATACGGTGCAACCAGCCTTCAAACGTACCGGCCTGATACTTATCCAGGGAACGGAAGACACGCATGAAGGTTTCCTGGGTCAGGTCCTCTGCATCGTGCTGGTTGCCGGAGAGGCGATACGCCAAGCGGTAGACGCCATCGGCGTGTTCGGCCACGAGGTCACCCCAGGCTGGCATGTCGGCTTCGCCGGCATCGAACGCCGCGGTACCGGTCAACTCCGCCTCAGGGGTGGCGGGCTGAAGGGATTCGGCATCGCGCTTCGTTGTTGTCATGCATGTCATCTTTCTACACTTCATGGTGAAACTCCAGCCACAGTGCTGATAATTTCCTGTGAGTCCGTCACATTATCCCCACCCACCACAACCTCGCTGGCTAGGCGCGTTTTTGCCACATCGGCGGACACTTTTCCCTAAGGTCTATTACGTGACTACTACCGCATATGAAGCACTGCGTTCCTATATCGAGACCACCAGCGAGCCCTCCGCTGCCCTGCGTGGCGCGCGCGACCACGCCGAAGAGTACGGTCTGCCCGTTCCAGATGAATCAACGGGCCAGCTGCTCACCACGCTGACGGCCGCCTCGGCCGGCTCTACCGAACGCCCCCAGTCCGTGGCGATCACCCCGGCCGCCAATGTGGTAGGCCTCTACCTGCTTGCCGGCATGCCCGATAATGGCATCTTGACCTGCATCGACCCCGAGGCTGAACACCAGCGCAGCGCCAAGACCGCCTTCCGCGAGGCGGGCTATGCGCCCTCGCGCGGCCGCTTCCTGCCGTCCCGCCCACTCGAAGTCATGGGCCGCCTGGCTAATGACGCCTACCAGGTCATCTACGCCGACGTCGCCGCGCTCGAGCTCCCCGCCATCATCAAGGCCGCGTGGCCACTGCTGCACCAGGGCGGCACCCTGGTCTTGGCTAATTCTTTGCTCGATGGCACGCTTGCCGACGTCTCCCGGACCGACCGCGACACCGCCGCCGCCCGCGAAGCAGACGAGTACCTGCGCGAGCTCGAGGGCGCGAACGTCACCCGCTTGCCGCTGGGGTCCGGGCTCACCCTCGTAACGAAGCTCTAGACCTTCTGGTTTTTGCCGACGACAACCACGCCGCCGTCAGAAACCTTGAAGCGCTCCTCATCGCGCTCGCGGTCCACGCCGATAATTGCGCCATCGCTGACGACGACGTTCTTATCGAGGATCGCGCGGCGCACCACCGCACCACGGCCGATGCGCACGCCCGGCAGGATGACCGATCCTTCGACCGTGGCACCATCGGCCACGTGGACATCGGACGCCAGCACGGAATTGCGCACCGTGCCGCCGGAAACAATGCAGCCCGGCGCCACCATCGAGGACTGCGCGATGCCATTTTGCACGAACTTCGCCGGCGGGAAATTGGAATCATCCGTGGAGTGAATCGGCCAATTCCGGTTATAGAGGTTGAAGATCGGGTGCACCGAAATCATGTCCATGTGCGCTTCATAGAAGGAATCAATGGTGCCTACGTCGCGCCAGTAGCCGTGATCGCGCTCGGTAGATCCCGGCACCTCATTGGCCATGAAGTCATAGACATGCGCCTGCCCGCGCTTCACAAAGTACGGAATAATATCGCCGCCCATATCGTGGGCGGAGTCCTCGTTCTTTTCGTCCTCCAAGAGGGCGTCAATAAGCGCCTGCGCCGTAAAGACATAGTTGCCCATCGAGGCATAGCTCATATTCGGATCATCCGGCGTGGCCGGTGGGTCCGCGGGCTTTTCCACGAACTCCGTGATGGTTCCCATGCCATCGGCCTGGATGCAACCAAAGGCCGTTGCCTCAGAGCGTGGCACGCGAATGCCAGCCACCGAGCAATCCAGCCCCGTGGCAATGTGCTCTTCTACCATCTGCGCCGGATCCATGCGGTAGACGTGGTCTGCGCCGAAGACGATGACGTAATCCGGATTCTCGTCATAGATGAGGTTGAGCGACTGCACAATGGCATCCGCCGAGCCGTTGTACCAGCGCTTGCCGCGGCGCTGCTGGGCAGGCACCGAGGCGATGTACTGCGGCGTCGGCCCCGCCAAGTTCCATGCCTGGGAAATGTGGCGGTCCAGGGAGTGGGACTTGTACTGGGTCAGCACCGCAATCTTGAGGTAGCCGGCGTTGACCAGATTGGACAGGACAAAGTCAATGAGGCGGTAGGAACCTCCGAAAGGCACGGCGGGTTTGGCGCGGTCTTCGGTCAGGGGAAAAAGGCGCTTTCCCTCGCCGCCGGCGAGGACGATGGCTAGGACATTTGGCAGGCTTCTCACGTTTTCAAACCTAACCGCTAATCCCACATTTCGCAGCAGATATATGCACATTTTTACCCCCATCCCGTATTTCTGCACGCGGCACCAGAGATACGTATTCTGGGTGGGCATGAGAGCCGGAATCTTTTCCAAGGAATACCCGCCGGAAATCTACGGCGGGGCCGGAGTTCACGTAGCTGAACTCACCCGTTTTATGCGCGATATCATCGATGTCTCCGTGCACTGCATGGGCTCCCCGCGCGAAGAAAAGGACGTCTTTGTGCACGGCGTGGACCCCGCACTCGAGGGTGCCAATGGCGCGCTTAAGACCTTGTCCACCGGGCTGCGCATGGCCGATGCCGCCTCCGATATCGACATCGCCCATTCCCACACCTGGTACACGGGTCTCGCCGGCCACCTCTCCGCCCAGCTCTACGATATTCCGCACGTCGTCACCGCCCACTCGCTGGAGCCGCACCGCCCGTGGAAGCGCGAGCAGCTCGGCGGCGGCTACGACGTCTCCTCGTGGTCCGAGAAGAACGCCATGGAATATGCCGACGCGGTCATCGCCGTTTCTGCCGGCATGAAGGACTCCATCTTGGATGCCTACCCGCGGATCGACGCCTCCAAGGTCCACGTCGTCCTCAACGGCATCGACACCGAGCTATGGCAGCCACGAGAGGGAGATGTGTTGGACAAGCTAGGCGTCGATAAGCAACGCCCCATCGTTGCCTTCGTTGGCCGAATTACCCGGCAAAAGGGCGTGAAGCACCTGCTGCAGGCGGCGCAGAAATTCGACCCGGATATCCAGCTGGTGCTGTGCGCCGGCGCGCCCGATACGCCCGAAATCGCGGCGGAGACCGAGGCGCTGGTGGAGGAACTGCGTGCCCAGCGCGATGGCATTTTCTGGGTCAAGGACATGCTCCCACGCAACGAGGTCCAGCAGATTTACTCCGGTGCGGATGTGTTTGTTTGCCCGTCCATTTACGAGCCGCTCGGCATCGTCAACTTGGAAGCCATGGCCTGCGGCACAGCCGTTGTCGCCTCCAACGTAGGCGGCATTCCGGAGGTTGTGGTCGATGGCGAGACCGGTGTGCTGGTGCCTTACGACGCCGCCGCTACCGCCGCCTTCGAAGCCGACCTCGCCGCCGCCGTCAATGACGTCGCCGCTGATAAAGAGCGCGCCGCCAATTTTGGCCGCGCCGGCCGCGAGCGCGCCATCCGCGATTTCTCTTGGGCTACCATTGCCGCCCAGACCGTCGATATCTACCGCAGCCTGATTTAAGGAAGGATAGCCGTGACAACTCACCGCCCCGAACTGCATTTTGTCCCTGAAGACGGCGTCCTCGACGCCCCCGCTGGTATCCTGCGCGACGGCGATACCTGGCACCTGTTCTACCAGTACCGCCCCACCGCGGACTCCCCTGCCCGCTGGGGACACACCTACTCCGAAGAGTCTCCCTTTGACTGGTTGGACTGCGACGATGTCCTCGCGCCCGTTGGCGGCGAGCTCTCCCTGCGCGCAGGTTCCGTAGCCCAAGGCCCAGACGATATCCACCTCTACTTCACCTCCGTGACCGCCGCCGGAATCGCCGTTCACCTCGCCCGCTACGCTGACGTGGACGAGATCTGCGAGGTCTCCGACGACCCTCAAGCGCTCGACCCCAATGTCGTTCGTTTTGGCGAGGTCGTAGGCAATACCCGCAACTTCGATCACTTCCGCTCCCCCTCCGTGGTGCCCGATTGGGCCTCCGAGGACCGCGATGACGGCCACGACGGTTGGCTCATGCTCGCGCTCACCGGCCACTCCGACGCCCCGGTTCCCGTCATCCTCGAATCTGCCGATGGCGTGTCTTGGCGGCTGCGCGGCAGCCTCAAGTTCGACGGCGACCCTGGCTTCCTCGAAGGCGAGGTCCCCGCTACCTCGCCCATCCCACCGGTCGTCTCCCCGCGCCTGGTTCGCCTGCGCGATGAGGTTGACGGCAATATCTACGACGTCCTCTTCGTCACGCTAGAGCGCGGCGGCCGCGACGTCTCCGGCTACCTCGTCGGCCGGCTGGAGGGCACTACTTTTACCGTGGTCTCCGGCTTCCGCCGCGTAGACTTCGGCCACGACTTCTCCCGTCCGCGCAATACCAACACCACCACTGGCACACTCACCCCAGAGCAGCGCTACGAGCGCGCCGTCATCGTTGGTCTCCTCAACGGCAACGGCCGCGGCGACGACGCCACCAAGCACGCTTCCTGGGAGGCCGAAGGCTGGGCCAATGCCCTGTCCCTGCCCCGCCGAGTCACCCTCGAGGGCGGCGTCCTCTACCAAGCCCCCGCCCCCGGCTTGCCCGATGCCGTCAAGCTCTCCGACTACTGTCTCTTATACACATCTGACGCTGCCGACGATCTACTCTGTGTAGATCT
>CALLKG010000091.1:0-16101 GCA_938008395.1 Corynebacterium tuberculostearicum
CTTGAGTCCCTCACCGCCTAGAATTAAACCAGTCCAACTTTTGGGGGCCAGTTCAGCGATCCCTGGGGCTGAGCGCTTTTAGTCGGCGCGGATGAGGTCAATAATGAAGACCAAGGTGCGGCCGGACAGCGGGTGCGCACCGCCGGCGGGGCCGTAGGCCTTTTCCGGCGGGATGATGAGCTTGCGGCGACCGCCCACCTTCATTCCCGGAATGCCCTCTTGCCAGCCGGCGATGAGACCGGTCAGCGGGAACTCGATGGACTGGCCACGGTCCCACGAGGAATCGAATTCTTGGTTGGTCTCGTATTCAGCGCCGACGTAGTGGACCTCCACTACGGCACCAGGCTGTGCCTCAGCACCGTCGCCGACGACGATGTCTTCTACGACAAGGTCCGTCGGCGCTGGGCCAGACTGGGCTTCAATAACAGGCTTATCCATGGGGATTATTCTCCTTGGGAAATCTAGTTTGTTCGTGCGGTCGCATTAAAAACCGAACCGAGCTGCACCTATTATAGGTGCTACCACCCGATTCGGCTTAATTCGGCGAACCCGCGGGGCGCTTTAGCGCTCGTTACGTGGGGTAACCTTACGCAGGGACTCGCCGGTGTAAATCTGGCGCGGACGGTTGATCTTGGTGTTGATCTCCAGCTGCTCGCGGTACTGTGCAATCCAGCCCGGCAGGCGGCCGATAGCGAAGAGGACGGTAAAGAAGTCCGTCGGGAAGCCCATAGCGCGGTAGATCAGGCCGGTGTAGAAGTCCACGTTCGGGTAGAGCTTGCGGGAGACGAAGTAGTCGTCATTCAGCGCAATATCCTCCAGCTTCATGGCCAGATCCAGCATTGGGTCGCCGCCCAGGTGCTCGATGATCTCGTGGGCGGTGTCCTTCACAATGGCCGCGCGTGGGTCGTAGTTCTTGTACACGCGGTGGCCAAAGCCCATGAGGCGAACGCCCTTTTCCTTATTCTTCACGCGGTTCATGAAGTCGGTAGCGTCACCATCGTGGTTGTTCTGGATATCTTCCAGCATCTCCAGAACGGCCTGGTTTGCGCCGCCGTGCAGCGGACCGGACAGGGCGTTAATGCCGCCGGCGATGGAGACGAACATATTGGCCTGAGCGGAACCAATCATGCGCACGGTGGAGGTGGAGCAGTTCTGCTCGTGGTCAGCGTGCAGAATGAGCAGCTTATCCAGGGCCTTAGCTACGACCGGGTCAACCTCGTACTCCTCGGTGGGGTAGCCGAACATCATGCGCAGGAAGTTCTCGCGGGCGTTCAGGCTGTTATCCGGGTACATATACGGCTTACCCTGAGAAGCGCGGTAAGCATAGGCGGCCAGCATTGGCACCTTAGCCAGCAGGCGAACGGTAGCCTTATCCAGCTGCTCTGGGTCCAGCGGGTTGAGCTGATCCTGGTAGTACGCGGAAAGAATGTTAAGGGAGGAAGCCAGCACGGCCATTGGGTGCGCGTTGCGCGGGAAGATATTGAACGCGGCCTTGAAGTCCTCATCCAACAGGGTGTGGTGGCGGATTTCGCGGTTAAAGTGACTGAGCTCTTCCTCGTTAGGCAGATGACCCTTGATCAGCAGGTAAGAAACCTCATTGAACGTGGCGTTTTCCGCCAGGTCCGCGATATCGTAGCCGCGGTGGCGCAGGATGCCCTCTTCACCGTTAATGAAGGTGATCTTGGACTCGGTGGAACCGGTGGAGGTATAACCAGGGTCGAAGGTAACGAGCCCGGTCTCGTTACGGAGCTTGGAAATGTCAAAGCCGGAGTCGCCCTCGGTGGACTGCTTGATGTCCATCTCGTACTCGCCGCCTGGGTACTGGAGTACTACCTTGTTGTCTTCAGAAGCCACGGAAGTTCCTTTCTCTATGTGAAGAGTCACTATTAAGCACTAACTTAAGGAAGCTAGCTTGATACCTCTTCACACTTTAGCAAACTTTGTGACGCCGCCAACAGGATTTGGCCGGCTAAAATAACTGCCGTTCGACCGGAACTGTTCTACACTGACTTACATGAGCACACCCGAACTTACGCTGCCTGCCGACCTCCTGCCTGCCGACGGCCGCTTTGGCTGCGGCCCTTCCAAGGTTCGGCCCGACCAGCTTGCGGCCATTGACCCCGCGGTCATGGGCACCTCTCACCGCCAGCCGGCGGTAAAGAACCTCGTAGGTTCGGTGCGAGAAGGCTTAAGCGCTCTCTTCTCCCTGCCAGAGGGCTACGAGATTGTCCTTTCCCTCGGCGGCGCCACCGCCTTCTGGGATGCGGCCAGTTTCGGGCTTATAGAGCGCCACTCCGCCCACCTCACCTTCGGCGAGTTTTCCACTAAGTTTGCCAAGGCCGCCGCGGGCGCACCCTGGCTCGATGCCCCCTCCATCGTGGAGTCCCCCACGGGCACTGCGCCCGACCCACACGAACTCTCTGCGGAAGCGGACGTCGTCGCTTGGGCACACAATGAAACCTCCACCGGCGCGATGGCAGAAGTCACCCGCCCGCACCCCCGCAATGATCAGCAGCTGGTGGTCGTGGACGCCACCTCCGGCGCGGGTGGTCTGCCCGTGCACATCTCCGATACGGACGTCTACTACTTCTCGCCGCAAAAGTGCTTTGCTTCCGACGGCGGCCTGTGGCTCGCCGCCATGTCCCCCGCCGCACTGGAGCGGATTGAGAAAATCAACGCCTCCGAGCGCTATATCCCCACCTTCCTCAACCTGCAGACGGCAGTAGATAACTCCCGCAAGAACCAGACCTATAACACCCCGGCAATCGCTACCCTGCTCATGTTGGATAACCAGCTCCAGTGGATGAATGCCAACGGCGGCCTGGACGGCATGGTTGAGCACACTACGGAATCCTCCACCACGCTGTATAGCTGGGCCGAATCCCGCCCGGAGACCACTCCCTTCGTCGCGGAGCCGGCGTCCCGCTCGCTCGTGGTGGGCACCATCGACTTCGCCGAGTCCGTCGACGCCGCAGCGCTCGCCGCCACCCTGCGCGCCAACGGCATCCTGGACGTGGAGCCGTACCGCAAGCTGGGCCGTAACCAACTGCGCATCGGCATGTTCCCGGCCGTTGATCCGGAGGATATCGCCAAGCTGACCCAGTGCATCGATTACGTCTTGGATGCGAATTAACGCATCACTCCCAACATGCCCCGCCGCCTCGCAGGCCGCGGGGCATTTTCACGTTATAGTTGAATGCATCACAGATATGTCCGCCGTCGATAGGCAAAAGGAGCGCCCTATTATGCGCGAGCTGTTCCCAGTTGACAGCGAGTCGACCGAAACCTCTTTGGTGCTGCGCACCGAAGACGGCGAAGAGTTTTTCCTCTCCATCACCGATGAGCTGCGCGAGGCCCTGCAGAGCGAGCAGGAGGAAACCCCCGAAGAGGAACCGGCGACTCCGGCCATCAGCCTGGCCAAGCCCACCAAACCGGAACCGGTGGAAGAGACAAAGATTCGCCCGGCGGAGATTCAAAACCGCATTCGCGCCGGCGCCTCCGCGGCGGAGCTGGCGGAAGAAATGGGCGTGACCGAATCTCGCATCGAGCCTTTCGCCTACCCGGTCATGCTGGAGCGCAATCGCATCGCGGAGATTTCCAAGCAGGCACACCCCGTCCGCGAGGACGGACCGGCCAAGCTCACCTTGTGGGAGGTTCTGGCCACCGCCTTTGCCGCCCGCGGCCACTCGCTCTCCGAGTCCACCTGGGATGCCTACCGCCACCAGGGCGAGGCCTGGATCGTGCGCGTGACGTGGAAGGCCGGCCTGTCCGAGAACGAGGCCGAGTGGTACTTCAAGCAGTCCATGTCCTCGCCCGCCACGGTGGAAGCGCGCAACTCGGTGGCCGCGGACCTAACGGACCCCGATTTCGTGCAGCCGGTGCGCTCGCTAACTTCGCTGGGCAGCGGCCGCTATGACGAAGCTATCGATGGCGACCAGCCCAGCAACGTCACGGACCTCACCGCGCCGACCACCCCTCCGGAAGAGCCGGAGGAAGAGGAGTTCCTGCAGAACCCCTCGCCAGAAGAAAAGCCCACCAAGCGCCGCCGCAAGGCCGTCACCCCGCATTGGGAGGACGTGCTGCTCGGCGTTCGCTCCAATACCAAGCGCCCTAGGGACTAATCGTGGACATCTCTCACGCAGTACTTACTCTCTGGTACATCTCTCAGCCCAATGCGGAAGAGGTGTTGAAGACCGAGCCCAAGGCGGATCGCGGCTTTGGCCGGAAATTCCTCGCCCAGCTGGATCCGACCTTTCCGGTCACGCCGATTGGGCAATTCCCGCTTAACCGTTCCGCGCAGACGGATCCGAACGAGTACTACATCGGCGGCTACCCCGGCATCACCGTGGTGCAAACGGTCTGCGAGGGGGATTCTGTTCTCCTTTCCCAGCTGCCGGACACGCTGCTCAACGCGGTGCCCGCCCAGCGCGTCATTGCGCTGGCGAGCAATGAGAAGGAAGGCTACGCCGGCTTCGCCCTGTGGGAGGGCGGCGATCTCAAGCGCTGCCTGTGCGCTACCCGCGAGCACCTCTACGAGGACACCGGCCTGCCCGAACCCTTTGAGGCGCCCTACTGGGCGGGCGAAAAATACGAGCCGCTGGGCGGAATCTCCCTGCCTTTCGAGCCGCAGGGCATCATGGAAGCGGCGCAGGAATACTGGCTCGACATCGAGGTCGGGCACGATGGCCCAGACCTAGACGTCGTGGGCTACGCCGTCGATGGCCGCCCAGAGCCAAAGATCGACCCGCCGAAACCCAAGCGATCCGTGGGGGAACTAGCCGCACAGTCGGCCAATAAGCTGGGCCTGAACGACTATGACGACTACGAGGACCACAGCGCCGAGCCGGAATCCACCGGCGAGGAAATCATCTCCACCGCCAAGCACTTGGGCTCGCTCATCGGCAATTGGAGCGCTCAGACGTTTAAGTCGCTCAAGGAGCGCTGGCGCTCATAAAAGGAAATGGCGGCGGCAGTCGCCACATTAAGAGAATCGGTGCCAGGGGCCATCGGTATGCGTGCGCGTATATCGGTGGCCTTCATTGCGTGTTCGGTAAGGCCGGGGCCCTCCGCGCCGACGAGCATCGCCACCTTATCCAGGCCATGCATGGCCTCGGCCAAGTGCACCGCTTCGGGGTTGGGGGTTAAGGAAATGAGGGTAAAGGAGGCGTCGGCAAGCGCCTGCAAGGAACGCTGCCAGGTAGTAAACCCGCCTTCTAAATGGGCAAAGGGCAAGCGCAGCACGTGTCCCATGGACACGCGCACCGAGCGCCGGTAGAGCGGATCCGCCGCACCGGAGCCCAGCAGCACCGCATCTACGCCCATGCCGGCGGCATGGCGGAAGATGGCGCCGATATTTTCATGATCGCCCACGCCCTCGAGCACGGCGATGGTCTTGGCGGAGTCCACGATCTCGCTCACCTCCGGCTCAGGGGCGCGGTCCGCGGCGGCGACCAGCCCGCGGTGCATATCGAAGCCGGCCACCTCCGCTAGGGTCTCGCGGGAGACCTCGTAGATGGGGCACTCGGGCTCGCCATACTCAGAAATATAGGCCTCTACCTTCTTGGGAAAGCCCACGAGGCAGCGCATGGGGAACCGGGATTCGGCCAGCCGGGAGACCACCAGCGGGCCCTCAGCAATGACGAGACCCTCGCCGGACTTATCGGATTTGTTGAGGTTCCGAATATCGTCTAGGCGAGGGTCTGCGGGGTCAGTAATCAGCATGCCCTTAGGCTAGCCGATGGCATTGGAAATCGGATCCATGCCAAAGAAAATCACGAAGAGGCCTGCCAAGAGCCACATGATCCAGTGCACGTCCTTGGCCTTGCCGGCGAAGGTGGACATGAGCGCGAAGGAGATGAAGCCCACGCCGATGCCGTTGGCAATGGAATAGGTAAACGGCATGGTCACAATGGTCAGGAAGGCGGGGATGGCGATCTCCATCTTGGTCCAGCGGATCTCGGTCAGCTGCGCGGCCATCATTACGCCGACGATGACGAGTACCGGGGAGGCGGCCTCGATGGGCACGATCTCATAGAGCGGGGTCAAGAACATCGCGGCGAGGAACAGCACGCCGGTCATGAGGTTGGCCAGGCCCGTACGGGCGCCATCGGCAATGCCGGCGGAGGAATCCGCAAAGACGGTATTGGAAGAAGCAGAGCCCAGGCCGCCGGCCACGGCGCCGAAGCCTTCGACGACGAGGGCCTTTTTCATATCGGGGAGGTTGCCGTCGGCGTCGACAAGCTTGCCTTGCTTGCCCAGGCCGGTCATGGTGCCCATCGCATCGAAGAAGTTGGTAAGCAGCAGGGTAAAAATCAGCAGCACCGTGGAGACCACGCCGATCTTGGTAAAGGCGCCCACCAGGTTCACATCGCCCACGATGGACAGATCCGGAATGCCGCCGAGCGCCTCCGGCTTCACGGGCGCGGCCATGCCCCAGTCCTCGGAGCCGGTAAACGCCTGGATAATAAACGCGATGATGGTGGTAAGCACGATGGCGATAAAGAGCCCGCCCGGCACGTTCCGGATGACCATGAAGG
This sequence comes from Corynebacterium tuberculostearicum, assembly GCA_938008395.1. GTDB lineage: Bacteria > Actinomycetota > Actinomycetes > Mycobacteriales > Mycobacteriaceae > Corynebacterium > Corynebacterium tuberculostearicum_L. The sequence goes on from CALLKG010000091.1 coordinate 6,537, forward strand.
AACAGATAATGAGGCCGATGACAAAGACCAGCGCGGGCCAGGTAGAAATCGAACCATTGATGCCCAGCCCCACCGGCACGGTGGTGTGCGCGGCGTCCGGCACGCGGGTGACAAAGCCACCATCCACGAGGCCAATCATGGCGATGAACATGCCGATGCCCACGCCCATCGCCGCCTTCATGGACTGAGGGATGGCGTCAAAGACGGCGGTGCGGAAACCAGAGATGGCCAGCAGGACGATAATGATGCCCTCGATGACCACTAGGCCCATGGATTCCTGCCAGGTCAGCCCGCTAGTGGCGACCATGCTCACGCCCACGAAGGTATTCATGCCTAAGCCTGCGGCCATGGCGAAGGGATACTTGGCAATGGCGCCGAAGAGAATGGACATGACGCCGGCGACCAGCGCGGTGGCGGCGGCGACCTGTGGCACGCCCAGCGCGTAGCCTTCTGCGTCCTCGGTTGTACCGAGGATGAGCGGGTTCAAAAGGATGATATAGGCCATGGCGAAGAACGAGACCGTTCCCGCGCGTAGCTCGGTTCCAATGGAGGAACCACGTTCAGAGATATGGAAGTAGCGATCGAGAGTGGCTTTCAACGCCTGCGCCTTTCACGTACAGCGAGTCTTACGCCATAAGTGTGCTGCCTTAATCCTCGATTTCAAAATCCTGGAAGATGGGCTTTTCATCATCGAAGGCCACTTCCGGGGCCTTTTCTTCCCGCACGCGCGTCTGCGAATGTGCACCGCAGCCATAGCGCGAGTGCACCACCCGGCCATCCGCCGAGTACTCATTGGCGCAGACGCCATAGTTATCCAACAGCTGCACATAAAACGCACAGGTGCGGCATTGCAGGCGCGCCTTGGCCGCCATATCCGTATTGGGGCCGAACTCGGTGCGCCAGCGCTTCTTGGCGTCTTCCAGGCCGGATTTGGACAAAGTTTCCCCATCCAGGCGGGAATCATCCACGGCCGGTGGCATTAGGTCTCCGGGCCCGAGGTCGCCTGGCCGCACACGGTCCTCATAGGGCACCCATTCCGGCGGCTGCAGGGCCTCCCCTCCCGGCACCAGCGCCACCTCATTGACGGTGACGTAGCGCGATCCCTCCGCGCAGGCGAGCACCGCCTGCCATTCCCAGCCAGGGTAGCCAGGCATTTCTGCTTCAAATCGGTGGGTAGCAACGTTTCGGCCCATCCCGGCGACGCCGATATGCTTGCCGACGCCCCCTTCCCCCACCTCATCCAACGCCTCGCGCGCGATGCGCACGGCGCGGGAATCGATCAACGGATTTGCTTTTCGCTTACTCACGCCCCTCATTATTCATTATGGAGCGCACGCGGTGGTACATATGGTGCATGTCGTTTCTTTCCCGCGCCGCCTGCATTCTCCTCCCCTGCACGCTCGCCGCCTGTTCCTCTACACCAGCAGAACCCGAAGTAGAACACCTCTCCGTCGAGGTTCTCGGCACCGCTTCCCTGCCGCCCAACTCCTTTACGCAGGGCCTCGAAACCGATCCGGACGGCAACCTGCTCCTGGGCACCGGCCAATGGGGCGAATCCCGCCTGGAGCGCTTCTCCCCCGAATCCGGCGAAACCTTGGCCGAAACGCGCCTGGATAGCCGCTACTTTGGCGAGGGCATCACCCAAGCCGGCGATTCCATCTGGCAGCTGACTTGGAAGTCCGGCCAAGCCCTGAAATACGACCGAGACCTACGCCAGGTAGATACCGCCACCTACTCGGGCGAGGGCTGGGGCCTGTGCAATACCGGCGAGGAGCTCCTCATGTCCGATGGCTCCGCGACCCTGCGGCACATGGACCCAGAGACCTTCGCGGAGCGCTCCACTACCGACGTCACCCTGGAGGGAAAGCCCCTCGAAGACATCAATGAACTCGAGTGCGTGGGCGATGCCGTCTACGCCAATGTGTGGATGGATGACAACATCTACCGCATCGATCCCTCCACCGGCCGAGTAACCGCCGTCATCGCTACCGACGCGATTGATAAGTCCCGCTATACCGACCCCGATGATGTCCTCAACGGCATCGCACACATCACAGACGATGAGTTCTGGCTTACCGGCAAGCGGTGGGAAGAACTCTTCCACGTTCGAGTAAGGTAAAGGCCCATGGCAACCCGTAAGGAAGCAAGGAAAAAGTCGCTGCTGCAGATCTTGGCCCTCATCGTGGTCGTGGCGGTCATCGTCGCCGCCGTAGTGATCTTCCAAAACTGGTGGAACCAGCGCCCGGGTCCCGATCCCCGCGACATCAAGGTCACCGCCTCCGTGGGCGATAAGTCCATCGACGTCGCCCCGTACATTGCTTGCGAGCCCGGCTCCGAGTGCCCGGAAGGCGAGGTCCCGAACCTCACCGTGGGTGATGATGACACCCTCAAGCTGGATATCCCCGAAGAAATCTCCGACCACGAGTGGAAGATTCTTTCCATCTACGATGACCCCGCCGCCAACGATGAAACCGCGCACGGCGCGAACGAAACCACCGAGGTCTCGATCCCCGGCTCGGTAGACCCCATCAAGGCCTCTACCGGCAAGCGCCCCCGCCTCAAGGTGGTGGAGATTTCCTCCATGATGATCGGCACCGATGACAACGGTGACGAAACCCCTTTGGCCACCGTGTGGTCCCTGACCACGATGACCGATAAAGAACGAGAAGCCTCCGCGGAGGAATCCACGAAGGCTTCTAATTAGCTATCCAAATCCTTCGCGATTGCGCGGAGGATTTCTGCTACCTGGCGCCCAGTCTTGCGCTCCGGGTAGCGGCCGGAATTGAGCACCGGCTGAATCTGCGACTCCAGCAAGGTCATCACGTCAGAGACCATGCTGCCGAGTTCTTCCGGCTTGCGGGCCGGGGTGCGGCGACGCGGCTTATCCAATACTTTGACCCGCAGCGCCTGCGGACCGCGGCGCCCGGCCGCGAAATCGAAGTCGATGCGCTGGCCGGGGAACAGTTCCTCTACTCCCTTGGGCAGCACGTTGCGGCCAACATAGACGTCTTCATCGCCCGGGTTGCTGACGAAACCGAAACCTTTCTCGGCGTCATACCACTTCACTTTGCCAATAGGCATAGGTACCCACCTCTTCTCTAGGGGAAAATCTTTATTTTAGCCGCCTGGTCAAAACAACAGAAGTCGCGCACTCTGCCGCGACACACCCGCGTTACATGACATAGATCACAGATTATTGCTTACCTGGGAAAATGTCCCCTCACCCACCACATTTGTCCCTTTTCTTTCCCGTTTAGTGCCCATAACGTGACACTTTCGTTATAAACCGCTACGCTGTCCCCCAGACACTTAAGAGCCGTTAAGAAAGTTGCCCTCGCCCGCCCTTTCTTTTTGGTACATATTCTTTGCAGTTAATGCGGGCACACAGAGAGGACTAACTACATGGGACGCCACTCCGCTAAGAACCGTATGGCCGCTAAGTTCACCGCCGGCACCGTCGCCTTCGGCGCCGCCGCTGCCATCATGGCACCGACCGCTTCCGCTGCTCCGGATTCCGACTGGGACCGTCTGGCACAGTGCGAGGCCGGCGGCAACTGGCACATCAACACTGGCAACGGCTACCAGGGCGGACTGCAGTTCAACCCGCAGACCTGGCAGGCCAATGGCGGCGGCCAGTTCGCTGCTACCGCTGACCAGGCTACCCGCGAGCAGCAGATTGTCGTCGCTGAGCGCGTGCTTGCTTCCCAGGGCTGGGGTGCATGGCCGGCTTGCTCCGCTTCCCTCGGCCTGAACTCCGCTCCGACCCAGCGCACCGCTCCGTCCGCTGCCCCTAAGGCTCCGGCCCAGGCACCGGCTCCGGTCAAGCAGGCTGCCGCTCAGAAGTCCGACGAGCTGGCTGTTGATGCTCTGTACAACACCATCAAGAACGCCGCTAACTCCTACGGCTTGGCACTGCCTGCACAGTTCACCGAGCTGTACAAGGCTAACCGCCACGACTTCAACAACTTCTACTCTGCCAACCGCAACATCATCGACCCGATTGCGCAGATGATTGAGAACATCACCCGCTAAGACATAGCGATAAAGGGCCCATTGCAATAGCAATGGGCCCTTTTTGTATGAAAGAAAAATCCCCGCACCAAGGCGGGGACATACTCTAGCGATTGATGCGAGTATAAGGGTGAACGTAGTTCAGCTTCTCTGCCGGCATCGGCAAGATCAGATCATCGCCGTAGGGGCTGGACGCACCAGCAAAAGGCGCAGAGATTTCCGTGATTGCGTGCTCGCGATTTTCGTTCTTCGGCCAAGCCGGGGAAACGTGACCCTTCTTCTGATTCGACATAGCCCTTATTATTTCAAACCTTGCGCAAAAACGTAACTCAAACGATAACTAAACTGGGGTGACATCATGACTCAGTCTTCCCACCTCCCGCATTTCCGCACGTGGCTCGCCTCCCTTGAGGAAGAAGAGCTCGCCACCATCCTCCGCAACCGGCCGGATGTGCTCAATCCGCTACCCCCGAGCATCGCCGCGCTCGCTACCCGCCTGCTACTGCGCACCTCTATCGCGCGGGCGCTCATGAACTGCACTGCACGGCAGCTTGCGGAAATCGAAGACATCGCGCGCCGCGGAGGGGAACTCGAAGAAGTAGAAGACCTTAATCCGGATATCACCCGCCAGCTCAAGGAGCGCGGCCTAGCCTACGGCAACATCCTCATCCCGCCCGAGGTCATGCCTGCTCTTCCCACGGGCTGGTCCCTCCTCGACCAGGTCCAGGTTAGCCTGGAGGACATCGCCGAGCTGCCGGACGAAGAGCGGAAGGTCCTCGAGACCCTGTCGCGTTCCAATGGCCTGGGCACCACGCGGGATGCGGCCATCGATGCGGATCCGGCCCGGCCGATTCCGCGGCTCATCGCCAAGCAGCTGCTCCAACGCGTGGACGCCACCACCGTCCGCCTGCCGCGCGCCGTGCACCTTGCGCTCAACGGCAAGCCCACCGCACCGATCCCGGTGGAGGGAGTCACCGAATCCCCCGCTCCGGATTCCAAGGCCGATGATGCCGGTACCGCGGCCGGCCTTTCCGCCGTGCGTGGCATGCAGCGCGTGATTGACGCGCTAGGCGCGCGGCCGATAGAGCTCCTCAAGGACAAGACCGTCGGCGTTCGCCAGCTCACCAACCTGAGCAAAACCCTCACCATCGATGAAGGAGAACTGCGTCGCCTCATTGAGCTCGGCATGAGCGCCCGCCTGCTCAGCCGCGGCGAGCCGAAAAACTTCGAGGGCAATTTCCTCGCGCCGACGGAGCTCGCCCAGGCTTGGCTTGATGCAAACCTCGCCGAAAAGTGGCAGGTCCTGCTCGAGGCCTGGACTGCTTCCCCATGGACAAAGGAAGGCCGCACGCTAGCGCACACCAATGACCGACTTCCTGGCTTCAGGGACAAAGTCCTGCAGGTCTACCTGCGCGGCGCGAAGCCCACCTTCGAGGAGTCCCTGCGCTTCCACTTTCCGCTCTTTGCCACGCACACTTCGGACGAGACCATCGCCGAACTCCGCGCGGAAGCCGAGTGGATCGGCGCCATTGCCCTTGAGCGCCCCACCAGCGTGCTTATCGACGCCCCCGACGCCGCCGCCCGCCTGACCCCCGACACGGTCGACTACTTCCTCATCCAAGCGGATATGACCGTATTGGTTCCTGGCCCGCTCGATCCGGATACCCACCAGCGGCTCGAATCAGTCGCCGACCTCGAGTCCCCCGGCCTGGCCAGCGTTTACCGCATTTCGGATGCTTCCCTGCGCCGCGGTCTGGATCGCGGCATGACTGGGGAAGAAATCCAGGCCTTCTTCGCCGCCCACGGGGATGTGCCGCAGACGCTGGAGTTTCATATCGGGGACGTCGCCAAGCGCCATGGCACCCTGCGCTCCGGCCCGGCACTGTCCTACCTGCGCAGCGAGGACCCGGCTCTCCTCCAGATTGCGCTCAAGGCCGCGCCTTTGCGCCTGCTCGCGCCCACCGTCGCGGTGTCCCAATTGCCGGTGCACGACCTGCTGGAACGACTACGCGACCACGGACTCTCTCCCGCTGCTGAGGACGAAAGCGGCGCCAGCCTGAACGTCGCGCCCGAACCGGCTACACTGCCGACGCCCACCGCCCGCCGGGCCACCGCTTCCCCGGACATCGCGAAGGCGATGCGCACCCTGCGCGACGACGCGGCGCCTTCCACGCCCAGCCTCGATATAGTCCACGCCGCCGCGCGCACTGCCCGGCCGATCACCATCGGCTATGCGGACAAGAACGGCAACGAAAAGAAACGCACCGTCACCCCGCTGACCGTGGCGGGCGGGCAAATCGACGCTCGCGCGGCCGATGGCTCTACCATCCGGTTTCCCTTGCACCGGATCACCTCCGTTACGCTGGAGCCATGAATGGACCATTGATTGTGCAGTCGGATAAGACCGTCCTGCTCGAGGTGGATCACGCCCAAGCCGCCGAGGCCCGCGCCGCACTCGCTCCCTTTGCGGAGCTGGAGCGCGCCCCCGAGCACGTGCACACCTACCGCATCACCCCGCTCGCGTTGTGGAATGCCCGCGCGGCCGGGCACGACGCCGAGCAGGTCGTCGACGTCCTGGAAAACTACTCCCGCTTTCCCGTCCCCCAAGCCCTGCTTGTCGACGTCGCCGAAACCATGTCCCGCTACGGCCGCGTCCGCCTGCACGCCCACCCGGCCCACGGCCTCATCCTCGAGTCCGAAGAGCCACCTATCCTGGAAGAACTCTCCCGCGGCGCTACCGGAAAACTCCTCGGCGCGCGCATCGACGAGCACTCCATCGCCGTCCCGCCCTCCGAGCGCGGCCGCCTTAAACAATCCCTCCTCAAGGCAGGCTGGCCGGCCGAGGATCTCGCCGGCTACGTCGATGGCGAGTCCCATCCGATCGCCCTCAATCACGACGGCTGGCAGCTGCGTGACTACCAGCAGTACGCCACCGAGGCCTTCTGGTCCGGCGGCTCCGGCGTCGTCGTACTCCCATGTGGCGCTGGCAAAACCATCGTCGGCGCCGCTGCAATGGCCAAGGCAGAATCCACCACGCTCATCTTGGTCACCAATACCGTCGCCGGCCGCCAATGGCGCGACGAGCTCCTGCGCCGCACCACCCTGACCGAAAACGAAATCGGCGAATACTCCGGCGAAAAGAAGGAAATCAAGCCCATCACCATCGCCACCTACCAGGTGGTCACGCGCAAAACCAAGGGCGAATACCGCGCCCTCGAGCTCTTCGATTCCCGCGACTGGGGCCTCATCATCTACGACGAGGTCCATCTCCTTCCCGCCCCGGTGTTCCGCATGACGTCGGACCTTCAATCGCGGCGTCGGCTAGGGCTTACCGCTACCCTCGTGCGCGAGGACGGCCGCGAGGGCGACGTCTTCTCCCTTATCGGCCCCAAGCGCTACGACGCCCCGTGGAAAGAACTCGAAATGGCCGGCTATATCGCCACCGCCGAATGCATCGAGGTCCGCGTGGATATGGACGCCGAGGAACGCATGCTGTACGCCACCGCCCAACCTCGCGACCGCTACCGCATCGCCGCCCAAGCCGCCGCCAAGCTCCGTGCGGTGGATAAGATCCTGGCCCGCCACCCACAGCAGGCGCTCATCATCGGCGGTTATGTCGACCAGCTCAAAGAGCTCGGCGCGCATCTCGACGCCCCCGTTATCGACGGCTCCACCTCCACCGCCAAGCGCGAACGCCTCTTCCAACAATTCCGCGAGGGCACACTTCCTGTTCTCGTAGTATCCAAGGTGGCCAATTTCTCCATCGACCTTCCCGAGGCGGCCCTAGCCATCCAGGTCTCCGGCACCTTCGGCTCCCGCCAAGAAGAGGCCCAACGCCTCGGCCGGCTGCTGCGCCCCAAGGAAGAAGAAGCCCTCTTCTATTCGCTGGTCACCCGCGATAGCCTCGACGCAGACTACGCCGTGCATCGCCAACGCTTCCTCGCCGAGCAGGGATATGCCTACCGGCTTATCGACGCACTAGACTTGGAACAATGAAAATCTTCAAGTTCGACGTAGACGAGTCCTTTGCCAAGGCCAACAACGAGCTCTTGCGCGATTCCAACCGCCTTCGCATCTCCGGCCTCGTGCTGGGCATCCTGCTCATCATCGGCGGCGCGGCCATCTGGTGGGGATTTTCCTGGGGCATTACCATCGGCCTCGGCATGATCCTTTTCGGAATCATGGTGGCCATCGTCGGCTTCGCCGCCGCCCGTAAAGTCGGCACCGCCCAGCAACTCTATGACTCCTATCCCCTTGCTCCGGCTGTCATCGCTGAGGTTAACGAGCGCGACATGGTCCTGCTCGCCCTGGTCAACACCAACGTGGATCCTTCCCTGGCTCCCCGTTGGGCCGCTTGCCTGCGCACCGTGACCGCTATTCCCGGCACTCAGCGCACCGTAGGCACCAAGGTTCCCGTCGCCGCTGTGTCCGGCCGCGCGGACAACAACCACTGGCAGCAAATCACCCCTATGCCCATCGCATGGGGCACCCCTGACGCCGAAACCGTCACCATTGCCCGAAAGTCCATCCCCCAGGAGGAATGGCAGCGCCTCGAGCGCGCCCGCAAGCGCCTGTCCGACGTGAAGGCCACGAAGTTCGACCTTCTAGTTCTCTAGGGCTCCACAAACCTTTCTGGATACAGCATTACTTCTAGGAGCGGGTCCGGCCACTTGTTGAGAACTATCTGGGCGACCTCTTCCTCCCTTTCGGGGAAATGATCCCTCGCTAGTTCCACCCAGAATTGCCCGCAGGACCGCGCCTGCCAATCTGGTTCAGATTCGGTACCACGCTTCGCGTACTCCCACGCAGCGTCATACTCACCGATTTCTTCTAAGGCTTTAGCTGCCTCTTCGAAATAAACCGCGTAGCTACCCTCAGCCAAGTGTGTACGAATAATTGCTTCGACGTCTTGATCTAAAACCGCAAAGCGCTTCTCCATATACTTACGGCGGATAACATCTGCGTTTTCCGCCCAAGCGCGCACCCGAGCCAGGCCGTCTTCTCCGAGGACCGTTGAATATGCAACAGGGTCAAGATCGAAGTAATCAACCTCGTTGCTCTCATGGAAATCAATGAACCACTCGGCCAGCTCCCTTGGCGCAGGCTTGGCGCGCTGTGCGCTCTTAGCGTGGAGCTCGATAAGCTCTTCAACAACCTCACTTAACATACCAAGTGAGTCATCCGCATTGGCTATCACATCTACGGCAATCTCCAGCGCTTCTTGCACAACCGAGAATACTTGGGCTGGATCCTCCGAAGGGTCCTCCACGGCAAAATCGAGCACGCCAATTCCATCTTGCATTTTCAGTGCACGTCTAGCTGCCCGATCCTCATCAAGAAAGGATCGGGTCCTACTCTGAAAAAATGGCAAGGCGATGGCAGCCAGTGAGCTCATCAGTTCGGCCTCCTCGGTAGGCTGTCAGCCCATTTTAACGGCGTCCCCTACCCTTTGGAGGTCTTCCTTTCTGTTCGTTGTTGTTGGTGTGTGAGGTATTGGGCTGAAGCGTCCTGGGTTTAGTTCCTACCTCAGCTAAGGAAGGATTGAACTATGCCT